>JACQPK010000211.1 GCA_016207565.1 Elusimicrobiota bacterium
ACCGTCACCAAGCCCGGCTCGGCCACCTTCCCCCTGCCCGGCATCGACGCCGCGGTCGTCGACAAGGCGGGCAAGCCCGTCGCGGCGGGAGGAGGCGGCTACCTGATCATCCGCAAGCCCTGGCCCGCGATGCTGCGCACGATCCATGGCGACCCGGAGCGCTACAAGAGCCAGTACTTCAGCCAGGTGCCCGGCGCCTATTTCACCGGCGACGGGGCGCGTTGCGACCGCGAGGGCTACTACTGGGTGCTCGGGCGCGTCGACGACGTGATCAACGTGGCCGGCCACCGCCTCTCGACGATGGAGGTCGAGTCGGCGCTGGTGAGCCATCCGGTCGTCGCGGAGGCCGCGGTGGTCGGGCGGCCCGACGAGATGAAGGGCCAGGGCATCACGGCGTTCGTGACGCTGGAGGCGAAGCAGTCCCCCTCCGACCGGATCAAGGAGGAGCTGCGGGAGCACGTCGTGAAAGCGATCGGCGCGATCGCCCGCCCCGACGAGATCCGCTTCACCGACTCCCTCCCGAAGACTCGATCCGGCAAGATCATGCGGCGGCTCCTGCGCGAGGTCGCGGCGGGGCAGGGGGTGCGCGGCGACACGACCACGCTCGAGGACTTCTCGATCCTCGCGAAGCTACAGTCCAGCGATGAGGAGTAGCCTCGCCTTTCTCTTGTTCGCCGTCGGAGGGGCCGCCCAGCCTCGGGTCGGGGCCGCCCAGGTCCCGGAGCGCTACAAGGACACGGCGGGGACCTACCTCGGGCAGGTCATCGACACCGTGCGCAAGGAGTATCCCGACGCGGAGATGATCGGCCTCTCCGGCCGTTCCGACATCACGGGCTCGGCGCTCTGCGACCCGAAGAACCCCGCGGCCGACGGCTGGGTCTACCACTTCTACTCGAAGCGGAGCGACGTCGCGGCGATGATCGCGGAGTGCCAAGGCTACATCGTCGGCCCGCTGAAGGAGTACGTCCAGACCGCCAAGGACACGCCGGTCATCACCGGACGGTTCACCGACAACGACGAGGCGATGCGCGACTTGGCGGATCTCGGCGTGTCGCTTGAGCCGTCCGACCACGGGTCGAAAGGCAAGCGGCCGTTCTCGTTTACGCTCGTGAATGCCGAGGACGACCGGTACCAAGAGAACCCCCTCTTCTGGCAGATCACGATCGGGGGCGACGTCTACATGATGAACGCCGCCACCCACAAGGTCGAGAAAGACGTGATCGTGCGCTACTCGCGGCTGCCGGACGGGACGCCGGACAAGGCGCCTCGAGTCGACCCCGCCAAGCAGGCGAACCAAGGAGCGATCGCGGCCTTCAAGGCGCCGCCCCGCAAGAAGAAGCCGAAGGGCTACACCGCCTTCCGCGACCTCGAGAAGGCGCGCTCTTACGCGAGGCGGAAGCTGCCCGGCGCCGTCCTGATGGGCATCGACGGGATCGCCGACGCGTGGGGCCAGATCGAGTGCCTCGGGACCGGCGACGGGTGGGCGTTCTACTTCTACTGGCCGCGCACCAAGGCCATCGAGACCGTGTTCGCCTGCAACGGCGAGGTGGGCCAGGGTCAGAGCGGCTACATCCCCGTGAGCCTGAAGCAGCACCGGCAACTGCCCGAGGGGACGCCCGGCATCGACAGCGACGTGGTGGTGGACGGTCTGCTCGCCGAGCGGAGCGCCCTCCTCAACGAAGGCATGGGCCGCTACTACACGCGGCGGGCGCCGATGCGGCTGTTCCAGTTCAAGTCGTCGCCGCTCACCTCGCCCGATCTTTGGAAGAAGACCCTGCTCTGGGAAGTCTCGGTCGGGCGTTCGATATACTATATCGACGCGCAGACCGGTAAGTTCGTCGCCGAGAAAAAATGAACAAGAAAACCTTCACGATCACGATGTCCGAGCGTTGCTTCCGGTTCAAGCCGGACGCGCTCGGCCCCCACGCCCCGCGGACCCCCGGCGTCTACGAATTCGTCACCTTCGACGCCAAGCTCAATCCCGAGGTGCTCTACGTCGGACTCGCGCATCCGGACACCCTCTACGACGCGCTCGCGGGGCATCTGATGGGCAACCGCCGGCCGACGAAAGACGAGCTCTTCGCCGCGGCCAAGGACGTCTACTTCGACTACGTGGCGCAGTCCGACGCCGCCTCGCGCGAGGACCTAGTCGACATCGCCGCGGCCTTCGCGGCCAAGCACTCGCCCCGCCTGAACTCGAAGGGCTCCCCCGCGTTCACGGGCCGGTTCGCCGAAGTGGAGGTCGTTGAGAAGTGAGGCTCTCGCGGATCATCGGCGTCGCGGTCGCCGGGATGATGCTCATCGGCGTGCTCGCCTTCCGCCAGGAGGTCCGGCGCCCGGGCGCCGACACCGCCGAGCCCCGGGTCGGGGCCGCCGAGCCCCGGGTCGGGGCCGCCGAGCCCCGGGTCGGGGCCGCCGAGTACGGCTCGGTGCCCGACTTCGCGTTCGTCGACCAGCACGGGACGAAACGGCGGCTCGCCGACTTCGCCGGCAAGCCGTGGGTGGCCTCCTTCATCTTCGCGCGCTGCCACGACGAGTGCCCGCTCATCGTCACGCGCATGAAGGAGCTCCGCCCTAAGCTCCCCGCCGGCCTCGCGATGGCGAGCGTCTCCGTCGATCCGAACGACACGCCGGCCGATCTGGCGCGCTTCGCGAGGGCGCAAGGCGCCGATTGGGCCTTCATGATCGGCAAGCCCGGCGAGGTCGAGCGCTTCGCCCAGGGGCTCAAGCTCGGCCTGAGCGGCCGAGGCGCCGAGGACGGTCCGCTCATCCACTCCAACCGCCTCGTGCTCGTGGCGCCGGACGGGCGCATCCGCGGCTACTACGACCCCGACCAAGACGACGACGCGAGAAGGCTCGTCGTCGACGCCGCGAAGCTATAAACGGTATAATCCGGCCATGACGACCGAGACCCTTGCCATCGATCCCGCCGTGCAAAAATTCCTCTCCGGGGGCGCCAAGAAGCTCTACCTGGGAGGCAAATGGGTCGACGCGAGAGGCGGCAAGACCTTCAAGGCCCTCAACCCGGCCTCCGGCGAGACCTTGGCCGAGGTCTGCGAGGCCGGCGCGGAGGACGTCGACGCGGCCGTCGGCGCGGCGCGCGAGGCGTTCGAGAACGGCCCGTGGTCGAAGATGAACCCCGCCGAGCGCGGGAAGATCCTCTGGCGCGTCGCGGACGTCCTCGAGAAGCACATCGACGAGCTCGCGGCGCTCGAGACGCTCAACAACGGCAAGCCGGTGAAGGAGGCCCGCTCGGCGGACCTCCCCATGGCGATCGAGAACTTCCGCTACTGGGCCGGCTGGACGACGAAGATCACGGGCGAGACGATCCCGACG
>JACQPK010000212.1 GCA_016207565.1 Elusimicrobiota bacterium
CTCGAGGCTCGCGGCCAGGCGCAGCAGCTCCGCCTCGACTTGGCCCGGCGCCGCACGCACCGCGTCGAGACGGGGCCGCCCCTCGGACAGCGTGCCGGTCTTGACGACGACCAGCGTGTCGGCGGCGCGCAGCCGCTCGAGGGCCGCGGCGTTCTTCACCAGCACGCCCGCCGTCGCGCCGCGCCCCGCGGCCACCATCACCGACATCGGCGTCGCGAGGCCGAGCGCGCACGGGCAGGCGATGATGAGCACCGCCACCGCGTTCATCAGGCCCTGCGCGGGCTCTCCGCGCCACGCCCAGGCCGCGAAGGCCGCCGCGGCGACCGCGATCACGGCCGGGACGAACCAAGCCGAGACCGAGTCCGCCAGCCGCTGGATCGGCGCCCGGCTGCGCTGCGCCTGCGCCACGAGCCGGACGATCTGCGCGAGCACGGTATGGGCGCCGACCGCCTCGGCGCGCAGGATGAAGGAGCCGCTGCCGTTGACCGTTCCGGCGATCGCCTTGGCGCCGGCGGTCTTTTCGACCGGGAGCGGCTCGCCGGTCAGCATCGACTCGTCGACCGCGCTCGCGCCCTCGAGCACGACGCCGTCGACCGGGATCTTCTCGCCGGGGCGGATGCGGAGCCGGTCGCCCGCGCGCACCTCGGCGAGGGGAATCTCCTCCTCGCGCCCGTCGGCGTGCCGACGCGCCGTCTTGGGCGAGAGGCCGAGCAGCGCCCGGATCGCGCCGCTCGTCTTGTGGCGCGCCTTCAGCTCGAGGACCTGCCCGAGGAGCGCGAGCGTCGTGATGACGGCCGCCGCCTCGAAGTAGAGCGCGGGCGCGCCGTGCCCGTGCTCCGGGGCCGGCAGGAGCCCCGGCGCCAGCGTGGCGACCAGGCTGTCGAGGTACGCGGTCCCGATGCCCATCGCCAGGAGCGTGAACATGTTCAGCCGGCGGTTGCGGATCGAGGCCCAGCCCCGCTCGAAGAACGGGAAGGCGCCCCAGAGCACGACCGGGGTCGCGAGCAGCGCCTGGAGCCAGGCGGGCGCGAGCTCGCCGCGGCCCGGCGCCATCGCCGCCATCGCGGCGGCGGCGAGCGGGACCGTCAGAAGCAGGCTGGCCCAGAATCGCCGGCTCCACCCGCGCAGCTCGGGGTCCTGGGGCGCCTCCGCGGCGGGCAGCTCGGGCTCGAGCGCCATGCCGCATATCGGGCAGGCGCCCGGCTCCTCCTGGCGGACCTCGGGGTCCATCGGGCAGATCCACGTCGTTCCTGGAGGGGCCGCCTCCGGGGCGCCGGGCGCGCCGAGATACTTCTGCGGCTCGGCGGCGAAGCGCTCGCGGCAGCGCGGGTTGCAGAAGTGGTACGTGCGGCCGGCGTGCGCGTGGGAGCCGCCGCGCGCCGCGTGCGGGTCGACGTCCATGCCGCAGACCGGGTCTTTCACTTGGCGTCGATTGTAACAAGCCGGGCGGCCCTTTCGTTGCTTATGGTCGTGACGTGCTCCTGAACCCGCGCGTGCTGGTCGCCTTCCCGGCCTGCTGGCTGGTCGCCGCGCATTTCCTTCGATTCGGGCTGCTGCCGTTGGCGGCGCTCTACCTGCTCGCGCCTTGGCTGCTCGTGTCCGGACGGCTGTGGGCCCTGCAGCTCAACCGCGGTCTCCTGTGGCTCGGGGTGGCCGTATGGGTGTACGCGACCGCCGGGTTCATCGACGAGCGCTTCGAGCGCCGCAAGGCCTTCGTCCGGCTGTCGCTCATCATGGCGGCCGTGACCGCGGGGACGGCCGCCGCCGCCAAGACGCTCGGCTCTCCAGTCGTTCGCGAGGGCTTTCGCTGAGCCTCCGCTCACCGCGCCCCGCCGGCCAGCAGGAGGCCTAAGAACGCCCCATAGCCGGCGCTGATGTAGGGGTTGGACGTCAACGGACAGCCGCCGCCGGAGCAGCCGACCACCCGGTACCACAGGTAGCCGAACGTCGCGCCCAGCGCCGCCGCGACCAGCATCTTGGCCATAACGCCTCCTACCCTTTAGATGCCGAGGGCGGGGAAAGGATTCGGCGGCGGGGTCAGCGTTTCGCGTCGAGCTCGGCCCAGCGGGCGAACAGCACGTCGACTCTCTGCTGCGCCTCCTCCAGGGCCGCGTGGCGCTTGGCGAGCTCGCCGGCGTCGGAGGCGATCGAGGGGTCCTCCAGAGCCGCCCGCGCGGCGGCGACGTCGCGCTCGGCGCGCTCGATGGCGGCGTCCATGTTCTTGAGCTCGCGGTACTCCTTCTCGGTGAGCCTCTCGCGCACGGGGAGGGCCGCCGCCGGCACGGCCGCGGGCGTCTCGGTCCTCGACTGCGCCGCCTCCCACTGCGACAGGTCGGCGTAGAACCGGGCGCCGCCTTTGCCGTCGAGCGCGAGGAGTTCCCGGCTCACGCGGTCGAGGAGCCAGCGGTCGTGCGTGACCAGGACGAGGGCGCCCGGGAAGTCCGTCATCGAGCTCTCGAGCACCTCGAGCGACGCGACGTCGAGATCGTTCGTCGGCTCATCCAGCAGCAGCAGATCGGCGGGCGCGAGCATCAGCCGCGCGATCAGCGCCCGCGACTGCTCGCCGCCCGAGAGCCGGCGGAGCGGCATCGCGAGCTGGCCTTCCCGGAAGAGGAACCGCGCGGCCCAGCCGTAGACGTGGATGCGTTTGCCTCGAAACTCGACGTGCTCGCCCGCCGGGCAGAGCGCGCGCTTGAGCGTCCAGGAAGGATCGAGTTGCGCGCGCTCCTGGTCGAAGGTGACCACGCGCAGCCCGTCCGCGCGGCGGACGCTCCCGGCGTCCGGGGAGCTCTCGCCGGCCAGGAGGCGCAGCAGCGTGGTCTTGCCGCTCCCGTTCTCTCCCAAGAGGCCGAGCTTGTCGCCCGGGCCGAGGCGCAGGTCCAGGCCGCGAAAGAGCGCGCGCCCGCCGAGCGTCTTGTCGACGCCGAAGAGCTCGATGAGGCGGGCGCTTTCCTTGCCGCCGGCGGTGAAGTCGATCTCGGCCGTCCGGCCGGCCGCGTTGCGCGAGGAGAGCTCGCCGAGCTCGGAGATCAGCTCGCCCGCGCGGTCCACCCGCGCCTGGCCCTTCTTCATCTGCGCCCCCGGCTTGCGGCGAAGCCACGCGATCTCGCCCCTCACGGTGTTGCGCAGAGACTCCTCGCGCGCCTCACGGGCGGCAAAATACGCCTCCCGGCGCTCCAGGAAGTCGGAGTAGTTCCCCGGCGACGAGAAGTGGCCCTCGGGATAGCGCCGGTTGAGCTCGATGACCCGGTTGGTGACGCGCTCGAGGAACCTGCGATCGTGGGTCACGACGAGGTAGGAGAAGTCCAGGCGCGACAGCAGCCCTTCGAGCCAGAGCACCCCGCTCAGGTCGAGATGGTTCGTCGGCTCGTCCAGCAGGAGGAGGTCCGGCTTCTTCATCGCCTCGCGCACGATCGCGAGGCGCTTGCGCCAGCCGCCCGAGAGCGCCGGGGCCCGCAGCTCGGGGAGGCCCGCCCAGGCGGCGCCTTCCTCGATGAGGCGCTCCGCCTCGGCGGGGTCGTCCTCGAGCAGGTCGTCGCGCTGGCCGAGATAGCCGATCCGGATGCCGCGCCTCACGCTCACCGTCCCCGCGTCGGGAGTCTCGAGCCCCGCGAGGATGCGCAAAAGGGTGGACTTCCCGGCGCCGTTGGGGCCGATGAGCCCCGTCCGCTCGCCTTCGAACAGGCCGAAGGATAGGCCCTCGAAGAGCGAGTGGGGCCCGTGCGACTTCGCGAGCTCGTGGCACCCGATGAGGATGGGGGGCATTTCCCGTCAAGGTAGCAGGGGCGGACGGCGCTTGTCTACGAGCCTAGTCGAGCGGGACGCCCGAGCGGAGCCGCTCGAGGCTCTCCGAGGCCGGCGAGACCGGGCTCGTCTTCGCCGGGGGCGGCGTCCAGAAGTCCACGCGGTAGCCGTGCGCCACGGCGAGGCGCAGGAACGCCGCGTTCGCCGGGTCGGAGAGCGACGCCGTGACGTTCAGCATCCGCTCGCCTCCGCGGGTCAGACGGACCAGCTCCGCGCCCTCCGGTCCCAGGGCTTCGTCGATGGCCTCGAACTGGGCGGCGGCGGTGACGAACGCGACATTGACGCCCACGACGCCGTGCGCATCGAGCATCGGCCCGCCCGAGTCGCCGTGGCCGATGCCCGCCTCGCCCCCGTCCGGGCGGGTGGCCAGGCCTCCCCACCGGTACACGCGGTCGCGGGGCATGCCCGCCGTCAACAGGAGCCCCTCCCAGACGGCTCGAACGACGTTGGTCCCGGAGCGCCGCGCTCCGCTTCCGTCCATGAACCAAGCCGTGAGGTCGTTCTGGCCGTAACCCATGACCGTGACGGCCCGGCCCTGGTGCTCGGCCGAGGAGCCCAGGAGCTTCACGGGAAGCCGGGCCTCCGCCGGCGCTTGGCCGTCGAGGAGCATGACCGCGAGGTCGTGCGACGCGTCGGCCATGTTGGAGAGCGCGGCCGCGCGGACGCGCTCTCGCTCGGCGGGCGAGAGCTCGGCCCAGGCTCCGGCCCCCAAGACGACGTCGTTGACGCGTTCTTTTTCCGCGGCGTCATATCGCGGATGCGACAGCGAGCGCACGGCTCTGCGCTTCGTCCCGTCGACGAAGAGGACGTCGATGTCGGGCGCATGCGGATCGGACTCGAGGAGGCAGTGGGCCGCCGTTAAGACGGTATCGGGGCCCACGACCGTCCCCGTGCACCGGAACCGGTCCTCGATTTCGAGCTCGACGACCGCGGGGACGTCGCGGCTGGGGATCCCGTTGGGGATCCGGCCCGCGGACGCGGCGCGGACGACGACGGCGAGCGCCAGAGCGGCGACGGGGGCGGCCAGGGACCGGCGCGACATGAAAGCTCCTATCGAGCCGGGGCGATGCCTCAGGGTAGCCGGCGCCCCGGGTCCGCGCCTGGGCCTATCGGCCCGCCGGCGGCGCAGGCCCTTTCCGTCCCTCCAAGTTTCCCCGGTGCCCTGGGAACGGAGTAACGCAGAGGTACGCAAAGGAAAGTGACGGAAAGGCACGCAGAGGACTGAAGATCAAAGACGGTTGACGATCCGCTGTATGCCATCCCGTAGGTGAGCCGTGTTGAAGTTGAGCAGGAGGCAAAGCTGCTTCCCACTCAAACGGAGGTAGGTCAGGGCTTGCGCCGC
>JACQPK010000213.1 GCA_016207565.1 Elusimicrobiota bacterium
TCGCAGAGGCACGCAGAGGAAAGTAACGAAAAGGGACGCAGAGGAGGGATAACGACATTGTCACCAGGCAGGTGAAAAGTGTACCGACGAGGCTCCCGACGTGACTGAGGATTTGGGGCCTAGCCGTAACTTGACAGGTCGGTGGGCCCCCGATACGCTAACGTCCGTGCGCCTGCCGTCGGCGATCGTCAGCGTCGTAGCCTTCTTGGAGCTCGCGATCCAGGTGGCCTTCGCGCAACCGGCCCCAACGGCGGAGCCACCCATCGACCCTCCCGTCCAACCCTCGACGGGGACTCGGACTTTCGAAGCCGGCCGGCCGCTCGAGTTGCCTCCGCAGACGACCGGCCAAGCCCAGCTGAAGATCCTCGAGTCTTACGTCGAAGGGCAAACCACGCGGATTGTCCTTCAAAGCGACCGCGCGCTCATCGTGGGTAACGACGTGTACGCCGGCGCGGACGAATCAGCCGTGAATGTCGGAACGCTCCTGACGAAGTCGGGACCGTTTTGGTATTACTCGGCTTCCGCGACCGGAAGGCACGAGTTCACACCGGACGATGTGGTTCGCCTGGAGCGCACGAGACAGCCTTCGATCGCCGAGCGGATCGCGGGAAGTCTCGACCAAGAGGCTATCTTCGCTCAGAAGTATCGCGCTCAGGTCAGCGCCGTGCAGGGCTCTCGCGCGCTGATCGACAAGGGGACGATGCAGCAGGTCCACGAGCGGGATATGTACCGGATATACAATGCCTCGGGCGTTCACAAAGGCACGCTGGAGATCCATGGAATCGGCGACCTGCAATCTTCTGGGAAGCTGTACTCGACCTGGTGGGAGCCCAAGCGGAAGCGCCCGCCGATGCAGCCGGGCGACCTGGCGGAGTTCGTCGGACGTCGACATGCACCAATATGTGCACGTCGGATTCCCTCCGACGCGCCAGGAAGTCATCGATCGGAGACGGGCTCGATTTTTCGCGCCGACTTGGGTCAAGAAGAATCTCTTCTATCCCTCGAAAATATCCCCCTTTCTCGGCGCAGGCTTCAGTGTGCTCAATGCCCAGCACGAGTCCATTTCCCGCGACCTGAATGGCCGAGCGCTGCCGACGGAATCCGGCAACAGCTCGATCACGACGGTCGTTCCGATCGTCGGGGGCGGGATCGAGTTCTTTCCCGCGCGACTATTTCGACCGAGACTCGATGTGCGGCACTTCTTCGGACCGCGCGTGATAGCGGGGCCAAGTGTTTTCAAGACGCAAAGCACTTTCTTTTCGTTCGCGGTCCTGACCGCTTGGTAATTCGCGCTCGGCCGTCTCGCGTGATTGTCGTCCGCTCCGCGGTTTGCTAACGTGCCCGGACCCGGCGAGGAGGCTCCTATGCCCGCTACCCAGTCCCGTCCGTTGTCTCTGGATTCCGTCGGATACGTGATCTTCTTCGTGAAAGAAGCGCTCATGGAGAAGACGATCGCCTTCTACCGAGATACGCTCGGCCTCAAGGGCCGGATCGACCCGCACTGGTCCGAGTTCGACCTCAAGGGAGGGCTCAAACTCGCCTTGCATCACGAGGCCGAGGGGAAGACCGGTCCCGGAGCGGCCGAGGTCGTGTTCGACGCGGCCGATCCGATCGAGGCCCGCGAGGCCCTCGTGGAGCGCGGCGTGAAGGTCGACGAGCCGAAGGTCGTCTTCGAGGCCGGCCCGCAGGTCGGCGTCTCCTGCATCTTCCGCGATCCCGCCGGAAACCTCCTCAGCGTTTTCGGCATGGTCGCGAAGACCCGGCTGGGAAAGTAGCTACATCGATCGCTCTTTCCAGTCCGGCGGCTCCTGACCCTCATCCCGCAGGACGACGAAGCCTCGCTCGCCGATGACGCGGCCTTCCTCCGTCTCCACGGCCACGCGCCAGCGCCCCTCGACGAAGTTCGCCTTCGTGGCGAAGCCGCGAAACCCCTCGTCCCGCCCTCCGACGATGGGCAGCGCGATGCGGTCGGACGTGCGGTAGGTGCGCGAGGCGGGGTCGAAGCGCATCCAATGCAGGAACACGTTGTGGGTGAAGCGAGTCGGCGCGAAGACGCGCACGAAGCAGTGCAGTCGATCCCCGTCGCGGGCCAGGAACCGGCGATCGTCGCCGGCCCAAAACCGGTACCAAGGCGGGCGCCGGTAGCGGAGCCTGAACTTCTCGCCGTCGCGCTCGACGGCGTGGAAGATCCCGGCGTATTTCAAAGACAGCGGCACGGGGGGGATCCAGCGCAAGCCGTAGGCCGCGGCGAGCAGGACGAGGACCGCGGCCGGGGGCCAGGCGAGCTCGAGCCGGGTCCGGCCGGGACCCCCGTCGGGCGCGGCGAGCCTCCGGACGAGCGCCCAGCTCATCAGGCCCGCCAAGGCCAACGCCAGGACGAACACCCAGGTCCCCATGCGGCCGATCAGGACCGGCAGCAGGTAGTTCAGGTAAGACGCCACGCAGAAGGAATGGAGGCCGAGCCGCAGGCGCGTGCCGCCGCTGCGTACCTGCGGCATCTCGTTGGCCACCATCAACGCGGCGACGGAGGCGACGAAGATGCCGGAGTGCGACAGCGTCCCGCTCTTGTTGTAGAAAATGACGTACGCGCTGAGCAGCCCGCCGTAGAAGAAGTGTAGGGCCTCCGTCGCGTAGGGCCACGCCCCGGCGAACCGCCCCTCGGGCTTCCAGCGGCCCTCCTCCTCGGCCGCCTGGAGCAGGACCAACGCGGTGACGCCGGCGAGGTAGAGGCCCTGGGTGGCGAGGTCGAGCCAGGCGTCGATCCGGTCGAGCGTCAGGAGGTCGACCGCGAAGCCGGCCGCGAACGACAGGACGTTGCGGTGGCGATACACTCGAGCGAGCGCGCGCCGGGCGGCGGGAGCGTCCGGCGGGAGGGGCTCCTGTAGCGCCTGCGCCGCCGCCGCGACGCGCGCCATCCATCCTGGTTCGTCAGTCGTAGTCGAAATCCTCGAGGCACTTGGGGCAGTCGGGATAGGTGATCCGGTCTTCGCAGCTATCGTAGACGACGGCATAGCGGCCCCAGCGCGTGGCGACCCCTTCGGCGCGGCGGAACGTGACGCGGTAACCGCTCCGTCCTCCGTCGCAGCCGGCGCCGGCCCCGGGGCCGAGCGACTCGAGCCGGAAGGACCGGCCAGCCGGGAGCACGACGTCGAGCTTGGCCAGCGACGCGGCATCCGTCACGTACTTGCCCCGGCGCGCGTGGTAGCGCAGTTGGGACTCGCGCAAGGCGCGGATCGAATCTCGCGCCTCGGTTTGCCGCGCCCGCTCGATGATCCGGAACCGGACCACGATCGCGTACATCCCCAGCGCCGCGACGAAGGCGCCCGCCAACCCCAGCTCGACCACCCGCGTGACCCACGTCGCCGGAGCGCCGGCGAAACGCTTCTTGAGGTCCCACCCGACGATGAACGACGCGATACCGGCCAGGACGAGACAGGCGGCGAGGGTCGGCGATGGCCCGGCGCTGACCGCCGCGCCGAGCCACATAAACCCGGTGCCCCAACGCAGGGCGATCGCCAACTCCAAGCCAAGATGGCCCATCCGTGGATTATATACCGGAAGAACCTCCGCGGCCGCAGACGGGCCGGACTGCACTCGCCGCTTCCGGAGCCAAAGGACCGGCCGGCACCCCCGCCCGCCCCAGGCCTGGCCGCGGTCGCCGAGCCATACTCAGCGCATGACTCGGAGGAAACGATGAAGCCCCTGTCGATCGCCGCGGTCCTGACCTTGTTCCCTCACGTCGCGCACGGCCGCACGGTCGCGCCGTCGGCCGGAGCCTGGAACGTCGCGCTCACGCACGCCTTCGCGACGAATCCCCAACTGGCGCCTCTCTTGAGTCTGCCGATGCTGCGCGGGCTCGAGCTGAGGCGGGCGGGGCCGGATCGCGCGCGCCTCGAGCAGGCCCTCGAGCGCATCCTTATCGCTCCCGAGAGCTACTCGCGCCAATCCCCGTTCGCCCAGACGGCGCTGCTCCGGGCCGCCGCCGGACTGGCGTTCGCCGAGAAGGACCCCTCCGGCGCTCAGGCCCTGGTCGACGACGTCCGACGAGACGAAAGGCGGTTCGGGCACGAGCAGTCCGGCGTCGCGGCCCTCCTCCGCTCCGCTGCCGACGAGCTCCAGGTCAGGGTCGACCGGGTCTCCTCCGATGGGCCGCGGCCCGACCCGGCGGTCTTCGACGCGGGCTCGGACCCCGAGGTGCGCGGGCGCGGGTCCTCCGCCGGAAGGCGAGCGTCGCTTCTGCGGTGGACCGGCGCGCTGCGCGAGCCGCGGAGCGCGCCGCCCGCCCCTCTCGAGCTCGAGCGCGGAGACTCCGTGCTCCCATTGGCCGCGTTCGCGCTCCTCGGCGCCGCGCCGGCCGACGGGCAGTGGCTCCCCGCGGCGGCGCTCCTCGCCGGAGCGCACGCGATGCAACTGTACTTCCGCGACGCCGTCCGCACGGCGCCTCGCGCGATGCGCTCGATCGCCTTCGCGACCACGCTCCTGCCGGCCGTCGGCCTCGCGGCGGCGGGCCGGCCGGACCTCCTGGGGATGTTCCTCGGCGCCTCGGGGATCGCGTACGCGCTGTCGCAGGCTCTCGGGCGGCTGCCGGGGGTCCCCCTGGTCGTGATCCCGGCGGCGCTGGCCGCCTTGATCGCGGCGTGCGGCGCGATCGCCGGCCTGGCGCACGGGGACTATGGCCCCGCGATCGCCCTCGGCGCCCTCGCTCAGACGATCGTGTACGCGTTCGCGCGCAGCGTGACGGGCCGCGGGCATTAGCGGGTCACCGACTGCGCGAGGCTCCGCCCGCTCGCGGTCCTCGCGCAACTGCTGGTAGCCGCGCGCGACCTGCACCCCGTCGAGTTCGGCGTGCGCTGGGACGAGCAGCGCCGCATGACCGGCGACGGCCAGCTCAAGCTCCTCTACGAGACGGGCGTCGGCGCGTCGGACGTCCTCAGGATGTTCGACGAGGATCCCAAGGCCTTCGAGCCGACCCTTGACGTCGTCAGATCAGCGACGCGCCTACTGTCCCTGGACGCGGGCCTCGATGATGTAGCCCGTGAAAAAACCGCTGAACGGAGTCCGCAACGGGATCCGGCCGGTCGCTTGGGCCTTGCGGAGGGCCTCGCTGCTCTCGAACATCACCGTGACGATGCGGTTGCCTGTTTCCGTGACCCCGGATTGGTCTTCGATGGAAAGTTCCGGGAATATCTCGATCGAAGCAACACCGGGCATCCCTTCGTAGGCATGCCGATAGGACTGGTCGCGCTGCTCCTGCTCGCGCTTGGCGGCCGCCGGCTCGAGCACCGCCTTGACGGAGTAACCGGTGAAAAATCTGGTCAATGCGGTGAACCGAGGCAGTCGCGCGGCGCGCAGCGAGGCAGGGTCGTCGAAATTGACTTGGAGGATCCGGCGGCCGCTGTCCTCGGGGTCCCCGTCTTGGTCAAGCCCGTACGTCAACGGGATGACCTCGATGGAAACGACGCCCTTGGTTCTCTCCAGCTTTCGTACAAGCTCGGCAGCGCGCGCAGTCAGCCGCCCCCTGGGGATGGAATCACGCCCTTCACCCTCGGGCGGCGTGGTCTGCGCGGAATCAGGTGCCCCTCCACCGCCCTGGGCCGCGGACGCCAACGGGGTCTTCCCGTCTGCAATCGTCGAGGGAGCGCTCGCCGCGACGATCCCGGCCGAAGCGACCGGGGTCCGGGCCAAGGCGAGCGGTGCAGCCTTTGCGGGCGACGCGACAACGGCGAGCGCGCCGGATCCCGTGACGGTGGCCGGCTGGAGGACTCCGGAGACCGGCCCGGCAAACGCGGAAGAGACCGAGCCGACTATCGGTGTGATGGTCGGCACCACCGCGACGCGCGGAAAAGACCGGGCGGACGCGGACACGGCGGGCGGCCTCGCTACGAAGGTGAATAGCGCGACAGCAGCCGAGAAAGCGCTCACTCTGATGGTCATGCTCAGCACCTCGCTCGATTCCAAGTCTGGGAGCGCGGAGGAGAGCCCGACGAGAGTCCTTCGCTCTGGCTCGCGGCGATTCTCGTCCGGAAGGGCGAGTGTTCTGGCGTCGAACCTGCAAGCCCAGCGGTATCGGTCACAGCCATGGGATTCTCCACGGTCGCGCCGGATCCGACTCGTATCGCTATTGTAGGGCGAGCGGGCTCCGTCGCGCAGGGTCGAAGGGCCCAGCCCAGGCCGTCATTGGATCCGGAAGAGGATGGGTCCTTTGGTCTCGGCTGCGGCGGGGCCCCGACGAGGAACTCCCCGGGCGATGGGAAGGCGAACGATCGGCGCCGGGTAGCAGTTGCGTGATCGCCAGGCGCTCGCGGGCGGGCAGGCGTTGGGGTTCCGGCATGGTTGCGGTTCCCGAGAACCAGGATTGAGACGCGTCGTCATCGAGCATCTGAGGCCTCCTCCTTCCTAGCCGCGGCCAAGAGAGCTCGGGAGTCGGAAAGCCAAGAGACCGCGAGCGTCCGCGGTCTCTTGGTCATTCTGCCGAGAGTGGTGGCGCGTACGGGATTTGAACCCGTGATCTCTGCCTTGAGAGGGCAGCGTCCTAGGCCGCTAGACGAACGCGCCGTGAGACGCTATTTTAGCAATTTTTGGGCACTTGAAACTTGTTCGCGCGCGGCTACACTGGGGCCTCGAATGGCTCCGCAATGCGTGGTCTGCGGCCTGCCTCTCTCGGGCGCCCTCGGCACGATCCTGCAGGTCGCCGGGATCGGCCGCAGCTCGCGCAATCCGAACTGCTGCACGCGCTGCAACGCGCACCTCGAGGAGGGCCGGCTCGTCGAGCTCACCATGCTCTTCGCGGACCTCTCCTCCTTTACCGAGATGACGAACCGCCTTGGGGCGGAGCCGACCTACGAGCTCGTGGACCAGTACCTCAGGTTCGCCTCGGGGATTCTGACGAGCCACGGGGCCTTCATCGACAAGTACGTGGGCGACTGCGTTATGGCCTTCTTCAACCTGCCCATCAAGACGCCCGACCACGCGAAGGCGGCGGTGCGGGCGGCGCTCGAGCTTCAGGAGAAGCTGCCGTCTTTGTCCGAGAAACTGGGCGTCGGAATGCGGGCGACGGTCGGCGTCGCGACCGGCTTTGCGCGAGTCGGACGGCTCGGCTCGACCGACGCGAAGGACTATACCGCCATCGGGGACGTGGTGAATCTTGCGGCCCGCCTGCAGTCGCAGGCGAGGGCCGGGGAGGTCCTCGTCTCCGACCGGGTGTATCAGGCTGTCGCGACGGACTATCCCGGCGTCGTGGCGGAGACGCTCACGCTCAAGGGCTTCCGTGAGCCGAACGTCGGCTACCGCCTCAAGCGGGAGGCGGGGGCGGCGGGCGCGCCGTCGGACCCGGCGCCGCTCGCCGGGAGCCGGCCCGTGAGCCTGGCGGGGCTCGTGCTCGCGATTCTCGGGGCCGGCTGCCTCGGGGTGCCGATCGCCGCGGTCGCCGCGACGTCGCTCGGCTCGAGCGCGGCGGCGCTCCTCGTGGGCGGGGCCTTCTGGCTGGACCGCGGACCGCTGCACCTCCCGCTGCTGCTCGCCGCGGGGGTCACCGCCGCCCTCAGCCTCGCCGCGCTGCGCCGCGAGCACGTGTACCGCCGGGAGTGCCTCGCCCGCGGCTCCTGCGTCAGCGTGACGGCCAAGGAGAAGTTCCACAACCTGAGCGTCGCGGCGATGTCCGTCGTGACGCTCGCCTGGGTCGGAATCGAGCTCAGCCTGCACTCGAGGCTCTGGCGCTAGAAACGCGGAGGCCCCCCGCCGGCCGCGGGGGGCCTCCCGAATCGACCCTTACTTCGGCAGGCCCTTGCGGGCGATCTCGACGATCAGGCGATCCCACACCACGGTGTGCGCGATCGTGCCCCAGCCGAGCTTCTTCGCGACGGCAGCCCTGCGCTCGTCGGTGAGGTGCGGGCGGACGGCCGGCATCGGCGTGTCCTCGGCGAGCTCGGCGCCGACGGAGTTGAGCGCGAGGATATACGTCCGCCGCACCTTGTCGAAGAGTTCCTCGTAGCTGCTGCTCGGGTCCATGCCGAGGTTCACCGCGCGGGTCTGGCGGTACTGCGCCGACTCCGCCTCCGCCCGCCGGCGCTCCGCCGACAGCACCTCCCAGCGCGACGCGGTGACCGGGTCCAGGCCGAGCCCCCAGATCTTCTGGCAACGCCCGACCTCCTCTTCCGTCGCCTTCTCGGGGTCCGGCAGTCCGCACTTGCGCGCCTCGGCGACCTGCGTTTCGCGCGCCTTCCGCGCGTACACGGCGTTCATGTACTCGCGGTGCTCCCGGTCCTTCTTGAACTGGCCCGCGGTCTGGGCGACGTGGTTCGGAATCTCGAAGTCCTGAGCGCCGCCGAGGCCCGACATTCCCACCCACACCACCGCCGCCCACAGTTTCCTCTTCATGCTCACCCCCTGTCGTGGGTAGCATGCCGGATGCGGCGGGAGGGTCCCAGCGGATAATTCCTGCAAGAAATTACGACGCCGAAAGCGTCGCTTTTCGCGTGCCGCGGCGCGGGCTCTAGGTTTTCTCGAAGACGGCGAGGGCGTCCGCGAGCTCGGCGCCCGTCGAGAACCTCGCCCTCGGGTCGGGGTGGAGCGCGCGCGCGAGGACCGGGTCGAGGGACTCCGGCAGCCCGTTGAGCGCGCGAGACGGCGGAGGGAAATTTCCGAGCCGCTTCTGTCCGAGGCTGTCCGGGCCCGTGAACGGCGCGCGGCCGGTGAGCATCGCGTAGGCCAGGGCGCCGAGGGAGAAGAGGTCCGAGGCGCGGGAGGGAGCGCCGAGCTCCTGCTCGGGCGCCATGTAGGCCGACGGCGCGACGACGAGCTTCGTGAGCCTAGCCAGCGTCAGATCGGCCTGATACGCCAGTCCGAAATCCGTGACCTTCGCTCCGCCTTCCGGCGAGACCATCACGTGGGCCGGCTTGAGGTCGCGGTGGATCACCGCCTGCCGGTGGGCGTAGTCCAGCGCGGCGCCGACCTGACGGAGCAGGCTCGCGGTCTGAGTCAGGGCCAGGGGCCCTCGTTCGAGGATCGCGTCCAGCGGCTTGCCCGGCGGGAGCTCGCAGACGATGTGGAGGTCGGCGGCGTCGTCGACGATCGCGAACACCTCCACGATGTTCGGATGCTTGAGGCCGGCGACGAGCCGGGCCTCCGACAGGAAGCGTTGGAGGTCGCGCCGGCTGGCCTTGAGCTCGGGAAAGAGCTGCTTCACCGTCACCTTCCTCTTTAAGACGAGGTCGGTGGCCTCGAAGAGGATCCCGGTGGGGTTCGCCCCGTGCACCCGGTCGAGCCGGTAAGTCCCGGCCACGACCGAGCCGGCCGCCGGCGCCAGGCCCTTCCTCGGACGGCGCCGGAGGCGGAGCGCGGCGGCGCCCGTCAGGAGCAATGCGGCCGCCAAGCCCGCCCAGGCGGTCCACCTCCGCCGCCGCGCCTCCCGGGCGCGCCGCCGCGCGAGCGCGTCCTGCGCCGCGCGATACGCCTCCTCCTCCAGCGCGAGCGCCTCGCGCACGCGGACCTTCGCGTCGCGGTGCGGCCGGCCGGCCTGGTTGATCTTCAGCGCGACGAGGAAGTCCTTCATCGGCGGGTCTTTGGGCCCTCGGGGATGGGTCATCGACTCCAGGGTGCCGAACACGCGGCCCATGCGCAGGGTCTCGAACTCCTCGAGATCGTTGGCGAACGCGGCCCCGGCCTCGGCGACCTCCCGGCGCAGGCGGTTGCGCTCCTGCGCGAACGGCGCGAGATCCTCTTGCAGGGCGTAGTCGGTGGCGAGCCGCTCGAGCCGGTCGAGCTTCGGCCCGAGCAACGCGACCGCGTCGTCGAGCCGCTTCAGCCGGTCCTCGAAGCCCGCGTCGGTGCCCGCCGGCCCGAAGGCAGGCCCCGGCTGCTGCAGCGCGCGCTTGATCTCTTTCACGCTCGAGTGCTTCGCGTTCTTCACGGCGTAATCGCTGTCGGTGTACTCGTCGGCGTGCGCGGCCAGCGCGAGGAGGAGGAGGATCGACGGCGCCACGCGTTGAGTGTAAGGCCGGCGTTCGCCGATGTCAATCATCCGGAACTCCAAGTTTCCCCGGTGCCCTGGGAACGGAGTAACGCAGAGGTACGCAAAGGAAAGTGACGGAAAGGCACGCAGAGGACTGAAGATCA
>JACQPK010000224.1 GCA_016207565.1 Elusimicrobiota bacterium
CATGAATAATTCTGTCCTTTGCGTGCCTTTTCGTAATTTCCTTTGCGTACCTCTGCGTCACTCCGTTGAATTAACTTAGGAGCCATGTGTTTTAAGGTCGCAGTCTGCGACCTTAGAGATTCCGCTTCGCGGCTCGACAGGCGAAACGCGAAGTCCGCCGGGAAACGCCGCGTGTTCCGCTTCACCTGTTCATTGAGACGCTTCGTCTCGACGCCGTAGAGGGCGGCAAGGTCGGAGTCGAGCATGACGCGTTCGCCGCGGATCAGGTGGATCCGAGCGCGGACGTCGAGAATGCCTTCCGTCACGCCGCGCCCGGCCAAGGCAGGCGGCCGCTCATCCGCAGCCGCGCGACGATGCCGCCGCGCAGGCGGCGGTGGTCCTTCATCAGCTGTCCGATCGCGCGGCCGCGGTCGTATGCGCGGCAGAGCGCTCGGGTCTCCTCCGCGGTCCAGCGTTTTCCGGTGTTCTTCGGCAGGCGGCGCAGGGGCTTCGTGGGCATGGGCATGTCCTCCTGCCCATGTATACGGAAATTCGGGAAAAAAGTTCCCTCCCTCGGCGAGAGGGGAAAGTTACTTGCGGCGAAACTCCGAGCCGGACTTCCACTCCGGGCGGCGGTCCGACTCGGCGACCGCGAGGCCGATCCTAAACATCACGCGGGCGTCCTGCGCCATGCCGCGCAGGTCCCAGCCGGGCTTCGGCTCGTCGGAGACCTTGTGGTAGTCGTGCGCGGTGTATTCCTCGCGCTTGCGGCGCCCCCAGCCGGGGACCTCGCCCATCACGTCGACGCCGGCCTGGATGTTGAGCGCGGGCACGCCGGCCTTCGCGAACGGAAAGTGATCGGAGCGGAAGAAGAGCCCTTTCTCGGGCTCCGGATCGCCGCGCAGCGCGCGGCCGTCCTCCGCGGCCGAAGCCTCGGCCCACCGGTCGAGCGTCGAGTGCTCGAGACCGAGGAAGGAGAGGTCCGAGGTCGGCCCCCACACGTTCAGCGAGTCCATGTTCAGGAGCGCGACGGTCTTGGCCAGCGAGTGGAGCGGACGCTCCACGTAGTACTTCGCCCCGAGCAGCCCCTTCTCTTCGGCCGTCGGGGCCAAGAACAGGATCGAGCGGCGGGGAGGCCGCGGGAGGCGCTTGAACGCGGCCGCGATCTCCAGCATCGCCGCCAGGCCGGTGGCGTTGTCGACGGCGCCGTTGAACACCTTGTCCCCCGCGCGCTTGTCGTCGACGCCGAGGTGGTCCCAGTGCGCCGTGTAGATCACCAGCTCGGAGAGCAGATCCGGGTCGCGGCCGACGATCTTCGCGACCACGTTGGCGGAGTCGATGTCGCGGGTCTCGTTGACGACCCTCGCGCTGAGGCTGAGTCCGAGCGGTTCGGGCCTGAAGTCGCGCCGGGCGGCGGCGCCTTTGAGCTTGTCGAAGTCCCGGCCGCCGAGGCCGAAGAGCTTGCGGGCGGTGTCGACGTGGAGCCAGCCCTCGACCTGCACGCGCGCGGGGCCCGACGACGGCAGGCGCAGGTCGAACTGCTCGCGCCCGAACGAGCCGGACACGACCTCGTACGGGTAGCCGGCCGGGCCCGTCTCGTGCACGATGAAGGCGGCCGCCGCTCCGAGCTCTCCGGCGATCTCGTACTTGTAGGTCCAGCGTCCGTAGTAGGTCATCGCGCGGCCCTTGAACGTCTTCTCGTCGAGGAGGCTCGGGTTCTTCGGGTCCGCGACCGCGGGGTCGCCGACCAGCATGATCAGCGTCTTGCCTCGGAGGTCGATCCCTTTATAGTCGTCCCACTTCCATTCCGGCGCGCGGACGCCGTAGCCGACGAACACGACCTCCGACTCCTCGACGGTCGTGCCTGCCGGCCGGCGCGAGAGGGCCGTCGCTTCCGTCGGGAGCTGCGGGGTGTAGGTCTTCTCTCCGTTGGTGAAGAACACGCGCGCGTCGCTCGTGATCCCCCGGAGCGGGACGTCCTGCGCGTAGGTGCCGTCGCGGTTTCCGGGCTCGACGCCGAGCGACCGGAAGCGCTCCGTGAGGGTGGCGACCGTCTTGCGCTCGCCGCGCGTTCCCGGGGCGCGGCCCTCGTAGGCGTCGGAGGACAGCTCGCGGATCGCCGACAGCATCCGTTCGGTCGAGATGCCGGCCGCGGCGTCTTGGCCGGGGACCGTCTTCGGCGCCGGCGCGGCGCACGCGGCCGCGAGCAGCAGGGCCCCGAAAGCGCGGGACGTTCTCATGGCGCGAGTGTATCGTTTTTGTAGAATCGCCGCGATGTTGCTGGAGCGCGGAAGGGCTTCGAGGGACGTCGGCGGACGCACGCGGCGCTGCTTCGCGTCGGCCGAGTTCACGCTCTATCTGTTCCTCGAGCCGGACGGCAGCCCGTTCGGGTTCCAACTGCTCTTCCCGCACCACGGGGCCGTCCACTTGCTCAGCTGGACCCCGGTCGAGCAGTATCGGTTCTTCAGCGTGAAAGACGACTCCGGCGGGTCGGACCACTGGGATTACGATCGCTCGACACGGCCCGCCGACATCGGAGAGCTCGACACGGCGGCGCTGCGCAAGCGGGTCGCGGTTGAAGCGGGCCACGTCGAGCCGGAGCTGCGCAAGTTCTTCCTCGACAAGCTGGCGGCCGCCCGCGAGAGCCTCCGCGCCTGCCGCTTTTGCATCGCGCGGCGCGAGGCGGGCTGGCGCTGCTCGGTCTGCCACGTCCAGGCGTGCGGGGAATGCATGGAGAAGAAGTCGCTCCGCCGCGTGCCGTGCGCCGCGAGCCTCGAGCTGCCGCCGAAGGCGCACCGCTGGGCGGAGCTGTGACGGCGTGGGCGGAGGACTTCCGAAAGCTCTTCCCGCACGCGCGCGTGGATGAGCCGATGTCGCGCCACACGACGTTCCACATCGGCGGCCCGGCGGACGCGCTCGTCGCCGTCCACGACGAGGCGCAGCTCGCCCGGCTCTACGTGTTCGCGCGCCGGCACGCGTTGCCGGTCATGCTGCTCGGCCGCGGCTCCAACCTGCTCGTGCTCGACCGCGGGATCCGCGGCGTCGTCGTGCGCCTGAAGGGAGACTTCGAGCGCATCGAGTTCCCCGGCGGCACGCTCGTACGCGCGGGCGCGGGCGCGAGGCTGCCGCAGCTCGCGATGGACTGCGCGGAGCGGGGCCTCACCGGGGTCGAGACCTTGGTGGGCGTCCCGGGCACGGTCGGAGGCGGGCTCGTGATGAACGCCGGCACCCGCGAGGGGGAGATCGGCGCGGTCGTCCGGAGGGTGCGGATCTTCGAGCCCGAGCTGGGCAAAGGCGCCTGGATCGGGGGGGGCGCGCTCAGGTTCTCGTATCGGAAGTCGAACCTCGAAAATCGCGTCGTTCTCGCCGGAGAGCTCGAGTTGAAAGCGGGGGTCAAAGGTGATATACTCGCACGCGTTCGAGAGTTGCAGGGCCGCCGTTCCCAGACTCGGCCTATCCATACCTTCAACGTGGGCAGCGTCTTCAAGAATCCTCCGGGTCGTTTCGTCGCGCAACTGATCCAGGAGGCGGGGCTGAAGGGCCTCCGACGCGGGGGAGCGAAGGTCTCCGACCTCCACGCCAATTTCATCGAGAACGACCAGGGCGCCACGGCCGCCGACGTCCTGGGCCTCGTCGAGACGTTGCGGGAGGCCGTCCGCTCCCGGTTCAACGTCGAGCTGGAACTGGAGGTAAAGGTGGTCGGTGAGGCGTAGACACCGGATCGCGCTGCGCCCTCAGGCGCGGCGCGAACGGAACAAACGGTTCCTCATCGGCCTTTCCTCTGTCGCCTTTGTGGCAACGCTCTCGTTCGTCGTCCGTCGCCTCCCGCACCCCTCGACCTGGCTCTCGCTGGTGCCGGTCCCCGAGCTCTTCCGCGTCGAGCGCGTGGTCAGCCACGGGGCCCCCGAGGCGGTCGCTCCGCTCCTGGACGCCGCGCTCGCCGAGCGCGCCGGCCGCCCCTGGTCTCCGCTCGAGGGGGCGGCGGTCGAGGAGGCGCTCCTCGCGCGCTTCCCTTTCCTCGAGGCCGCCTCCGCCGACCGCGACTGGTCGGCCCGCGCGGTCACGGTGACGGTGCTGCTTCGGACGCCGATCGCTCGGGCGCGGCGCAACGGCCGCGACGCCGGTTGGCTCGCCGAGGATGGGCTCGTGTTCGAGGCTCCGGCCGGCGCCTACCCACCGCTCGATGTTCCCGAGGCGGACTTGGGCACGCTCACGGACCCAAGGCTTCCGGCGCTGGCCGAGCTCGTCCGCCGGGCCGCGACCGAGCTGCCGTCGAAGACATCCCGCTTCGCCTACCGCTCCGCCGAGGACGGCTGGCTCGTCGCCGCCGCCGACGGCACGACGCTGGCGTGGGGCGGTCTGGATTGGACGGCCGAGAAGCTGTCCCGGCTCCAGCAGGTCCTCGGCGACGCCGCGCCTCGCTTCGGCGGCGGGCTCACGGCCGATCTGCGCTACTTCGAGGACGGCAAGATTCTGGTGAGGCCGGCGCCGTCCGCGGCCAGGCCGGCGACCCCGGTAGCCCCGGCGAGCGCCGGCACGGCGGGGCTCCGCCCCGCCAGGCCGGCGAACTCAGTAGCCCCGGCGAGCGCCGGCACGGCGGGGCTCCGCCCCCCCAGGACCCGCTAACATGGCAAAGACCGACGTGATCGCCGGGTTGGACATGGGCTCCGGCCGCGTGACGTGCGTGATCGGCGCGCCCGACCCCGAGACCGGGGAACTGCGCGCGCTGGCCGGCGCCAGCGTGCCGTGCCGCGGGCTCAACGGCGGCGTCGTGACGAACATTCCGGAGGCCGCGCGGGCGATCGGCGAGGCGATGGAGAAGGCCGAGCAGGCGTCCAAGCAGATGGTCCGCGGCGTCTACCTCGGCGTGCGCGGCTCGCACCTGCAGTCGTTCAACAACCGCGGCGCGTACAACATCGCGCGCACCGACAAGCAGATCACCCCCGAGGACGTCGCTTCCGTCATCGAGAACGCGAAGGCGATCCATCTCTCGAGCGACCGCGAGATCCTCCACGTCCTGCCGCAGGGCTTCGCCCTCGACCGCCAGCGCGGCGTGCCGAACCCCGTCGGCATGGAGGGGACGCTCCTCGAGGTCGAGGTGCACATCAACACCGCCTCCATATCCCACCTCAACAACCTGACCAAGGCCGTGGCGCAGGCGGGCTTCGAGGTGATCGAGCCGGTGTACGGCCTGCTCGCGTGCGGCGAGGTCGTGGTGACTCCCGAGGAGCGCGAGCTCGGGGCGCTCCTCGTCGACTTCGGCGGCCAGAGCCTCTCGATGGGCGTCTACTCGGAGGGCTGGATCCGCTTCACGAAGGACATCGCCGTCGGCTCCGACTTCATCACCCGCGACCTCGCGATGGGCCTGCGGACCTCGATGCCGACCGCCGAGAAGATCAAGATCGAGCACGGCATCGCGCACCCGCGCTTGATCAACGGCGATCATGAGATCCAGTTCCCCCTCATGGACGGACGCACGTCCCGGACGATCAAGACGAGCACGATGATGGAGTTCATCCTGCCTCGCGTGGAGCAGATATTTTCCGCGGTGGCCGACGACGTCTCGAGCTCCGGCTTCGCGGACATGCTCCTTCCCGTCGGCGCCGTGCTCACCGGCGGCGGCGCTCAGCTCCGCGGGATGACCGACGCCGCCGAGCAGATCCTGAACCTGCCGGTGCGCATCGGGCTCCCGAACCCGCAGTCGGTCGGCGGGCCCGAGGAGCTGCTCACGCCCGGCTACGCGACGGCGCTCGGCCTGCTCGCGTTCTCGCAGAGCCAGGCGAACTGGGCGTCCTCCTCCTCGCCGGGGGCCGGGGCCAAGCGCGCGGCCGCCGGCTGGAGACGGAAGCTCTCGTCGTTGATCGAGGATCTCTTCTGATGGTACGCATCAAGGCCAGCGAGGACCTCCGCGAGCTCCGCGCGACGATCAAGGTCGTCGGGCTCGGCGGGGCGGGCGGGAACGCCGTCAACCGGATGGTCGAGGCGGGCATCCGCGACGTCGAGCTGATCGCCGCCAACACCGACGCGCAGGACCTGCGGCGGAACAAGGCGCCGCTGCGCATCCAGATCGGCGAGAACCTGACTAGGGGGCTCGGGGTCGGAGGCGATCCCGCGAAGGGCGAGCTCGCCGCGCTCGAGTCGAAGGACCAGCTCCGCGAGGTGATCGCGGGCTCCGACCTCGTCTTCATCACCGCGGGCATGGGCGGAGGCACGGGGACCGGCGCCGCGCCGGTGGTGGCGCAGCTCGCGCGCGAGGCGAACGCGCTCACGATCGGCGTCGTCAGCCGCCCCTTCAAGTTCGAGGGACGCGTCCGCGAGGTCCAGGCCGAGACCGGCATCAAGGCCATCCGCGAGCACGTCGACACGCTCCTCATCATCCCGAACGATTCCCTTTTCTCGATCACCGACGACAAGACGCCGTCGGCGGAGGCCTACCGGAAGGCCGACGACGTCCTCCGGCAGGCGATCCAGAGCATCTCCGACGTGATCACCCGGCCCGGCGACATCAACATGGACATGAACGACATCAAGGCGATCATGACCAACGCCGGCGAGGCGCACATGGGCGTCGGCGTCGGGACGGGCCCCAACCGGGCGCTCGACGCCGCCAAGGAGGCCATCTCCTCGCCCCTCCTCGAGAACATCTCGATCGACGGCGCGAAGGGCATGCTCGTCAACATCGTGGCGAACTCGAAAGTGGCGCTCGCCGAGGTGAAGGACGCCATGGACTTCATCCAGTCCAAAGGCAGCCCGGAGGCCAAGATCAAGTTCGGCCAGGCCTACGACGAGACGATGGGGGACCGGATGCAGATCACCGTGATCGCGACCGGGTTCCCGGCCCGGCGGCCGCAGGGCTTGGCGCGCCGCTCGCTTTTGGCGCCCGGCCTCGCGCGCCGCGTCCCGCTCGGCGACCTCCCCGATCCGTCTCCGCTCGCCCCCGACGGCTCGCGGAACGTCGACTGGTCGAAACCCGCTTTCCTGCACTACAAACTGAAGAAACTCAAGTAAGGCGAGACTATGGACCTCCAGACCCTGCTCCAAGCGACGCTCAACAAGAAGGCTTCCGACCTCCACATCCGCGGCGACGGCCCCGCCTACATCCGTGTCGACGGCGACCTCGAGCAGATCGCTCCGGACCCGATCACCGGCCAGGAGGTCGAGGCGATGCTCCGCCAGGTCATGTCGCCGCGCGCGGCGAAGATGTACGAGCAGCACGGCGAGGTCGACTTCTCCTTCCAGGCCGGCGAGGTCGCGCGGTTCCGCGTCAACGCCTTCCGCCAGCGCTCGAAGCTTTGCGTCGCGATCCGCTACATCCCGATGCGCATCCCGACGATGGAGGAGCTGAAGCTCACCGTCGCCACCGTCAAGAAGATCGCCGACAACTCGCGCGGCCTCGTGCTGGTCACGGGCATCACGGGCTCCGGCAAGTCCTCGACGCTGGCCGCGATGATCGACTATATCAACGCGAGCCGCCCCGAGCACATCATCACGGTCGAGGACCCGATCGAGTTCGTGCACAAGGACAAGAAGGCGGTCATCAGCCAGCGGGAGATCGGCGAGGACTCGCCGAGCTACGCCCAGGCGCTGAAGATGGCCATGCGGCAGGACCCCGACGTCATCCTCATGGGCGAGATGCGCGATCTCGAGACGGTGTCGGCCGCGCTCACGGCCGCGCAGACGGGCCACCTCGTCTTCGGCACGCTGCACACGCTCGACGCGATCCAGTCGATCGGCCGCGTCATCGACCTCTATCCGCCGCATCAGCAGGCGCTCGTGCGGCTGCAGCTCGCGGACAGCCTCCGCGCCGTCATCAGCCAGCGCCTGCTGCCCAGCCTCAAGGGCGGACGCGTGCCGTCGATCGAGATCCTGATTGTCACCGCCCACGTGAGGAAGATGATCGAGGAGAACAAGTCCGGCGGCATCACCGAGGCGCTGACCAAGGGCGGCTTCTACGGCATGATGACCTTCAACCAGTCGCTGGTCAAGCTCTACAAAGAAGGCCTGGTCTCCGAGGAGGAGGCGCTCGCCGCCGCGACCAACCCCGACGACGTGAAGCTGGCCATGCGCGGCATCGAACAGGAAGTGAAGCAGTCGGTCTAAATTGCTACGGTTCTGTTTGCGTCCTTGAGTCGTATTCGTTAACATCAGCGTATCGAGGTACCGTTCTCATGTTCGCCGAAGGCTATATCGGAATCGCCGGGACGATCGGAGTCGGCAAGTCCACGCTCACCATGGACCTCGCCCGCGCACTGAACTTCGAGGCCATCCTCGAGGAGGTCGACGGGAACCCTTACCTCGAGGGCTTCTACGGCGACATGCACAAGTTCGGGACCATGATGCAGGTCTGGCTCCTGAACCATCGCTTCCGCCAGCACCGCGAGTTCGTCACTCGGATCAGCCTCGGGAAGATCCGCGGCGTGGTTCAGGACCGCACGATCTGGGAGGACACGATCTTCGCCCGCATGCTCAACGAGCACCCGGACAAGATCATCTCCGACCTCGACTACAACACGTATCTCGACCTCTTCGACAACATGGTCTTGCGCGAGCTCGTGTTCCCGCAGCTCCTGATCTACCTCGACGTCAAGCCGGAGACCGCGATCGAACGCATCAAGAAGCGCGGCCGCGGGATGGAACAGACGATCTCGCTCGAGTACCTCCGGATGCTCAAGGCGAACTACGACCAGTTCGTCGACGAGATGCAGGAGGCTGGGGTCCGCATCCTGCGCCTCCCCTGGGAGAACTTTCCTCCGATCTCGGAGGTGGTGCGCCTCGTGCACGAGTACTCCTTGAAGCCGTCGAACTTCACGAAGTGGGTGCGCCCCCTGCGCCATACGAAGGACCAAGAGCGCATGGAGCGCGAGCGCCGCGAGCGGGACGCCGCCGCGGCCGCCCGCGCCGCCGCAACGACCGATGCCCAAAGCGCCGTCGCATAAAGTCGCCGGTTGGACCAAGGAAGCCGACCTGCACGTCGAGCCCCGCCTGAGCGCGCTCGGCTTCCGTCACGGCGTAACGACCCGAGTCCTCGGGAACATGAAATCGGCCGACGCCCGACGCGCGGCCGTGGCGCGCGTGGGACTTGCCGCCGAGCCGTTGATCTTGAATCAAGTCCACGGCACGGCGATCCACGATACGGCGTCGGTGTCGGCGAGCGCGGACGGCGCTCGCCTCCAGGGAGACGGCTGGATCACCGCACAGAACGTCGTCGCCGCCGTCTACATCGCCGACTGTCTCCCGATCTTCGTCTGGGACCGCCAGGGGACCGCGGCGGGCGTATTCCACGCCGGCTGGCGCGGCCTCGCGGCCGGCATGCCTCGCGCGGCGGTCCGGGCGTTTCGCCGCTTCGGCGTCGGGCCGGAGCGGCTCTCCGCCGCCGTCGGACCGCACGCCGGCGCCTGCTGCTACGCCGTCGGTCCCGAGGTCGCCGAGAAGTTCCGGCCCGGGGCGGCCAAGGACGGCAAGCTCGATCTGGGGCTCGAGGCGCGCCGCCAGCTCGAGGAGTCGCACGTCGCTCCCGCCGAGATCTCGGTGAGCGACGCGTGCACGGTCTGCTCCCCCCAAGAATTTTTCTCATACCGCCGCGAGAAGCTCGATCAACGGCTCCTCGCCTTCATCTCGCTCCCGGAGAACCCCAGTGGCGCTTGAGACCTTGACGCGCGCGTGCGTCCGTTCCGTCACGCCGTATTTCCCCGGCAAGCCGATCGCGGAGGTGCAGCGCGAGCTCGGGCTCAAGAAGGTGATCAAGCTGGCCTCCAACGAGAACCCGCTCGGGCCCTCGCCCCGGGCGCTGGCCGCGCTCAAGCGCGACGCCCTCGAGACGCACCTCTATCCCGAGGGGGCCAGCCCGCTCCTGCGGCAGGCGCTGGCCAAGGCGCTCGGCATGTCGGACTCCCACGTCATCGTCGGAAACGGCTCCGACGAGATCATCCGGCTCCTGTGCGAGGCGTTCCTCTCCCCCGAGGACGACGTCATCGCCTCGCAGTACGGCTTCATCCGGTTCAAGCAGCAGGCGACGCTCATGGGCGCCCGCGTGATCGAGGTCCCGATGGCCGACTGGCGCCACGATCTCGAGACGATGGGCCGGACCGTCTCGCCCAGGACCAAGATGGTGTTCGTGGCGAGCCCGAACAACCCGACGGGGACCTACAACAGCGAGGAGGAGATCGAGGGGCTGCTGAAGGCGCTTCCCGCCACGACCCTTCTGGTCCTCGACGAGGCGTACTACCAGTACGCCGGGGATCAGGACGACTACCATCGCTCGGTGCCGGACCTGGTGCGGCGCTTTCCCAACCTCGTCGTGCTTCGGACGTTCTCGAAGGCCTACGGGCTGGCCGGGCTGCGCGTCGGCTACGGCGTCGGCGACGCCGAGCTCATCGGCTGGCTCGACCGCATCCGGATGCCGTTCAACGTCGGTCTGCTCTCGCAGCGCGCGGCGATCGAGGCGCTCAAGGATCAGGCGTGGATGAAGAAGGGCATCCGGCTCAACGCGAAGAACCGCGAATACCTCGCGTCCCAGCTCCGCGGCCTCGGCTTCGGGGTGACCGACTCCGCCGCCAACTTTTTGTTCGTCAAGTGCGCGTTTCCGGGCCGCGTGCTCTTCAAGCGGC
The DNA here is from genome assembly GCA_016207565.1 of Elusimicrobiota bacterium. GTDB lineage: Bacteria > Elusimicrobiota > Elusimicrobia > UBA1565 > JACRDR01 > JACRDR01. Next base: position 10,587 of record JACQPK010000224.1, read on the forward strand.
TGCTCAAGACCGGGGTCATCATCCGGTCGCTCGACGAGTACGGCCTGACGCACCACGTGCGGATCTCGGTCGGCACCGAGGCCGAGATCCGGATGCTGCTCGCGGGACTGAAGACCTCTCTCAACGGGACCCTCACGCCATGACGGAGCTCAACGGGACCACGAAGCGGGCCAAGGCGAGAGGGCCGAAGAACTGGATCATCGCGATGGACGGCCCGGCCGGCGTCGGCAAGTCGACCGTGGGGCACCTGGTCGCCAAAAGGCTGGGTTATCATTTCATCAACACCGGCGAGATGTACCGCGCGCTCACGTGGAAGGCGCTGCAGGAGGGCGTCGACCTCTCCGACGGGGACGCCCTGACGAGGCTCGCCGAGCGGGTCACGTGGGAGTTCCGCCCCACGGAGGAAGGCACGACGCTCAAGACCTTCATCGACGGGGAAGGAACGACCCTGCAGATCCGCGACGAGAAGGTCTCGAAGAACTCGAGCCTCGTCGCCGGCGTGCCGGGAGTGCGCAAGCACCTCCGCCAGCTCCAGCGGGAGCTCGGCGAGGACGGCGCGATCGTGATGGAAGGCCGCGACATCACGACGAACGTCTTTCCCGACGCCGACTTCAAGATCTACCTGGACGCGGCGATCGAGGAGCGGGCTGAACGGCGGTACCGGCAGCTCCGCTCGAGCGGCAAGGACGCCCAGCAAAACGAGATCCTCGAGGCGATGATCTCCCGCGACCGGCAGGACCTCGAGCGAAAGATCAATCCCTTGCGCCAGGCCGAGGACGCCTTCGTGATCGATTCGACCCATTTGAGCCTGCATGAGGTGGCGGACCGGATCCTTGAACATGTGCGCGAGCGGAGGCGAAAGCGCAGGCCCTCGCGGAAGTGAGCACAGGCCGTCCCGGCGGCGTGCCGGACCGGCCCACGTGGGTGAACCGCTTGGCCCACGCGCTCGTCGCGCTCGCGTGCAAGCCGTTCTGGGGACCCGTCGCCGAGGGCCTCGAGAACGTGCCGGCGAGCGGACGGGTCATCGTCGCGTTCAACCACCGGCACTGGATGGACACGCTGATCGTGCCGTTGTCGGTGCAGCGCGTGCGGTACCCGCGGTTCTTGGGCAAGGAGGAGCTGTTCCGCCACCCGGGCGCGGCGTGGCTGCTCCGCGAGCTCGGCGTGATCCGGCTCGACCGCCGGAGGGGGGACGTCTCGGCGCTGAAGCAGGCGCTCGACGTCCTCGAGGCGGAGGGCTGCCTGACGCTGTTCCCGGAAGGGACGCGCTCGCGGACCGGAGAGCCGGGACGGGCGAAGCCGGGTATCGGTTTTCTGGCGCACAAGTCGGGCGCCCCGGTCGTTCCGGGGCGGCTGTGGAACACGGAGAAGTTCCCGAGCCCTGCCACGATGCGGCTGAAGTTCGGGCCGCCGATGCGCTACGGGGGCGACGGAAGCCGCGAGTCGTGCCAGGCGTTCGCGGATAAGGTGATGGAAACCATCTTTTCGATGCAGCACTAGGGAGACTCTATGATGAGCGATCAGGACCAAGAGCAGGACATGACCCCGGCGGAGGAGCCCTCCGACGAGACCACGATGGAGCAGGCGCTCCGCGAGCAAGCGGAGGCCGAGGCGAAGGAGCCCTCCATGGAGGGGCTGCTCGCCGCGGCGGCCCAGTTCCAAGACCGGCTGAAGGCGCGCGAGGTCGTATGGGTCAAGGTGGTCCAGGCGACCGCCGACGGCGTCCTCGTCGACATCGGCGAGAAGCACGAGGCGGTCATCCCGAACGCGGAGTTCGGTCCCGAGGCGAAGCCCGCCGCCGGCTCCCGGGTGCCCGCGGTGCTCGTCCATACCGGACGCGGGGACTCCCCGGCCGTGCTCTCCCACAAGAAGGCGCGCGCCCAGCTCGGCTGGACGCAGGCGCTCAAGGCCCATCAAGAGAAGGCCCGGGTGCGCGGCACGGTCACCCAGGCGATCAAGGGCGGCTTCACCGTCGACGTGGCGGGCGTCCAGGCGTTCCTCCCCGCGTCTTTGGCCGATCTGCGCCCGGTGCGCAAACCCGAGACGCTCGTCGGCAGCGGCGTCCGCTGCTACATCCTCGAGGTCGACCAGGCGAAGCGCCAGCTCGTCTTATCCCGCAAGGCCGTCCTCGAGGAAGAGGTCCAGAAGCGCAAGTCCAAGATGCTCGAGAGCCTGAAGGTGGGCGACGTCATGATCGCCCGCATCGGGCCGGCCGGTCCCGCCGGCGTGGCGGTCAACCTGGGGGGCGTGGACGCGTTCATCGCGACCGCGGACCTCTCGTGGCGGGAGCCGGAGAAGGCCAAGGCCTCGCTCAAGTACGGAGACAAGGCCCGGGTGAAGGTGCTCCGCGTCGACCCCGAGACGGGCAAGATCGCCTGCGGCGTCAAGCAGCTCTCGGCGAACCCGGCGGACCAGCTCAAGAAGCGGTTCCCACCGAAGAGCGTCGTGAAGGGCAAGGTCTCTCAGGTGTCGCCGGAGGGCGTGCGCCTGCAGCTCGCCGACAAGCTGACGGCGTTCTGCCAGGTCCGCGAGCTCCCGACCGAGGGTCCCGACGTCGAGCCCGAGCGCGACTTCCGCGATCGCGGCGACCGGCGGATGCCGCGGAAGGCCGAGGCGCCGAAGAACGTGATCTGGCCGAAACAGGACCAGGAGGTCTCGGCGATCGTCCTCGGGGTGAACTTCACGACCTTCGAGCTCTCGGTCTCCATCCGCCGCTTCGAGGAGATCCAGGACAAGAAGCGCGTGCAGCGCTACCTCAAGGGCGCGCCGCCGCTGACGCTCGGCCAGCTGCTCTCACCGGATTCTGATGCATGAGCCCGGGGCCCAGCGTCCCTCGGCTCGCGAGGGGCGTGGGCCGCTGCCCAAGCTCCGTCTGCCGTCCGCCGCGCGCCTAGAAGGGCTGCTGGATTCGCTCCGGCTGCCGCGGGTGCGCGACCGGCGCGCGGTCCCGGCCGTCCTCGCGCTCACGCTGGTGGCGGGCGCGGTGATCGGCCTCGCCCAGCTCCTCTCGTCGCGGGTGCCGGGAGCCGCGTTCCCCCGCCAGCCCCAGGACGTCCCGCCGGCGGCGCTCGAGCAGCGGCTCAGGGCCGCGACGGACCGCCTCGACGATAACCCGGAGGACCTCCAGGCGCTGGTCGAGGCGGGCACGCTCCACTTCCTCAAGGGGCCTGAGTTCCATCGCACGGCGATCAACGAGCTCGAGCAGGCGCGCAGGCTCGGCGCGATGGAGCCGCGGATCTTCTACTACCTCGGCGTGATGTACCAGGAGGCGGGGCTGTTGCCGTACGCCGTGGAGCACTACCAGGCGTTCATCCGCAACTTCCCCGAGGACCGGGAGGCGCGGCTCCTGCTGGGCAAGCTCCTCTACCAGACGGGCCGCTACGAGGACGCCGCCGTCCAGTACCAGTCGCTCAAGGGGCCGCGGGCGAAGTTCGACCCGGTCGTCGAGGAGAATCTCGGGCTGAGCCTGCTCGCCCTCAAGCGCTTCGACGAGGCGTCGCTCTCGTTCTCCGCCCTTCTGGCTCACCCGGCGTTCGAGCCGCGGGCGCGCTACTACCTCGGGCAGGTCTCCTTCGAGCTCGGGCGCTTCGAGCAGGCCCGGGAGCACTTCGACCGCGCGGCGATCGCCTCCCTGGCGCCGACCGGGCTGGCCGGCATCGAGCCCGTGGCGCTGTGGGCCGCCATCGCCGCCAACGACGAGAAGCGCGAGGACTGGACCGCCGCGAAGGAGCGGTGGGAGAAAGTCCTGCAGCTGGACTCGAAGAGCGCGAAGGCGAAGAGCTCGCTGGCGCGCGTGAAGGCCAAGCTCGCCGCCGCCGAGCGCGCCGCCCGCCGCGCCGCGGCCCCGAAACCCGCCTCCAGGCCGAAGCCCCGGAAAAAATGAGAGGCCGCAGGCTCTTGGCCGCGGCCGCCGTGCTGCTCATGGCCCAGACCGTGTACGGCCAGGGCTTCGGGCAGAACCACGTCGTCTTGCGCGACTTCAAGTGGCGCGTCCGCTCGACCGAGCACTTCGACATCCACTACTACGAGGAGACCGAGCCCCTCGTCCCGATGGCGGCCGAGATCCTCGAGCGGTCGTACCAGCGGATCTCGAAGGGCATGGACGTCGAGTTCAAGGAGCGCCGCCCGTTCTTCCTGTACGGCTCGATGAACGAGATGCAGCAGTCGAACATCGTCGAGGTCTCGGACGGCATCGGCGGCGTCACCGAGGCGTTCAAAGACCGCTTCATGGTCTACAACGACGGGAGCCGGCGCTGGCTCGACGGCGTGACGACCCACGAGCTCGTCCACGTCTTCCAGTACGCGGTGCTCGTCTCCGGCTTCTGGCGCTCGGCGCGCATCCTCAAGGCGATCGTCTATCCGCTCTGGATGATGGAAGGCATGGCCGAGCACTTCACGCACGGCCTCGACGATCCGACCGAGGAGTACTACGTCCGCGACGCCGCGACCTCCGGGCGGCTCATCCCCCTGTGGAAGCTCGAGCACTTCTCGCATCTGAAGCCCCACGAGGTGACGCTCGGCTACAAGAGCGGCGCCACCGTGATGGACTTCATCGCGCACGAGTACGGCTCCGAAAAGATCGGGCAGATGGTCAAGCTGTTCGAGTCCCGCTTCGAGTCGAGCGCGATGCTCCAGGACCTCGTCGGCCTCGACATCTTCGCGTTCGACCGGAAGTGGCGGGAGTACCTCACCGAGAAGTACCGCAGGGTCGCCGCGCAAGAGAAGCTCCAGGAGCCCACCGACTACGGCGTCCAGCTCACGACGGGACCCGTCGACCTGCCCGAGTTCAACGCGTCCCCCGTCTGGACCCCCGACGGCCGCCGCTTCGCCTACGTCACGACGAAAGCGGGCCACCCGTCGGCCGTCTGGATCAAGGACGTCCGCAAGGGCAAGACCCGAAAGCTCGTGGATAAGGTCTTTAGGAAGATCGAAAACATCGAGCTCGGGCGCTTCACGCAGCTCTCGCGCGTCTTGGCGATCTCCCCCGACGGGAGGACGCTCGCCTTCAGCGCGCAGAAGAACCACCGCGAGTCGTTGTATCTCTACAACCTGGAGCGCCGGAGGCTGGACATCGTCAAGCTCCCGGGTTTCCAGACCGTCCGGGGCCCGACGTTCTCGCCGGACGGCCTCCGGATCGTCTTCGCGGGGATGAAGGAGAGCGTGACCGATCTCTACTCGGTCGATCTCCGGTCGCGCCAAGTGACGCAGCTGACGGACGACCCTCAGGACGACGCGTCGCCCGCGTACCTGCCGGACGGAAAGTCGATCCTCTACACGTCCGAGACCGTCGTCGACGGCGATCCCATGCCGTACCAGCGCCGGCTGTACCGCCTCGACCTCGACGGGCTCACGAGCCGCCGCCTCCTCGACGTCAGAGGCTCCGTGCACGACCCGATGCCCTCGCACGACGGCCGGCGCGTCCTGTTCGCGCTCGAGGAGGGCTCGTACCACGATATCCACGAGCTCGACCTCGAGAGCGGCCGGCTGATCCGGCTGGCGCGGAGCCTGGGCGCCACCTTCACGCCGATCTACGCCCCCAACGGCGACGTCACGTTCACCGCCTTCCGGCGAAACAGCCTCCACGTCTACCGCGGCGACCGCTCGAGGCTCTTGGCCGAGACGGTGAAGGCGGACTACCTGCCGCGCGCCTCCGTCCGCGCGGCCGCCCCGAGGCCGAACGTTTCCCCGGCCCTGCCGCCCGTGGGTGAGGCGGGCGTCGGACCGCGGAAGACGCCGTGGCCGGCGGCGCGCCCGCTGCCGCCGCCGCTCGAGCTGGCCAGGCTTCCCGGGCTCGACCTCAGCACGACGACGCACCACGCGGCGCCGGCCTCCAGCGCGCCGGTGGTGCTCGGCGCCGAGAGGCCGTACCAGTTCCGGTTCTCGACCGACCTCTTCCTGCCCGCGTTGTTCTACTCGTCTCAGGGCGGGCTGTTCGCGCTGTCGTATTGGCAGGGCTCGGACCTCCTCGGGAACCACAACGTGGCGGCTCAGGTCGCGTTGAACACCGGGCAGGGGTATTACAACTACCAGACGCAGTACAACTACAACCGGTGGCGGCCGCAGCTCAGCTTCGTCGCCGCGGGCCTCGCGTTCCGCAACGCGATCGACCAGGCGTCCGGGCTCTCCGAGGACCAGTCGACGCACCTTCAGCTCGCCGGGTTGAACTACCCGCTCGACCGCTACCATCGCGTCGAGACCTTCCTCGGGAACGTCCGCGAGACCGAGCGCTTCCCCGCGCTCAATCAGTCGGCCTCGGTGAACGACGCGAGGCTGACGGGTGCGAGCCTCGTGCGCGATACGGTCGGCGGCCGCTACCTCGTCGCGACCTACGGCTCCCGGCTCCGTCTTTCGTACGTCGGCGCGCACGAGGTGCTCGGCGGCAACACCAAGTACGCGAGCTATATCGGCACCGCGCACCAGTATTTCCCGCTCGGCGACATGACGACGTTGGCGGTCCGCCTGCTCGGGGCGACGTCCGACGGAAGGAACGCGCAGGAGTTCGCGATCGGCGGCATGGGCGCGCTGCGCGGCTACGGCTCGAGCACGGTGAACCACGTCGGCAACCGGGCGATGCTCGGGACCGCCGAGCTCAGATTCCCGCTGTGGAAGCGGATGGACTACTACATGTGGTACATCTTCCCCGACTTCTACTTCCGCGCGATCACGGCCGCGATCTTCACCGACGCGGGCTACACGTGGAACACGCGGCGGGAGCTCTCCCGCGCGCAGTGGCGGGAGGCGAGCCTGTCCTACGGCGTCGGTCTCCGCGTGCACACGTTCATTCTCCAGCTCGTGCCCCTCGTGCTGCACTTCGACTACGCGCGCGCCACGACGCATCCGACCTCCGGGATCTTCTATGTCTACCTCGGCCCCCTCTTCTAACGCACCAGGCGCCGTTGCGCCGCCGCCGGCGGAGATCAGGTTCCACCAGGGACGCCTCCTGGTCGAGTCCGTGCCCGTCGAGGCCGTGGCGCGCGCCGTCGGCACGCCGGTGTACATCTATTCCGCCGGCGCGGTCCTCGCCCGGCTGCGGGAGCTCGAAGGCGCGTTCGCCGGCCGCGACCCTCTGGTCTGCTACGCGCTGAAGGCCAACCCGAACCGGGCGGTGTGCGGTCTCCTCGCCCGCGCGGGAGCCGGCGCGGAGGTCGTCAGCGGCGGAGAGCTGCGACGGGCGCTGGCGGCCGGCTTCTCTCCGCGGAAGATCGTCTTCTCCGGCGTGGGGAAGACGGAGGAAGAGATACGCTTCGGCCTGCGTTCGAGGCTCCTCGCGCAGAACGTGGAGTCCGAAGAGGAGCTGAACCGGACGATCGCCGTCGCCCGGAGGCTTCGCCTGAGGGCTCCGATCTCGATCCGGCTCAACCCGGGCGTCGAGGCCGGAGGCCACCGCCATCTCGCGACCGGGCACGGCGCCGCCAAGTTCGGGGTCGCTCCGGCGGACGCGCTCCGGCTCTGCCTGCGCGCGCGTCGCGAGCCGTCCCTCGAGCTGAAGGGGCTCCACTGCCACATCGGCTCGCAGATCCTCGATCCGCGCCCCTTCGTCGCGGCGCTCGGCGTCGTCGAGCGCCTCCTCGGGCGCCTGCGGGCGGCGGGCGTCCGCTTGTCCCTCGTCGACGTCGGCGGGGGCCTGGGGGTGCGCTACGAGGACGAGTCGCGGGGCCCGGCGGCCCAGACCCTGGGCCCGGCGCGCGCGCGCCTGCAGCCCGCGGCTTTGGCGAAGGCCCTGGCGCCCTTTCTGTCCCGCTGGCCCGATCTCGGCCTGGTGCTCGAGCCCGGCCGCTTCCTGACCGCGGAGGCCGGCCTGCTCGCGACCCGCATCCTCTACCGCAAGCGGATCGGGACCTCCCGCTTCCTCATCGTCGACGCGGCGATGAACGACCTCCTGCGGCCCGCGCTGTACTCGGCCTACCACCCGGTCGTGCCGGCGCGGCTGCGGGACGTCGACGAGGTGGTCTGCGACGTCGTCGGCCCGGTGTGCGAGACGGGCGACGTCTTGGCCCGGCGGAGGCGCCTGCCGTGGCTCCCCGCCGGCGAGCTCCTCGCCGTGCTGAAGACAGGGGCCTACGGGTTCTCGATGGCCTCCCAGTACAACTCGCGTCCGAGACCGGCCGAGGTGCTCGTGGAGGGCGGCCGGTGGCGCGTCGTCCGCGAGCGAGAAAGCTACCGGGATCTCGTAAGGCATGAGCGCTGAGCCGGTAGCGTCCGAGCGCTACACCGAGGAGTACTTCCTCGGGCGTTGCGGGGGGACGGAGTTCTTCGATCGCTACGGCGCCAGGGTCCTCAAGCCGACGCTCGCCTATTCCCTGGCGCGCGCGGGCCTCAAACCCGGCATGCGCGTGCTGGACCTGGGCTGCGGGAGGGGGGAGTTGCTGTTTCAGGCGCGAGGCGCCGGGGCGAGGGGCGTCGGGACGGACTACGCGCCGCCCGCCCTCAAGCTCGCCGCGAAGGTGTCGGGCTGCCCCGTGGCCTGCTGCGACGCGAAGGCGCTGCCCTTCGCGGACGCGGTCTTCGACCGCGTCTTCTTCATCGGCGTGGTCGACCACTTGCACGACTGGGAGCTCGAGCGCTGCTTCGCGGAGCTCGCGCGCGTGCTGGCCCCGGGCGGCCGCGTCGTCCTCCACTCCTGCGTGAACCGCTGGTACTTCAAGCGCTGGACCTACGGCGCGAGGCGCGCTCTCGCGCGGGCGGGGCGGGCCGCCGGGCTGCCCGTCCGCGACCCTTCGCCTCCGAAGAGCGACGAGGACGAGACGCTGCACGTCAACGAGCACAGCCCGGCCGACCTCGAGCGGTTCTTCCGCCGCATCGGCTGGGCGGCGCGCGCGGAGGTCCGGCCCAACTACAAGCTCGAGGTGCGCGAGCTCTACGGGGAGGTGGCTCCCGACTTCCCGCTGCGGCCCGCGGGACGATGGCGGCGCTTCCTCCACAAGCTGTCGTGGTGGCCGCCGCTTAGCTGGATCCTCGCGCGCGAGCTGTTCTGCATCGCCGCTCCGCCGGAGCGTCGATGATCGCCAGACGCGACCTGGCGGCGCTCGCCCTGGTCGCGGCCCTGCCGCTCGTGCTGCTGGCGCCGACGCTCCTGGGCGGCCAGGCGTACTTCTCGAACGACCTCACCCACGCGACCCACCCGTGGCGCGTGTTCGCGGCCGAGCAGCTCCAGCGCGGGAGGCTCCCGCTCTGGAACCCGTACGCGTACTTCGGGCAGCCGCTCCTCGCGAACTTCCAGAACGGCGTCCTGCACCCCGTCTCGGCGCTATTTAACCTCTTCCCGTTCGCGCGGGCGCTGTCGCCGTTCTTGCTCGCGACGTACTGGCTGGCGGGGCTGTTCGCGTACCTCTGGCTGCGCAGGCGCGGCGCGTGCCCGGGGGCCGCCGCGGCCGGGGCGCTGCTCGCCTCGGGCGGCGGCACCATGATCAGCCACCTGCAGTTCCCGAACTTCGTGGCGGCGCTCGCGTGGGGCCCGGCGCTGTTCCTCTTCTGGGGACGGCCCGGTCCCGCCGCGCTGGCCTCGGCGCTGGGGCTTTTGGCCGGCTATCCGCCGGTCTGGGCGGGGATGACGGCCGCCTGGATCCTGCTCGGGTTCGCCTTTGACCGCGACGCGCGCGCCGCGGCCACCGGCGTGCTGGCGGCGGGGCTGGGGGCCCTGCTCGGAGCCGCGGCGCTCTTGCCGGGGCTCGAGCTCTCTCGGGCCTCCGGGCGCGGGCGGGGCGCGCCGGTGGAGGAGCGGACGCAGCTGGCGCTGGACCGCGCGGACCTCTTGAGCGTCGCGCATCCCGAGCTGACGCGGATCGCCGAGCGAGGCCGCCGCGCGGCGACCCCCGAGCTCGCCCGGGTCGCGTGGACCTACGAAGGCCGGGTGACCACCTTCACCTTCGTCTCGCGGATGGCGGAGGACCACGTCGGAGACCCCTCCGGCATCCGCTACTCGCCGCACGTCGGGGGCTATCTCGGCGTCTCGGGCGCCGCGGCGGCCGTGGCCGGCCTGGGCGCGCTCGCGCTGCGGGCGCCGGCCGCGGCGGCGGTCTGCGGCGGCTACGCCGCGTTCACGCTGCTCGTGACGCTGGGCAGCGGGACGAAGGCGTCGGCGTGGATCTGGGAGCACGCGCCCTACTTCCGCGTGCTGCGGGGGCCGTCGCGGATGACGTTCTTGCTCCTGGCCGTGGCGCCATTTTTGGCGGCCTTGGCCGTGGCGCGCGCGCGGCGCGCGGGGAAGGCCGTCGCGGCGGCGCTGCTCTCCGTCGTGTTCCTCGAGCTCGCCTGGAGCGGCGCGGGCTTTTACCCGAGGCTGCCGGCCGACTACTACCAGGAGTCGGGAAGCCTCGTCCGCTACCTGCGCGCGGAGCTGCGCGGGCTGAGGTATTACCTGTTCCCGGAGATCGAGATCTGGCCCTACGTCGGAAAGGCGAGCGCCGACCCGCTCTTCGACAAGTTCCGCGAGGACATGTACCGGAGCTACAAGCAGAAGCTCTTCGGCGTCTCCAACGTGCCGTTCCACCTCGAGGCCGCGGCGGGGGGGCATTACGAGCCTCTCGTGGCCGCCGAGAGCGAGGCGGTGATCAAGACCATCAAAGAGGCCGAGACGTCGCGCGCGCTCCCGGCGCTCCTGGCGTGGATCGGCTGCCGCTTCGCGCTGACGCGCAAAGAGCTGCCGCCGCAGTTCGTCGCGGCGTCGCCCGAGGCGATCCTCCCCGGGCGGCTGGTGGACCGCGGGAAGGCCTTGTGGCAGGTCTACGAGACGCCGACGGCCCCGGGGCGGGCGCGCTGGCTGCCGGCGGACCGCGCCGGCATGCTGGAGGGGCGACTGCAAGACGCCGGGCAGCCTCCGGCCGACGTCTGGGCCTTCGAGAGACCGCGAGAGGACCATTTTCGGGCGGAGGGGAGCGCGCCGGCAGAGGGAACGCTGTTCCTCGCCGAGGCGTTCTATCCCGGGTGGCGCGCGTTCGTGAACGGGAAGCCGGCGGAGACGTCGCGCGCGCTGGAGGCCTTCACGCAGGTCCGCGTGCCCGCCGGCCCCGTGCGCGTGGACGTCCGCTACCGGCCGTCGACGTTCACCCGGGGAGTCGCGCTGATGCTCGCCGCGCTCGCCGTCTTGGCCGTCTGGGCCGCTCGGTTGCGCGGCCGGGTCGATTTCAATAGTATGGCATCCGGATGAAAAGACCACGAAAGCGCGCCGTCTGCGGCGCGGCGTTCCTCGCGGCGTCCCTCGGGGCCGTCGCGCGCGCGCAGGTCGGCACGTGGAGCCTGGAGCGCCCGCCCGAGGAACTCGAGGGACCGGCATGGGCGCTCAACTACGATGGCGCCTACGCCTTCCCGGAGGGCCCGGACGGACCGTCGAAGGAGGGCTCTCCGGCCTTCCAGATCTCGCTGGAGAAGCGCCAGGCGGAGCTGTTGTGGATCGGGCTCGAGATAGGCCACCAATTCGGGCACACGGTGCAGGGACGCACGGCGGGGCGCTACGTCGGCGATATGGACGGAGACAACCAACCGGATTACTTGGACTTCTCCTCGGACGTCAAGGACAAGGTATTTCACATCGCGCCCTTCCTCCGGCTCGGCAAGGTCTTCGGGTCCAGCGGCCGGCTGCGCGTCCGGCACACCGTCGCGGCCGCTCCCGGGTTTTATCACAGCTCCTCGAACCAAGGGACGTTCACGCTCACGGGGACCACGTCTCGCGGCACCAAGCTTTCCGGGGTTCCCATGGTCTACGGCGCCTCCTCGAGGCCGAACTTCGGCCTCAGCTTCGGCAGCGCGCTCGATTTCTGGTTCCGCGAGGGGTTGAGCCTTGGGATCGAGCTCCGGTACCACCGCGTTTTCGACGCGGCCCATCACGCCGGCTATGTTTGGCCGACCGGGCGCTTCACCTTCTTTTTCTAGGGGGGGATCCATGGGGAAAAAAGACAAGAAAGCCGGCCCGGCGCAGCCTCCCGTTTCGCGATCCAGTTCGGTTTTCGACCCGCGGTCTTTCCGGCTCCTCCGCTGGGGTGGGGGGATCGTGCTTCTTGGTTTTTTTTGTCTCTCGCGTACGGACCCCTACGGCGTGGGTTGGGCTTCATGGTTTTCCCCGCTGCTCCTGGTCTCCGGTTATTTTCTGATCGCTCTCGCGTTCTTCCTCCCCCCGGTTCCGCCCGCTCCGCCGGCTTGAGCCTTCCCTGGTCTTTTTGAGGGCCGAAAACTTCCCTCTTTTCCGGCCTCCTACCCTAGGTCCTGAGGTGGTTTTTTTGACCCCTCCCGCGGCCTCCCGCCGGTCCGGCTCCTAGGTCCTCGGTCTGGGAGCTCCGGGTCCCCGGGCCCCCGAAACGTTGCCGACTTTTCGGCCTCCAACCCCGGGTTCCTTAGATGGTGTTTTTGGGGGCTCCGGACCGGCCCCGGATCCTCCGAAAGTTGCCAACTTTTCGAGCTCCGGTGCGGCCGTCCGGCGCCGGTTCCGGCCCGCCCGCCCGCGGGCTCGGCGCGTCCGAGACTGCTAACTTTGAAAATCTCACAAACCGCGTGAGAGGGCCGCAATTTCGCTCGGGGCTTTCGTCGGAACTCGTGATAAGTTCAGATCAAATCTCATGTGGACCAGGGAGCGGCCCCCCGGGAATGAGATACATAACATACATTATCATTAGTACAGTGTCCTGTTCCCTCCCGGGACGCAGGACCCGCAGTCCACCTAGGTCCGCGGCCCCAGGACGCCGTTTCCGGCGCCTGATATCATCTCCCGGTCAGCCCGGCGCTGCCTCGGAGGTTCCATGCGCACGCACGCCGGTCTGTCTTCGGTTTTGGCGGCCGTTCTGGCCGCTTCGGTCCATGCGGCGGACCGCGCTCATGTCGGCCACGTTTCGACCGGCGTCCTGGTCTTGCCGGGTCGCGGCGGCGGCATGGCGGTCCTGGTTCACGGCCTTCCCGAGGGATTCGGAGAGCTCGTGGTTCAGCAGGGAGCCCGGCTGACGCCTCTGAGCGAGCCTGAGCTTGCGGCCGCCGGCCTGTCCTTGGGCGAGATCCTGGACCGTCTGGCGCCCTTCCGGTTGGGTTCGGGCGACCCCGATTGGATCCGGGAGGTCCGGCTCACCGGGGGCCTTCCCGCCGCCGCGGGGGCCGAGGTCCGCGGGGCTCTCCAAGCGCTCCTGACCGCGCTCGAGGCCAAGGTTCGGCAGGCGCCCAGGGTCTCCCATGGGCGGCATCGCCTCACGTACGGCTTCATCTCTCCGGGGCTTCGCGGGGCGGTCGAGGTCCTGGTCCATTCGACTCGCGGCGACTCCCACGGCGAGTACCTCTTCTCTCGCGGCGACCGGACCTATGTCGCGACCCGGGATTCGCTGAAAGGAGAGGTCGACGTGGGTTTTCTCGTGACCACCCTGAGCGGCGCGCAGATCGTGCTGGACCGGGCCCTGGAGGCCGAGCGCACCGGGATCGCGGATCCCTACGGCTATACCGTGGCCGGCGTGTATGCCCATGACTCCTTGAAGGTGCTCGAGGCATTCCTCGATCGCATGGAGGCGGAGCGCGTGGCCGGGCCGGCGCTCGCCGCGCGCCTTGCGCCGCTCTTGGCGCCTCCGGTCTATCGCTAGAAGCTAGGATCCGATCGTCTTGGCGAGCTCCGCGGCCAGGAGGAAGGCCTTCGCCCTGCCCGTGCCCGTGAGTTCGTAGCGGCGCGCGCGACGGCTTCCGGAGGCGAGTAGTTCCCCCTTCGTCAGCGCGTCCGCGAGCGCCCGGTCGATCCGTCCGATCGGGTAGCCGGAGGCGCGCAGCCATTTGGCGAGCTGCGCGGCCGTCGGCTTGGGCTCGCCCAGGAGCGCCGCGGCGCCGGCCAGGAGGATGAGGCAGGCCTCCTTCTCCGATTTGCCGTGGGGCTTGGCGCGCAACTGCAGGCGGCCGGCCTTGTGGTCTAAGAGCGCGTCCCAGTCCGGGGCCCGGTAGCCGGGTTCTCCGGCGGCGCCGGGGACCCTCGGCTTGGCCTCCTCCAGGAACGCGCGCCGCTCGCCCTCCACGAACTCCGGCGAGCCTTCAGCCTCGAGCTCCGCTCCGCTGGGAAGCTTCAATCGCAGGCGAAAGCGGCTGGTCTCGGCCATCGCTCAATTATGACAAGAACCGATTCTTAAGTCAAAACGATGTGGATAAGCCTGTGGATGGTGGGTCGCTAAGGCGGCGGGGTTGACTCAAACACCGACACAAACACATGTGTTAAGTCGTATATGTCATGTTTAAGACAAAGCCCTGGGGACAGCCGGTGTATAAGTCCAGCGCCTCGGCGGGCGCGGGGAGGAGCGGCCTCGGAAATAGGCGGCTGGGAAGGCCGGAAGTGGAGCAAGTAAAGTGGGGACGGTCCCCACTTTACTAACTAGAAGCGGCCGGAGAACTCGAGGGTGTAGCGGCGGGAGGTCGGGTTGGTGCCCGAGAGGGCCGGGCCGGCCTGGAAGATCGCGGCCCCGGCGGTGATGCTGAAGCGGTCACGGAAGCCGTAGCGCGCCCGGAGATCGTACTCCCGGCCCAGCGTGCGGTGCGGGCCGTTGTTCCGGTCGGCCTGGAACAGCCAGAAATCGAGGTCGAACTGGATTCCTTTGTAGGCCGGCGGGGTGAAGCCGAAGCCTACCGCGATGATGCCGCTGGCGCCTTGGGGCAGGCCGCTGGCCGTGGCCGTGCTTTGCCCCCCGAACGCGTCGTAGGGCGTCGCCTGGAAGAAGTCGCCCATGCCGGAGCGCTCCAGTCCGTCGTAGCGGTGTCCGAAAGACGGAAAAAAAGCCTCGTCCGTCGTGGGGGTTCCCCCCGCGTCTCCCGAGCCGCGGGCGGCGGTCAATCGGCCGATGCCTTCGCCCTTGAAGAACGGCTGCTTCCACTTCGCGCGCATGACCTGCGCGTTGCCCTGGTAGGTAATGTGGGTCGGGGCCGGAGCGGGCCCGGAGGGGTTCGCCGAGCCTCGCTGGATCGCGGCCTCGCCGTCGAAGAAGAGAGGCCCGAAGTTGATGAGGTAGCGGACGCTGGTGAAGCTGCGGGTCGCGCGGCCGATCGGCAGCCCCGCGGCGCGGGCCTGGGCGAGCTCCCGCTCGAACATCTGGTGGAGCTGCCAGGTGCCTTCGGAGGGCAGCTCCAAGGACGCGCCGAAGATCGTCAGGCTGTCGCCCAGGAGTTGGTGGTTCCGCGGCTGCAGGACATAGCCGTCGGCCTTTAGGTCCCACCACGGCAGGCTGCCGCGGACCGCGATGCCGGCCAGCCCCGCGCCGTCGTCCGACAGGAGCAGGCCGCTGCCGATGCTGTAGGGCTGCTGCCCGATCGTGAGGTCCATCGGATAGCCGAGAAGGCCGTGCGTGCGGAGGTAGGCGTTCTCGATGAAGGGCAGGAACTCCGCGTTGGGATAGCGCTGGGCCGCGACGTCGAACGGAGGCAGGATCGGCCCCGTGGAGCCCGCGACGCCGATGGCTCTCAGCGACAGCGCGACGTCCATGGTGACGGGCTCCGGCCCGGCCCCCCCCGTCAGCTCGATGTCGCGCACCGCGAATCCCAGGCGCGCGTTCTGGGTCATAAACGACTTGTTCTGCACCGGGTCCGAGATGTGCATGTTCTGGTACCCGAGCGCGCGCAGCTTGTACCCGGTGGAGACGTCGAGGCGGGCGGCGCCGAAGGCGGGAGGCGCGAATAGGGCCAAGGCCACGGCGAGGCCCAAGGGCTTCCGCATGCGCGCTCGATCGTAGCAAAAATAGGTAAGCCGTAGCAGGAAACGCACGCGGCGGGAGTATAGCGGGCTCCCCTGAAAAAAGAAAGGCCCCCCGGCCGAAGCCGGGGGGCCTTCTTATCCTCAGCTCAGAACTTGATGCTGAGGTCCGCGAACAGCATGGTCGCCGGAGACACCCCGGCGCCCGCGCCAGTCGCGGTGGCCCGCGACGTCTCCTTGATGAAGCCGCCGGGCTGGAACGTCGCCCAACCGCCGGACAGCATCACGTTCTCGGAGTGCGCCCAATCGACCTGGAGGTCGAGCTCCGAGCCGATGTGCCGGTTGCCCTGCGCGGCCGCCGGGCCCGCTCCAGCCTGCGTTGACCGCTGGTAGCTGAAGTCCCAGAAGGACGCGCCGACCGTCATCTTCTGGTTCCGCGCGCAGTTGAACTTCATGCCGCCGCCCCAGATGATGCGGTTCGTCAGGCCCGCCGTGGCCACGCCCGCAGCGCCGTCGTAGCCCGCGGTCGCCGCGCCGTTGATCGTGTTGCCGAGCGCCGTCGCCGCGGGGCTCAGTGCCGCCGGGAACCGCCCATAGATCACGCCCGGCCGAAAGTCGGGCGCGATCGTGATGAAGTTCTCGTTATGGTTCGAGGACGTATCGTGCCGGCCGGAGCCCCAGCCCCAGGTGAACCAGGGCGTGAAGCCGCCGATATCGGCGACGTCCAGCTTGTAGCCGGCATCGAGTAAGAGACCCTTGCCGATGTAGTTCGCGCTGGGCGACGGTACGCCGGTCGCCGTGCCTGCGCCTCGGGCCTGGCCCGAGTTCAAGGCCGCCGTGGCGCTGAACCAGCCGCCCATGGCTTCTCCGCGCAGCTTCGCGCCGTAGAGCCAGAGGTTGTCGTTGACACCGCCTGCCGCCGCGTTGGTGGGCGGCGCGCCGACCGCGCCGACGTTGCGGATCTGGCGATGCCACAGGAAGGTGTTCACCTTCACCGGGAGCATCTTCCACCCGACGTCGATCCCCTGCACATCCGTGTCGCCCACGGCGGCGCCGGTCTGGACCGTGCCGATCGTGTTGCCCGCGGTCTTGCCCGCGATACCCTGGAAGGTCATCCAGTCGTTGGACGCCGACGCCGACAGCGCGTCGATCGCGGTGACGAAGAGACCGTAGACGTTCTTCGGGCCCCAGAAGGCGATCAGGTCGCCCGGCTCGCCCCAGAACTGCCGGCCCCAGGTCGTGTCGAGGTGGCCCATCATCTTGTCCACTTTGACATACGCCTCGTTGACGAACGTGGCCGCCTGGACGCCGCCCGCGCCGATGGCCTCACTGCCGCCTGCGCCCTGACCGACGCCGGCGCCGGCGTCGCCCCACGACTTGTTGTTTTTCCGCAGCGTAACCTTCGCGTGGACATCATCCAGCAGGTCCCAGCCGAGGCCCGCCCACACGCGCGAGGCCATCGTGCCGATGTGGTCCCGACCCGAGGTGCCGGACAACGGATTCGCCCGAGTCCGGAAGTCGACGACGTTGCGGGCGGACGTGCCCTGCAAGTCTACGCCTCCCATGACTTTGAGGTTCTTCAAAAGTTCAGCGCTGGCCGGCCCCGAAGGAATCACGAGGGCCAGGGTCAGTGCCAAACCCAGGAGCTTCTTCATGCCTTACCTCCCTTTTCGTTCTCGTAGGCATCCCTGTTCAGGACGCCTGCCTCACGGCTCAGCATTCCCTGCGGGGGATGCCTACGCGTTCTTAGGAGCCCTCGCGGGTCTCCTCCGTGAGCGCAGCGATTCTGACAAAGTGGTGAAATTGGTGTCAAGCTTTTTTTACGTCCACCTTTTTCGCGCAACGACCCATGTAGTGTCATCAAGTGTTATCCAGTTCCACGCTGTCCCGGTCCCCCGTCGGCGGACGGGCGGGACGAGCCTAAAAACGAAAGCGCTGAGGCGTCCTTGGGGACGCGCTCGGCGCTTCGAGAGGAAAGCGGTGCTTCTGTTGCTGCCGGAGCGAGGTTATATCAGGCTTTTGCCTGTCCTGTCAAGGGGTTTTCTTGGCGGGGATCGGATTGAGTCGTTCCTTCGCCCACTGGGCCCAGTAGCTCTCCGGATAGAGCAAGACGATGCGGTCGAGCGTGGACTTCGCCTGGGCGCCTTGGTCGGTCGCCGAGAAGCAGCGGACCATCGAGGCCTGCGCCTGCGGGGCCATGAAGTGGTCCTGGTTCGTGTCGATGAGGCGCTGATTGGACTCGAGCGCCGCCTTGCAGTCCCCCGCCGCTTCCTGGGCGAGGGCGAGGTTCCCGAGGGCGATCGGCACGAGCGTCTTCGGCCCCCCTCGGTCCACGATCCGCTGGTAGGCGGCGATGGCTTCCTTATAGTCTCCCGTCCGGAAGCGGACGTCCGCCGCGAAGAGCTGGGCGTAGGAGGACGGCAGCGAGCCGCCGTCGATCACCGGCTGAAGCTGCTCGAGCGCGGGCTTGGCCTGGCCGGAGTAGGCGAGGCTTTGCGCGATGGCCAGCTTCTCCCAGGCTTCGGTCCGGGTCTTGTTCAGATGGAACCACGTCCCGGCGGCGACCGCGATCACCACGAGCGTGCCGATGGCCGCGGCGATGGCCGTCTGGCGGTTCTCCTGGACCTTGACCGCGACGTTCTCCACCTGCGCCGCCAACTCGTTGCGCTTCAACTCCTGCCGCACCCACTGCTTTCCCATGTTGTGGTGTCCTTTTAAACCCTGCCCCCGGACGGAATCGAACCGCCATCCTCTCCTTAGGACGGAGTAGCTCTATCCATTGAGCTACGGGGGCG
>JACQPK010000225.1 GCA_016207565.1 Elusimicrobiota bacterium
ATGATTTCTTCCTCTGCGATCCTTTCAGTGAATTCCTTAGCGTACCTTTGCGTTAGTCCGTTTTCCTCGTCGACGGCGCAGTTAACTTAGGAGCCATGTAGCTTAGCCCCTACAGGGGCCCGAGGTCCAGCCCGCCGGTGAGGGGTGGGGAGCGGACGTCCTTCGTGTAGAGGTTCCACACGAAGCCCGCGAGCGGGAAGGCCCCGCGGAGCTCGAAGCCGTTCTTCCGGTAGAACGCGTTGGCGCGGGTCATGTCCTCGTGGCAGGTGACCTTGTAGCGTGAGACGCCCGACTCCCGGAACACGCGTTCGAGCTCGGCCACGAGCCGGGCCCCGAGCCCCTTCGAGCGCGTCGACTCCTCGACCGCGATCACGACGAGCTCGGCCTTCGCCGACGGATCGCCCACCCGGTCCGCGCGCTTGCCGTAGAGCGCGATTTGGAGCGCGTGGAAGATCGTGCTCGGGCGGCCGAGCATCGTCGGGAGCATGAGGAGGCCGAAGCGCAGCGGCCGGCGGAAGATCGCTTGGTTGAGCCGCGACCCTTCGAGGCTCCCCAGGATGAAGCCCTCGAGTCGGTCGCCCTCCTCGGCGGCGAGGAGGAACCCCAGACCGTCCTCGAGCAGGGAGCGGTAGAGCTCGAACAGGAACTCCTCTCCGAAGAGCGTGATGAAGCTCGAGTAGCCGAGCGCCCGCAGGTGCAGGCCGGCGGCCCGGCGCGCGAGCACGCCGTCGGCGCTGCGGACGACGCGCAGCGTCATTGCCAGCTCGTCCGCAGGCGCCTGTGGGTCAGGGCCAGTCGCAGGGTCGCGAGCGTATACTGCACGAAGACCCGGCCCAGATTCGAGTTGCCGGTCCCGGCCCGGCGCGGCGCGATGATCATCGGGACCTGCAGGATCGAGACGCCCGCGGCCTCGAGGAAGTACAGGAGCCGGATGCAGTAGTCGCCGTAGCCCCAGAAGACGTCGTCGTAGCGGCATTGTTCCATCGCCTCGCGCTTGATCGCGAAGTACCCGAACAGGTAGTCGATGATGTTGCCGCCGGTCGCGAGCCGAACGAAGATGTTGAAGAGCCAGCTCAGGTGGTGGCGCAGCCGGCCGCTCATGCGGCCGCCGTAGAGGTAGCGCGAGCCGAAGACGGCGTCGTAGTGGCCGAGCGCGTCCAGCATGAACGGCATATACTTCGGGTCGTGGTTGCCGTCCGAGTCCAACACGACGAAGACCCGGCCCTTCGCCTGCTCGAGGCCCTCCCGGATCGACTTGGCGAGGGAAGGGTCGCGCTCGCGCTCCACGACCCGGACTCCGCCGTCACCGGCGAACGCCTTCCGGACGACTTCGGCGGTCCCGTCCGGGCTGTGGTCGTCGACGACCACCACCTCGTGGGAACGGGAGGCCAGCACCCGGCGGATGTCGCCGACGAGACCCACGATGCCCTCGCGCTCGTTGAAGCAGGGCAGGATCACCGATACTTCTGGCGCCATGACGCCGTCGATCATACATCATTGATTACCAAGGGAAAACCCGCTATAATCCGGAGGTCGCACTCGGCGAGGATTTAAGCCCACTTGCCCCGGCCGACGGGGGCTAAAGAGGCGTCAAACGGTGGCAACCTACGCCCTGGGCGTAGGTTTTTCTTTTAAAATGCAAGGGAATATAACGAACCGCGGGCGCGAAGACGAGCTCAAGGCCCAGCTCGAACGGCGCATCCTGGTCCTCGACGGCGCGATGGGGACGGCCATCCAGGCCCGGCATCTGCGCGCCGAGGACTTCGGCGGCCCGTCCCTGGAAGGCTGCAACGAGAACCTCGTCTTGACGCGGCCGGACGTCGTCCGCGAGATCCACGAAGGCTACCTCGCGGCGGGCGCCGACATCATCGAGACCAACTCCTTCGGCGCGATCCGCCACGTCCTGGCCGAGTACGAGCTCCACGACCGGACCGTCGAGATCGCCCGCGCCTCCGCCCGCCTCGCGGCCGAGGCCTGCGCGAAGTTCGCGAGCCAAGAGAAGCCCCGCTTCGTGGGCGCGTCGCTCGGGCCCGGGACGAAGACCATCTCGGTCACGGGCGGCATCACCTTCGACGAGGTGCGCGCGAACT
The DNA here is from genome assembly GCA_016207565.1 of Elusimicrobiota bacterium. Lineage (GTDB taxonomy): Bacteria > Elusimicrobiota > Elusimicrobia > UBA1565 > JACRDR01 > JACRDR01. Next base: position 2,091 of record JACQPK010000225.1, read on the forward strand.
ACGCGGAGGCCGCCCAGGCGATGGTCGAAGGCGGCGCCGACCTCTTCTTCTTGGAGACGCAGCAGGACACGCTGAACGTGAAGGCCTCTCTCTTCGGGCTCGATGACGCCTTCGCGCGGCTGGGCCGCCGCGTGCCGGTGGTGCTCTCGGTCTCGATCGAGACGATGGGCGTGATGCTGGGCGGGCAGACCGCCGAGGCGCTTTATGACTCCGTGTCGGGCTTCGATCTCCTCGCGATCGGGCTCAACTGCGCGACCGGCCCCGACTTCATGACCGACCACCTGCGCACGCTGGCCGGCCTCTCGCGCTTCCACGTCTCCTGCTTCCCCAACGCCGGCCTCCCGGACGAGGACGGCCGCTACAACGAGACGCCCGAGATGGTCGCCAAGAAGCTCGCTCGATTCTGCGACGAGGGCTGGGTGAACATCGTCGGGGGCTGCTGCGGGACCACCGCCGAGCACATCCGCCTGATCGCCCAGATGGCGGAGCGCCGGGCGCCGCGGCGGACGACCCCGCCGCGCCGCGCGGCGGTCGCCGGACTCGAGTCGTTCGTGGTCGAGGAAGACAAGCGCCCGGTGCTGGTCGGCGAGCGCACGAACGTCATCGGCTCGCGGATCTTCAAGGACCTCATCGTGCAGGAGAAGTTCGAGGAGGCCTCCGAGATCGGCCGGCGTCAGGCCCGGTCCGGCGCGCAGATCCTCGACGTCTGCCTTGCGAACCCCGACCGCGACGAGAAGGCGGACATGTCGCGCTTCCTCGACTTCCTGACCAAGAAGGTGAAGACGCCGCTCATGATCGACACGACGGACGCCGTCGTGCTCGAGGAGGCGCTCAAGCGCTGCCCCGGCAAATGCGTCGTCAACTCGATCAACCTCGAGGACGGCGAAGAGCGCTTCGAGAAGGTCGTGCCGCTCCTGGCGCGCTACGGCGCCGCCGTCGTGGTGGGCACCATCGACGAGGACAAGGCGCAGGGCATGGCGGTCTCTCGCGAACGCAAGCTCGAGGTCGCCCGGCGATCCTTCGAGCTCCTCACCGGGAAATACGGGCTCGCGCCGGAAGACCTGTACTTCGACCCGCTCGTGTTCCCCTGCGCGACCGGCGACAAGAACTACTTCGGCTCGGCGATCGAGACGATCGAGGGCGTCCGGCTGATCAAGCGCGAACTGCCGCGGTGCAAGACGATCCTCGGCATCTCGAATGTCTCCTTCGGTCTCCCGGCCGCGGGCCGGGAGGTCCTCAACGCCGTCTTCCTCCATCTGAACGTCCAAGCGGGCCTCGACCTCGCGATCGTCAACTCGGAGAAGCTGGCGCGGTACTCGACGCTTCCCGAAGGCGAGCGTAAGCTCGCCGAAGATCTCCTCCGTTGGAAGGGGCCCGGAGATCCGGCTTTCCCGACCGGGCTCGACCCGATCGCGGAGTTCACGGCGAAGTTTAGAGAGGTGAAGGCGGTCGCGAAAAGCAGCGACCGCCTCAGATTTCCGATCGACGAGCGGTTGGCTCGAAACGTAGTCGAAGGATCAAAGGAAGGACTCTTGGATGACCTTTCGACCTTGCTGTCGCAAGGTCGAAAGGCCATCGATGTGATCAACGGGCCGCTGATGAAAGGCATGGACGAGGTGGGCCGCCTCTTCGCCGCCAACGAGATGATCGTCGCCGAGGTGCTCCAGTCCGCCGAGGTGATGAAGGCGGCGGTCGCCCATCTCGAGCCCCACATGGACCAAAGCTCGGTCTCGACCCGAGGCAAGGTGCTCCTCGCCACCGTGAAAGGCGACGTCCACGACATCGGCAAGAACCTGGTCCACATCATCTTGAAGAACAACGGGTACGAGATCCACGACCTCGGCATCAAGGTCACGCCCGAGACGCTGATCGGCGCCGTGAAGTCGGTCGCGCCGCACCTCATCGGCCTCTCCGGGCTCCTCGTGAAGTCCGCCCAACAGATGGTGGTGACCGCCGACGACCTCAAGAACGCGGGCATCCAGCTGCCGGTGCTCGTCGGCGGCGCGGCGCTCAGCCCGAAGTTCACGGCCTCCCGGATCGCGCCTCAGTACGCGGGGCCGGTGCTCTACGCGAAGGACGCCATGATGGGCCTGGACCTGGCGAACGGTCTGCAGGACGCGGGCCGGCGGGACGCCGTGCTCGCCAAGAACCGCGAGATCCAAGAGCACCTCTCGCGCGAGACCGCCCCGGCCCCCGCCGCCGCCTCCAACGGCGCGGCCTCCGCCGTGAGGATCACGCACGACGAGCCTCCCGTGCCGCCCGACCTCAAGCTGCACGTCCTCTCCGATTTCCGGGTCGAGGACATCTTCCGCTACGTGAACCCGATCATGCTCTACGGCAAGCATCTCGGGCTCAAGAGCCCCGAGCGCCAGCTCGCCGAGCGCAACCCGAAGGCCGTGGAGCTCTACGACCGCGTGGGCCGGCTCCAAGACGAGATCCTGGCAAAAAGGCTCATCCAGGCGAAGGCGGTGTTCAGGTTCTTCCCCGCGCATGCCGACGGGGACTCGATCGTGCTCTACGACTCTCCGGCGTCGATGCGCGAGGTGACGCGGTTCGACTTCCCGCGGCAGCCGGGGCATGAACGGCTTTGCTTGGCTGACTTCGTGGCACCGAAGTCGAGCCGGGGGCTCGACTTCGTCGCCACGTTCGTCGTCACCTGCGGCGCCGGCATCCGCGAGCTCTCCGAGCGCTACCGCGAGGCCGGGGAGTACCTCAAGTCGCACGCCCTCCAAGCGATCGCGATCGAGAGCGCGGAGGGTTTCGCGGAGCTGCTCCACGACCGCCTGCGGAGCATGTGGGGCGTCGGCGACCCGTCCGCGATGACGATCAAGGAGAAGTTCCAGGCGCGCTACCGCGGGCTGCGCGTGAGCTTCGGCTACCCCGCTTGCCCCAACCTGCAGGACCAAGAGAAGCTCTTCGCCCTGCTTGAGCCCGCCAAGCACGTCGGCGTGGCGTTGACCGAGGGCTGGATGATGGAGCCGGAGGCGTCGGTCTCCGCGCTCGTGTTCCATCACCCGCAAGCCCGCTACTTCTCGGTGGGTTCGGCGGTCTCGGAGCCCGCGTGACGAGCGCGGCGCTGGCCGTCGTCCTGCTCGCCTGCGCCGCCTCCGCCGAGCCCCGGCGCACCCCGCAGACGCTGGCCGGCGAGCTCGACCGCCTGGCGGCCCGCCAGGAAGGGCTCCATCCCCACGAGGCGCGCGCCCTCGAGCGCCGGATGCGCGCGCTGGGCGAAGAGGCGCGCCGGATGGGGGCGAGCGCGATCGAGCCGTTGTCGAAGCTCCTCGCCGCGCGCGAGCGCCAGCCCAAGGCCCGGCTCTACGCCGCCCAGTTCCTCGGCCTCAACGGGGACCCCTCGGCGCTCGGGCCGCTCCAGGCAGCCGCGCTCGACGAGTCGGAGGACGCCGGCCTGCGCTCCGCCGCGCTGCAGGCGCTGACCGGCCTGCGCGTGACGGCGGCGCAGAAGCGCCGGATCTACGAGGCCGCGCTCGGCGCGGACGCGCCGCCGCGGCCCGTCCGCGCGGAGGCGATCGCGCAGCTCGCCGACCTCGGCTCCGGAGACCCGGACGTCGTGCTCCGCGCCGCCGGCGCCCGGGACCTGCGCGCCTTCGAGGCGCGCGACGCCGCGCGGGCGATCGCCCAGTCGGGCTCCCCCGCCTCGGCGGCGAAGCTCGCCGCGCTCCTCCCGCTCGTCGCCCGCCACGCGGAAGGCGAGCTCGAGGCCCTCGGGGCCCTCGCCCGGCACGCGCCGACGGAGCTTTCGAGCGAGCAGGCCGAGCCGCTGTTCGCCGTCCTGCGGCGCCGCCGCGGGGCGAGCGCCGGCCTCGCCGCCCGCGTGCTCGGCCGCCACCGCGTGCCGGGGGCCGTCGACGAACTGCGCCGGACGCTGGCGGCCCGCGACCCTCTCGTCGTGACCGAGGCCGCCGAGGCCCTCGCCGCCTGGCGCGACCCTCGCGGCGCGCGGGCGATCGAGCGCCTGGTCGAAGGCCTCGCGAAAGACGCCCGCTTCGCCCCCAAGGCGGGGCTAGCGGGGCGGAGCCCCGCTGGGCCGGCGCTCGTTGGGGCTACCGGGGCCGCCGGCCGGGACGTCGCGGCGCTGGCCGAACGCCTGCACGCGGCCGCGGCCGAGGCGCGCGCGCCGCTCACCGAAGGGCCGCAGACCATCGTCGAGCGCTTGCCCGACCTCCCTCCTTCGCCCGCCGAGCCGCCGCCTCCGCCGAAGGAGCTCCCGCCGCAGCCGGAGCGGCTGGCCCGCCGGGGCGCCTTCCGGCTCGACGGCTGGCCGGGGCTCGAGAGGCCCCAGGTCCGCTGGAAGGGCGGCGATGCGCGGCTCTTCGAGCGCCCCGAGCCCGACGCGCCGTCTCGTCGCGCGACGCTCCCCGCGGGCCCGCTCGCGTGGGATCAGTCGGTGGTCTGGACGCTCGAGGAAGGCGTCGCGGTCGTCGGGCGCGCGCTCACCGTCGAGGCCGTCGACCTAGGGACCTTCAGCGGCCGCTACGCGGGCGCAAAGGGCCGGCCCCGAACGATCCATCTCCGGGCGGGCGAGACGCTCGGGATCCTCGGCGTCCGCGGCGAAGGCACCTGCTACGTGCGGCGGCGCACCCGGCTTTTGGCCATGGAGTGTCCGCAGTTCTACCCCGGGCCGTACGAGGTGGCGCGACAGCCCGTCACCGAGTGGTGGGTCCGCGTGGACACCGGGCGCTTGCGGGGCTGGCTCACGACGGCCTACCGGCCGGGGACGGGTCCATGAAGAAGCTCGCGATCGTTTTCATCACGCTGACGGCGGCGCTCATCGCCTACCGCTTCTCTCCGCCGCCCGTCCAGCGGGCGGGCGCGGCTCTCGCCAAGCGCCTCGGCGCCGAGCTGCGGCCCGTCGTGGAAGGCGTCGAGCGGAAGGTCAAGGCTCCCGAGCCGGACCCGACGCAGTCGATGCCGAGCGCGGCGACGCTTTCGGCGCCGACCGCCCCCAAGCGCCGCGCGGCCGCGACGGCGGAAGGGACCGGCCAGAAAGCGCCGCTCCTCAGCAAAGGCGCTCCCGACCAAGACCTGCAAGGAGCGATGGACGCCCCGCTGCTCCTGGACCACGGCGAGGTCGACCAAACGCGAGCGCTGGCCAACAAGCTGATCTTCATCGCGGGCGGCCTCGCCGCGTTCTTCATGCTGGTCGCCTGGTTCCGCGGCGACCCCAACGCCAAATCGTTGACTTAGTAAAGTGGGGACAGTCCCCACTTTACTTCGTTGACCATCTCATGGGGCTTTCGGCCGATTGACACTCGGCGGGGGCCCGGCTACACTCCCGACGATGACGGAACCCGTCCTTCCCGACATCGGCGGCAAGAGCCACTCTAAGCCGGGGCTCCTCATCGGGGCCGGCGTCGTGTGCGGGATGCTCGCGTTCAGCCTCCTGTTCGCGCCGATCCTCCCCGTCGATCCGGAGCCGCAGCCGCGCCCGGAACTCGCGATGCCCGAGCGAGCCGCCGCGCCGGTCGAGCCGAGGCCGGCGCGCCAGAGCCTCGTCGCCTCGCTATTGCCGGCCGCCGCGCCCGCCTGGCTCACCGGAGGGCCGGGCCGCGCGTCCATCGCCTCCGTCATCGTCGCCAAGGCGCAGGCGGCGCTCGGCATCGCCCCGGCGAAAGCGCCCGCGGGCTTCGATAAGCCGGGCGAGCCCGAGCCGCTGAAAGCCGCCGGCGAGTCGGCGTTCCGAGCCTCCGGCAAGCTGCAGCGGGTCGCGGCCCCTGCCGGCATGGCCTCGACGGGGGCGTCCGCCTCGGCGGCCGCGCCGGCGGCCAAGCTCGGGCTCGTGCCTTCCAGCGTGGGGGAGTACCCCCCGGTCGACGGGGCGCGCGGCGGCCGGATCACGCCGAGCCGCACCGCGGACACCACGAAGATGGTCAAGGTCGGCCCGCACAAACCCGCGTCGGCGGCGGGGCCGGTTCACGCGCACGGGGCGCTGACGGGAGGAGCCGGCCCCGCGACAGGCGCGCGGGAGTCCTCGGTGAGCGCGACGGGGCTCGCGCGCGTGCCCGATGCGGTCGCGGCCCGGGGGCGCGAGACCTATCGAGGCCCCCGCGCTCCGGAACAGGCCGCCAAAGACGACGCGCACGACGTCTCGAAGCTCGACGAGATAAAGGAAACGGGCAACGAGATGAACGCCCGCGCGATCTTGAGCTCGTTCTTCATCAATCTGGGCAGCGCGGAGCTCACGCGCCGCCTGCAGGCCATGCAGGACCAGATGTGCACGAACGCGCCCAGCCCCGACTGCGACCTGACGCATATCTGCATCGAGGCCGGGCTCTACGACGCCTGCAAGCGATCCCTTCAAGCGACGTGCGCGCAGACCGACGACCCGACGCGCTGCCAGGCGATGCTCGGGCTGAAGGTGCCGCCCGACCCCCCGGCCTTGGCGATGGACCCCACGCCCTGCCAGGTCACGGTGGGAAGCTGTTGGAACAACATGAGCGTCCGCTTCGGCGAGCCAGGGCAGACGATCACGACCCGCTGCACGAGCCCGGCCGGGGTCAACGCCTGCACGGGAGGCGCGGACGCCAACACGGTCGGCGCCAACGGACGCTGGGAGTCCGGCCGCTGCACGCTCACGCTCGGCGCCGACCACGTCGGCACGTGGACGGCGTGGATCGTCCTCGGCAGCGGAGCGCGCTCCAACAACGTCACGTGCGCCGTCACCTGCCCGGCCGGCCAGGTCCGCAAGAACAATCCAATCCGCTGCGAAGCCCCCTGAGGCGCCGGGGGTCACGCAACGAAATAACGCAACACGGTGCCTGGCACCATGTTGTGTTTTGGTAGAATCGGCGCATGGCGATCGCCGTCTACCCCGGCAGTTTCGATCCCGTCACGCTCGGGCACCTCGATCTGATCCAGCGCGCGTGCCGCATGTTCGACCGCGTGATCGTCGCGGTCTCGAACAATCCCTCGAAGAAGCACGTCTTCAGCGTCGACGAGCGCATCGAGATGCTCGAGAACGCGACCCATGGGCTCCCGGTCGCGGAGGTCGACACCTTCTCGGGCCTGCTCGTCGACTACCTCAAGATGAAGAAGGCGACGATCGTCATCCGCGGGATGCGCGTCGTCAGCGACCTAGACTACGAGTTCCAGATGGCCTCGATGAACCGCCGGCTGTACTCGAAGGTCGAGACCGTCTTCCTCATGCCGGACGACCAGTACACCTACCTCGCCTCCTCGATGGTCCGCGAGGTGGCTCGGATGGGCTCTCCCCTCGAGGCGTTCGTGCCTCCCTTCGTGGCGAAGAAGCTTCGCCTGAAGTTCAAGATCAAGCGCTAGCCCGGAACCGGTAGCCGAAGCGCTCGACGGTCTCGATCCAGCGCGCGGCGCGCGGACCCACCCGGAGGCGCAGCCGGCTGATGCCGACGTCCACCGCCCGCGTGTCCGCCTGGCGGCTCATGCCCCAGATCGACTCCAGGAGGTACGGCCGCGATAGCACGCGGCCGGCCTTGCGCATGAGGATCTCGAGCAGCTCGAATTCGCGAGGCCTCAGCTCGATGCGCCGGCCGCGCAGCAGCACCTCATGGCGGCCGGGATCCAGGGCGAAGGGCCCGAGCGCCAGAGGCGCCCCGAGCTGCTCCTCGCGCTCGAAGCGGCGGCGCAGCACGGCGCGGATGCGGGCCGCCAGCTCGGCCGGGTTCACCCCCTTCTCGAGATAGTCGTCGGCGCCCCAGTCGTACGCCTCGGCCATCTCCGCGTCGGAGCGTGCCCCGGTCAGAGCGATCACGGGCACCTCGCGCCCGCCCGCCGTCTGCCGGAGCATCTTCAGCCACGCGAGCCCGTTGACGTCGGGAAGCTGAAGATCGACCAGCATCAGGTCGACTCGATCGCGCGCCGTCTCGAGCACCGCGTCGGCCCCGGTGCGGGCGAACTCCAGCGCGTGCCCGGTCTCGGCGCAGGCTCGTTTCGCCGCGTCCAGAACCCACGCGTCGCCCCCGACCGCCAGAAGGCGGTATCCCATGAACTGAGGGTAACAGAACCGTGACGTATTTCAATACCGATGTCAGATAAACACTATTCGCATATATGAAATCTCATGTTAATTACTCATTTGTTGATGATTTCTCTCTGTTACATGGATGTTTCATATGTGAGATGCATATGAATCAGCCGAAGGCTATCAAGAAAGTATGTACCGAATACTGATCGCCGAAGACGACGTGATGATGCAGCGGGTGTTGAAGGACACGCTCAAGCCCGAGGGCTTCGAGGTCATGCTCCACGCCGACGGCGAGTCCGCGCTGGCCGCCGCAGCCCAGGACAAGCCGGACCTGATCGTCTTGGACATGAACCTTCCGGGCTTAAGCGGGCTCGAGGTATGCCGGAAACTCAAGGCCGAAGCGTCGACGAGGCACATCCCCGTATTGGTGCTGACGGGCGAGGCCCGCGAGACCGACATGCGCGTGGCGAGCCTCGACGCGGGCGCCGAGGACTATCTCTTCAAGCCGCTGGGCGGCAAGGCGCTGCTCGCGCGCATCCGCGCGGCGCTGAAGATCGCGGTGAAGCCGGTCTAGGAGGCGGAGACTAGGCGAGCCCGATGCGACGATCCGCGACGCTGGCGCTGGCGGCCCTGCTTTTCGGGGCGGCCTCGCCGCTGTCCGCGGGCGAGCGCCTCGTGGGCGCCGGCCTCGGGATCAAGCGCAACGCGGTCTCGGCAGGAGGAGAGCTCGCGACGGCGGCGGGCGCGAGCCTCAACCACGCGGTCGCGGAAGCCTCCGTCTCGACGTTCACCGGCGCCGGCTACAAGCTCTACGCGGGCCTCCTGCACCTGGCCGCGGTGCCGGGCTCGGTTACCGCGATCGTCGCGGTCTCGAAGTCGACCGGCACTCTCGAACTCTCGTGGACGGCGCCGGGGCTCGACGGACCGCGCGGGAACGTCTCGGGCGGCTTCTACCGGATCGACGCCTCCTCCGATCCGCTCCACGTCTTCGATCCCTCCGTCTATCTCACCGAGTTCGCCACCGGCGCCGCCCCGGGGTCGACCCACGCCTACACGCTGTCGGGGCTCCTGCCCAACACGACGTATTACAGCCGCGTCTACCTCGCCGACACGCGCAAGGTATTCGCGGAGAACTCGGCCCCGGGCGCCGACTCGACGCTCGCCCATCCGCCGGCCTCGCCCGCGCTCTCCTCCGTCGATGCCTCCAGCGTGAGCTTCACCTGGTCGCTCCCCGCCGCCGGCGCGGAGGGTTTCCGCATCGACTCCTCCTCGACCGCCTTCGGGCTGCTCGGCCCCGGCGGAGCCGTCGTCTCCTCGCGCACCGACAACGGGCTCTCCATCACGCTGACGGTGGTCGGGCTCACGCCGAACACCACGTACTTCTTCCGGCTCGGCAGCCTGAACTGGCAGGGCGACTACAACTTCGACACGGTGATCGCGACCCGGACCGCGTTGGGCCCGCCGATCCCGATCCAGAGCCTCGCCGTCACCGGCGACGCGCTGGCCCGGCGCGTGCTTTTGACCTGGACCAATCCCGCGTTCCGAGACCCGGCGGGCGTCCTCGTGCAGGTCAGTACGCAGCCGATCGCCTCGGGCGCCGTCGACGGAACGGCCTACGCGGAGGGCGCCACCCTCGCCGACGGCTCCGTCATCCGCTCCACGGCGGCGGGCTCCTCGTTCGTGGACCTCGGCCTCGAGCTCGACACGACCCGGTACTTCCGGCTCTACAGCAAGAACACGTCCTCCGAGTACTCGGTCCACGTCGCGACCCAGGTCGTGCTCGACCTCCCTCCGATGGCGGCGGCCGGACTCTCGGCGAGCCTCAGCGCCGACGGCGCCTCCGTCACGCTCCGCTGGTCCTCCGTGGCGTCCAGCCTCGACGGCGCGCCCTTCAAGGACCCGGCGGCGCCTCACGCCTGGGAGCTCGACCGCTTCGTCGTCTACCGAGCCACCGGCATCGTCCGCTCCGGCTGGGTCCAGGTCGGCACGGCGGCGGTCTCCGCCACCGCCTTCACCGACCCGCTGCCGGATCCGTCTCAGCGGTACTACTACAAGATCGTCCCGACCGACGCGTTCAGCCCGCTGGCCGACTCGGCGATGGTGCTCGACACGGAGCGCAACCTCTACGCGGTGGCGCCGGACCGCGTCTCGCGGCTCCGCATTCCGCCGGAGCTGGCCGGCGCGATGCTCGCGAGCGGCAATCGCTGGGGCCGCGACCTCCTCGTGCGCGCGCTCGAGGAGCCCCAGAACCTCGGCGGCCGCGTCGTGAAGTCGCTGCGCTTCGAGACGCGCACGAGCCCCGCGAGCGCCGCCGCCGGCCTGCTGTTCGACGGCGGGCAAGTCGACGTCGCTCTCCGCTACGAAGTCGCCGGCGGCATCGTCGTCCCGAGCGCCGCCTCGGAGACGCTGGGGCCGCTGGCCGCCTCGCCCCTCTCGCCGGCCGTCCCGGCGGCCGAGGCCGCGACCCGGCTCGCGGCGTACTGGGACAACGGCCGCGAGTACGTCAAGCTCTTCGGCCGCGTCGACCCGGCCGACCAGCTCGTGACGGTGCAGACCGCCATGCCGGGCGGCTACCAGATCCGCTCGGTGCTCCGCGAGCCGGCGTTCACTTTCGACGTCTCGGGCACGTTCAACAAGGCGATCACCCCCAACGGCGACGGCCTCAACGACGCGGCGGTCTTCGTCTTCGACAACCCGAAGGACTCGGCGGTCCGCGGCCGCGTGTTCGACCTGCGCGGCGCGCACGTCTCGGACATGAGGGCCGGGCCCGTGGCGAACAGCCTGCAGTGGGACGGCCGCGCGGCGGGGCGAGCGGTCTCGCGCGGCGTATACCTGTACCAGATCCAAGCGGAGGGCCGTACCTTCAACGGTACGGTTTTGGTCGTCAGATGAAACGGCTAACGGCGCTGGTGGCGCTCTTGGCCGCATTCGCGGCCAAGAGCGCCCAGGGGGCATTCGAGGACCTCGGCGCCGGCGCCCGCGGCCCGGGCATGGGCGACGCGTTCGTGGCGGTGGCCGACGACGTCCACGCGCTCTACTACAACCCCGCCGGGCTGGCGCAGCTGGAGCGGCCCCAGTTCGCCGCCTCGTACTCCCGCCTGCATCTCGGCCTGACCGACAAGTCGGACCTGAACACGTCGTACTTGGGCTACGCGCAGCCCATCCTGGGCGGCCGCCACGGGACGATCGGCACGTCGTGGAACAGCTTCGCGCTCGGCAGCCTCTACCGCGAGCAGGCCTTCGGGCTCTCCTACGGCAGGCGGGTCGGACGCTCGGAGGGCCTGCACGCCGGCGGCACGGTGAAGTACCTGCACAGCGGCCTGGGAGACCTTCCCGAAGCGACGAACGCCTACACCGGCATCGCCTTGAGCGGCCAAGCGGATCCGGCCCTCTCCAAGCGGGGTCAGGGGGCCTTCGACGCGGACCTCGGGCTCTTGTGGCGCTTCGCCCGCCACTACTCCGTCGGCCTGCAGGCGATGCACGTGCCCCAGCCGAACGTGGCGTTCGAGTCGGGAGTCGCCGACCGGCTGCCGATGGTGCTCAAGAGCGGCTTCGCCTACCGGAGCCTCGTCTCGAACCTCGTCGCCCAGGTCGACACACAGCGCTCGCCGACCGGCACGAGAGACACGCGCTTCACCGTGGGCGCGGAGCGCTGGTTCGCGCGCCTCTTCATCGGCGAGTTCGGGCTGCGCGGCGCGCTCGCGCTGGGGACCCGCGAGCACCGGCAGGTGACGGTCGGCCTCTCGTACCGGACCCGGCGGCTCGGCGTCGATTACGCCTTCGGGCTTCCCGTCGGCGGCTTCGACAGCCCGACCGGCGCGCACCGAGTGGGCCTGAGCTTCCGTTTCGGCCCCGCCTCGGAGGAGGACGAGTCGCTCGAGTTCGTGCTCGAGGCGATGCGCCAGCTCAAGAAGCGCGAGGCGGCTCCTTCGATCCGCGTCTTGGGGCGGGGGCTCTCGCTCGACCAGAAGGCGACGGTAGAGGAGCTCGTGGCTCAGGGACGGGCGCTCGAGCAGCAGGCCCGCTACCGCGACGCGCTCGAGAAACTCTCCGCCGCCATGACCCTCGCGCCGGCCGAGGCCGAGATGCTCGCGAAATACGGCCGCCTCCACTACATCGCGCAGCAGATCCCGTCTTTGCCGGACTACAAGTCCGATCCGCTCCAGGCCTCGATGCACCAGGGCCTGCTCGCCTACCTCGCGGGCAAGGACCGGCTCGCGGTCTCAAGGCTCGGCGAAGCGCTGCGGCTGAAGCCCGAGTACCGCGAGCTGGACGTCTTCCTCTCCGGGCTCGAGCGCATCACCGGGCATCGCCGCACGGCCGCGCCCGCCGCCTCGCCCCCGAAGAACTACCGCCTGGCCGCCGGACTCACGCGCGCGGACACGGCGATCCAAGAGGGGCGCTACCGGGACGCGATCGACCTGAGCCTGGCGGTCCTGAAGGAGGACGAGCGCCACTCCGCCGCCTGGCAGAACCTGGGCACCGCCTACTTCGCCCTCAAGGACTACGAGCGCTCGCTCGGCGCGTGGAGACGCGCGCTGCAGCTCGAGCGCGAGCCCGCGCTCAAGGCCGAGATCCGCGGCTACGTCAAATCGGTGGAGAAGGCGATCAAGCGGGGAGCGACGAGCCGGACGGACGCTCCGCCTCCGCCGGAGCGTCCCCGCCTCTCGCCGAGCGAGGTGCAGTCGATGTTCGAGCGAGCGGTGGATCACTATACCCGCCGGCGGCTGCCCGAAGCGCGCGACCTGCTCCGCCGGATACTCGAGGCGGACCCGGAGAACGCCGAGGCGAAGAAAGCATTGAGACGCGTCGAGGAGGAGCTGCGATGAGCATCCGCTGGAAATACACCCTGATGACCTCGGCCCTGCTTTCGGGCCTGATCGCCGCGACGCTGGCCGTCGTGGCGAAGGTGCAACGACGAGTGCTCGAGGCCGAGGCGCAGGCCCGGCTCGAGACGCTGATGGCCGGCGTGGTGCGCGTCGCGGCCGACTCGATCTCGAGCCAGGACTCGTTCATGCTCCTGGGCTACCTGACTTCCCTGCAGAGCCAGCGGCCGGAGCTGAGGCTCGCGGAGATTACGCGCCGAGGCCACACCGCCAAGGTCGGGCAAGACGAGCCGGGCCTCGTCTACGAAGTGCGGGCGGTGGGCGGCGGCGCGACCCGCTATACGATCACCGCGAGCCCCGCCGGCGACGGCAGGCCCGCCGGCCGCGTGGAAACCGGGCCCGCGGGCGTGGCGGTCCGCGTCGACGGCGACGCGACGGTGCAGGTGAGCGAGCCGGGGGAAGCGGAGGTAGTCCGGCTCCGGCTCGGGTTCTCGCGCGCCGCGCTCTCGGCCGAGACGGAGCGCGCCGTGGACATGCTCCTGCGCCGCACGCTCGCCGTCGGCGCGGCGTTCCTCGGCCTCGGCATCCTCGTCTCGGCGTTCGTCGGGCGCCGTCTGGCCGAGCCGCTGGCGGCCCTCGCCTCGGCCGCCGACGCCGTCGGCCGGGGGCAGGCGGACGTCCGCGTGCCGGAGCTCACCCGCCAGGACGAGGTCGGGGCGCTCGCGCGCCGCTTCAACGCCATGACCGCGAACCTCCGCGAGCTCATGCTGTTCCGCGAGGACCTGCTCCACACGCTGACGCACGAGCTCAACACCCCGCTGGCCGGGCTGCGCGGCACGCTCGAGCTGTGGCAGGACCGGCGCCTTCCCGCGGACCCCGCCGCCTTCCAGGAGTCGCTCGCCATGATGGTCTCGGCGGTCGGGCGCATGGACGAATCGCTCGGCAACGCCCTGAGGCTCTTCCGCGGCGAGGCCATCCGCCCGGCGGAGGCGACGGTGGTCTGGGCCAACGAGCTCCTGCGTCAGGCCCGGGCGCTGTTTGGGCCCGTCGCGAGCGCCAAGCGCGTGACCCTCGAGGTCTCCGAAACGGTGGCCAGCCTCGTGGCCGACCCGGAGCTGGTGCGCCAGATCGTGATCAACCTCGTCTCCAACGCGGTCAAGTACACGCCGGAGGGCGGGCGCGTCGACGTCTCGCTGGAAGACCAGGGAGACCGGATCCGGCTGACGGTGTCGGACAGCGGCTACGGGATCCGGGAAGAGGATCTGCCGCATCTCTTCACGAAGTTCTACCGCGCGGGCGAGGCCGGAGAGAGGCTCCGCATCCCGGGCACCGGCCTGGGCCTGAGCATCGTCAAGCAGGCCGTGGAGAGCCTGGGGGGCCGGATCGACGTCGCGAGCCGCCCGCGCCAGGGAAGCCGGTTCACCGTCGTCTTGCCGAAAAGCCCGTCTTTGCCGTTGAGGCCCGGGGACCCCCAGAGGCCGGCGCAAGCGCCGAGCCATGCCCCGGGCACGGCGCCCGAGGAGAACGGCCGGGGCGCCAGGGAGGCCGCATGAAGCGCACGAACGCCGTCGGGATGCTCCGGAGCCTGCGGAGGGCCGCCGCCCTCCGACTCGCGCTGGCGGCGGTGCTCGCGCTCATGCCGGGAGCCCCTGGGGTAGGGGTGATCTCTGTCCAGGCGCAGACGGCTCCCTCCCTCGTCAACTTCCAGGGCCGGCTGACCGACGCCCTCGACAACCCGATCACAGGGACCCGGGACTTCCGCTTCGAGCTCTGGCCCACCGCGACCGGCGGCACGACTCCGCTGTGGTCGGAGGATCAGGCCGGCGTCGCGGTCATCAACGGCGTGCTCGCGGTCCGGCTCGGGAGCACGACGCCGATCCCCGCGGCCGCGTTCGCGGGAGGCGACGCGTACCTCCAGATCATCGTCGGCGGCACGCCGTTGACTCCTCGCGAGCGCCTCGTGAGCGCGCCGTACGCGCTCAACGCCCAGCTCCTGCAGGGCCGCGAGCCCGGGCGCTTCGTGTCGACCGACACCGCGGCGCAGTCGATCGCGGGAGCCAAGGTCTTCACGGGACAGCTCACCGTGCCCGCGCCGACTTTGTTCGCCGGCGCGGGCGGCGACCCCGCGGGCTCGCCCGGCGCGCTCTACTTCAACTCGACGACCGGCAAGCTGCGCCTACACATCGGCTCGGGCTTCGTCGACGTCGCGACCGGCACGACCGGCGGCACCCTCTCCGCCGCGGGGCTCACGCCCGGCACCTTCGGCGCCGGCGTCTTCCTGCCGGCGGCGCAGGTGCTTCCGGGCGCGCTCGACACCGGCGTCACCGCGCCGGCCAGCGTCGCGAAGGCCGGAGACGCCATGACCGGGCAGCTAACGCTCGCCGGCTCGACGCTCACCGTGACCGGAGACGCGGTCTCGGTAGGCGGGTCGACGCTGGCGGTGGCGGGCGGACGACTCGGCGTAGGCACCTCGACGCCCGGGGCGCACCTGGACGTCCGGGGGAATATCCTGACCGGCGGCGACAGCTTCGGCCTCGGGTCGGCCGCGACCGGAGGCAACCAGCACCTGAACCTATTCGCCGCCGGCCCGGGCGGGGCGGTCCGGCTGCATACCGGCGTCTCGACGGTCGGCGACACGGGGTTCAGCGGCGGCACGCTCCGGATGTCGGTCGAGTCGGCAGGAGGATTCACCCGCGCGGGAATCGGCGACGCGGCGGGCGGTCCCGGAGCGGCGCTGCATGTCGCGACCGCGGACACGGATGATGTCCTCTTCGCCCTGGAGAGCAACGGGGCGCTCACGGCGGACTATCTGCAGATCCGGAGCAACGGCTCCTCGGTGGGCGACGTCGTCTCCGTCAAGTCCGACGGCGATACGGGCATCGGCACGACGTCGCCGTCCGGCCGCCTGCACGTCAAAGGCGGGGACGTCTTCGTCGGCGACCACGCCGCGCCGCACCCCGACGACACGACCGCCTCCGAGGACTTGCTTGTCGCCGGCAACATCATCGTGGACGGCAAGATCGTTCAGCACGGCGGCGCGGGCTCCGAGTCGACCTTCGACACCTTGGGCGTCGCGACCAAGACCATCTCGGGCCAGCTCTTCAAGGTCGGGGCCGCGACGATGACCGTGACCCAGTCCGGGCGCGTCGGGATCGGGACCGCCGACCCGGACGTACCGCTCCACGTCAAGGGAGACAATCTCTCCGCCTATCTCGAGGCCGCCAACGCGGGCAGCGGCGGGATCGCGGCGATGAGCCTGCTCAGCACCCGGCACTTCGCGCTGCAGTCCACGGGCGGTGCGGGCGGCCGGTTCCAGATCCGCGACAACTCCGCGAACGCGGAGAGGCTCGCGATCGACGCGACCGGGAACGTCGGCATCGGCACGACCGCCCCCGCGGCGCGCCTTCAGGTCGTCGGAGGCGACGTCCTGATCGGGAGTCCGACCCTGCACGACACGACGGCGGACGAGGACCTGCTGGTCAAGGGCAACCTGATCGTCGACGGCCGGGTCGTCCAGCACCAGGGCACGGACGCGACGATCGAGACCCTGGTCGTCGAAGGGACGGCCACGGTCAAAGGGGACGCTTTCTCGGTGGGCGCCTCGACGCTCGTGGCGACGGGCGGGAGGGTCGGCATCGGGACCTCGAGCCCCCAGTCCAGGCTCCACGTCGAGCAGCCCGGCGTCGGCGCCACCGCGCTGCGCATCGACTCGGACGTCACCGACCCCGCGTTCCGGTGGATCGACCTGAGGCGGGCGAGCGACGGCCTGTCCTTCATGAGGTTCTACTTCCAGCCGGGCATCGGCAACGTCATCGAGACCGACGGAGGGATCGCGACCACGCGGCTCAAGTCCGGCACGTTCCAGGTCACCGACAACGCGGACGCGAACATCCTGCGCGCCACGCAGTCGACGGCCTGGTCGGACTCGGTCAACACGACCTTCCTCCAGCTCGGCTCCGCCGGCTACCCGCATACCGTGCTCCAGACCTCCGGCGCGAACGGGCGCCTGCAGATGAAGTTCACGAACGTCCAGCTCACGACCTCCAACCCTCAGTTCGCGACGACGCCTCCGGCGACGATGCTGGACGTCGATGGAGACGCCCAGTTCGGCTCGGGGGCGACCAAGAGCACCTTCACCGCCTCCGGAGCGCTGCGCTTCCCCGCTTCGTACTCGCCCACCCTCGCGGAACACGCCGCGACGCGAGCCTACGTCGATTCGACCGTCGCCGCCAGCGGAGGCGGCTGGACGGACGGCGGCACGAGCCTCCGCCTCACGGACGGCGGCGACAACGTCGTGATCCAGTCGACCCTCACCGTCTCAGGCGACGCCTTCTCGGTGGGCGGCTCGACCCTCGCCGTCGCGGGCGGCAACGTCGGCATCGGGACGGCGGCGGCGAACGACAGGCTCGAGGTCGCCGGGACGCAGCGGCTGACGAGCGGCGGGATGCTCCGCGGCTTCAGCGGCGCGACGGAGCTCTGGCGCGTGATGGGCCCAGAGACCGGAGAATTCCGGATCGCCTCGATGGACGCTTCGCGGGACCTCCGGCTGAGCACGAGGGATTCGGGCGGCACCGACCGGATCGGCCTGACGCTGAAGGCCGGCCAGGCCTCGGGAGCCACGGGCAACCTCGGCGTGGGCACGACGAGCCCCGAGGACAAGCTCCACATCGCCGGCAATATCCGTCTCCAAGACGACGGCGCCATCCAGTTCGGCGCCACCGGCGCCAATCAGCCGAAGATCGTCGACGCCGGAAACCAAAACCTCCATCTCTTCGCGGCGCCGACCTTCGCCACACCCGAGCTCGAGATCAACGGGAACTCCACGTTCGTCCTTCGCAGCGATTCCGGCGACGGCAGCAACGCCGTGGGATTCCTTTTCGACACCCGCAACTCGATGACCGCGACGGGCGCGAAGCTCCTGGAAGTCCGCGAATCCGGCTCCCCCCGTCTCACGCTGGATCATGACGGCAACGTCGGCATCGGGATCGCGACCCCCGCCGCGGCACTCCACGTGTCGAGCGCGGCGACATTGACCACGACGCCGATCCTGATCGTCTCGACCGGTACGGCCGCGGGCCAAGAGCTCCTCTGGGTGCAACGGGACGGCAAGCTCGGCGTGCGCACCGGCGCGCCGGCGGTAGGCCTGCACGCGGTCGACGGGAGCGGGAACGTCGACGGGGTCTTCAACGCCAACGCGGTGATCGAAGACCGCGCGACGACCCCGGTCCTCATCCTCAAGAACAGCAACCCCGCCCCCAACCGGAGCGCGCGCCTGCAGTTCATGTCGAACCTCGGCGTGGGCGGGCCCAACTGGCATCTAGGGACCGACATGGACGGCAGCGGCTCCGACAACTTCTTCATCGGCAGCCTCCCGCTGGGCAGCGGCCGGGCGGTGGTCATCGAGGGCACGCAGAGCCGCGTCGGTCTCAACACGAACAACCCCGCCAGCGCGCAGCTGCACATCGCCAAGAACGTCGGCGGGACGGGCGGCCAGCACCTCATCCTCACCGACACCTCCGCCGGGGCGGACATCAAGCACGCGTACCTCGTCATGAGCGGCGGCAACCTCTCCGTCGGCAAGATCACCGACGACTTCGCCACGCCGGCGGAGCACCTGCGGCTCACGACCGAGGGCCGCCTGGGAGTGGGCGCCGCGGCACCCCAGGCTCGCTTGGAGGTCAAGCCGACGGCGGCGGACGGCTACAGCGTATGGATCAGCAGCCAGGACTCCTCGGCGGTGCTACGCGTGGACAAGTCCGGCGACGTGCTCGTCGGCAGCCCCACCGTCCACGACACGACGGCCGCCCCGGACCTGCTCGTCCAAGGGAACCTGATCGTCGACGGCCGCGTCGTCCAGCACCAGGGCACCGACTCGGCGCTCGAGTCCTTGATCGTCGAGGGCACGGCCACGGTCAAGGGGAACGCTTTCTCGGTCGGCGGGTCGACCCTGGCGGTCGCGGGCGGCAGCGTCGGCATCGGCACAGCGAGCCCCGTCGCGAGGATGCATGTCGCGGGCAACGACGGCAATATGCTCATCGCGGCCTTTGGGAATGATGCGGATCAAGTCAAAACCAGCATCAAGGGAGACTTCGGGAATCAGTTCGGCGGCCTCTATTGGGGCTATGGCCAGTCCGCGACCCACGGATTCGCGTTCGATTACAGCGGCAACCCCTTCATCGGCGACGGCGGAGGTTCGGCCACGAGGCTGTTCATCGACAAGACCACCGGCGACGTCGGCATCGGCACCGCCTCGCCGACATCGGCAGCGGGGGCGGCGCCTGCCGTGCAGATTTTCGGAGCGACGCCGGGTTTGGTCACGAAGCTGAGCGCCGAGGACAAGCAGCTCGCCTTCATCAACGCCACCAACGGCTCCTACATCGACTCCACCGGGGCCGCCTCCACGGGAAACAACGATCTCATCTTCCGGGTCAGCGGAGCCGCCGGCGCGCATACGTTCACGGAGCGCCTGCGCGTCGCCGCGAGCGGCCAGGTGCACTTCGGCAGCGTCGGAGCCGGGAGCACGGCCCGCTTCTACTCCTCGGCGGCGGCCGGCTCCGGGGCCTACGGCTATCTCTCCGCCGATGACACGACCCTGGGCCGGCTCAACCTGGTCGGAGGACAAGGCAGCGCCTCCACCGTCAACGAGCTCGCGATCTCAGCGATCACCCAGCCCGGCGTCGACGACACCTACGACCTGGGCGTCACCGGCGCGCGCTGGCGCTCGCTCCGCGTCGGGACGAACGACTCCTCCTTCGCCGGCGACGTCGGCATCGGCACGACGTCGCCGGCTACGATCGAATCTCAGACGCTCGCAGGCGGAGAAAGGGTGCTACACGTCGACAACAGCGTCGGTTCGTTCCTCGTTGCCCGCGCGCCGAACGTCCACCTGGAGCTGGTCGACTCGAACGCCGCGGCGGATCTCAAGCGCTTCAGCATCAATCACGACGCGGGAAGAGTGGACCTAAGGCTCGTGAGCGACAACGGGACCGCCGTCCAGAAGTACTTGATGTCGATGGACATGGCCTCGGGCAACGTGGGGATCGGGACGTCCGGGCCCGCCGAAAGGCTCGACGTGCGAGGCGGCGACGTCGCCCTCAGCGACGCGGATGTGGCCCACGGCATCACAAGCGTCACCTCGACGAACGCGTACGGCCTACTCGACGTCGATGACGGACTCGAAGGGGGGCTTCGAGCTTGGGGGCTCAGCGACGCGGCGGGCAGGCAGCCGCTCCGGATGCTGGGAGTGTTCGGACCGACCGATCCCACCGATACCGTGCCCGCGATCGAGCTGACGGGCCGAAAGGGCGACGGCCTCGGCGGAGTGGCCGCGCTCGCCAACAGCGAGACCGTCTTGCAGGTCACCAACCTCACGACCCCCCTGGTCTCGGTCCTGGGGAGCGGTAACGTCGGCATCGGGAGCGCGTCCCCCGAGGACAGGCTTCAGGTCAACGGCTCCGTCCAGGTCGGAGATATGGCCGCGCCGGGCAAGCTTTACTCGGTCGTCGGGGGAGGGCCCGACTACAACCTCGAGGTCGGGGTGAACCGGGCCAACGAGAACGCGACGGTGCCCCAGGTCTGGTCGGAATGGCAGACGGCCTCCGGCGGCGCGAGTTGGGGGCTGAAGTACCGCTCCGCCGGAGACACCGGGACCGCCTCGACCCGCCTCGCGGTCGACGCGGACTCGGGCCAGGTCGCGATCGGAGCCTCGCCTTCGGCCGCGGGCAGGCTCGTCGTCGACAACACCGGCTCCCAGACCGCGCTGACCGCGATCCAGCGCACCAGCGGCGAGGTGGGTCTCGTCGTAAACCACACCGTCGACACCGGCGCCACCGCCATCGCATCGTTTCAACGCAACGGCACCGAGGTCGTGAAGGTCCAGGCCGACGGGAATGTAGGCATCGGCACGAGCAGCCCCGATGACAAGCTGCACGTCGTCGGCCAGGTGCGCATCGACAACGACACGAACACCACGAACAAGGGCTGCCTCCGCTACAACGGCGGGACGAATCAGCTCGAGTGGTCCAACGACTGCTCGACCTTCCAGGGCTTCGCGGCCTCCTCGGGCGGCGGCTGGACCGACGCCGGGACCACCCTCAGCAACACGACTCTGACCGATAAGGTCGGCGTAGGAACCGCCGCCCCCGACGAGCTCCTGCACGTGTCGGGCGGCGTCCTCGCCTCGTACCCCAAACCGGGGGCCGCGGACTCCAGCTCGCTTTTGCTGTCGAACAACCAAGACGCCACGATCCGGGTGCGCCACAACGCCGGGCTGAGCCGGATCTACACCGATGCGGGGCAGAAACTCAGCCTGGCCACCAACGGACAGAACGATCGCATCTACCTGGCCAGCGACGGGAAGATCGGCCTCGGGAACACGAGCCCCGCCTCCGACGTCGACATGGACAACGGCGACGCGGTCAATACCTGGCTCCGGCTCGGCGGCGAGGCGGCCACGGTCTCGAAGTACGTCGGCCTGGAGTCGGGCGGGTCCGGCTTCGGCGCGAGCTCGGGGTTCTCCGGCGTCGAGTTCGGCGGGCCCGGGAGCGCCTCGGAGGGCTACCTTGCGTTTCACACGCACGACGTCGGCACGTCCTCGGGAGAGAGGATGCGCATCGACAAGTCGGGGAACGTCGGCATCGGCACGACAGGCATGACTGAGAAACTGCACGTATGGGGCAACGCAAGGTTCGGCGACTCCGCGGTCGCCAGCACCTACATAGGAACCAGCCTCGCCGATACGGGAAATTTCGTGATCTTCCACAACGGCGTGTCAGGCAAGCAGGCATCCCTCGGCCAGGCGGTGCCCTCGATCGCAGGCGTCGGCGACGACTTGATCTTCAGCACCTACAACTCCGGCTGGGCCGAGAAGATGCGGTTGACGAACGGAGGCAACGTCGGCATCGGCACGCCAAGCCCCGGGGCCCTACTTGACGTCTCCGGGGACGGCAAGACGATCCTCATCCCCCGCAAGAGCGACGCTGGGGACCCCGCGTCGCCGGCCAACGGCATGATGTACTACAACGCGAACACCAACCGCTTCCGCTGCTACCAGGGCGGCGCCTGGCAGGATTGCGTGGCGGCGGGGACGAGCCAGTGGATCACCTCCGGCAGCGACGTCTACTACAGCGCCGGCAAGGTCGGCATCGGGATCACAAGCCCGGCCGGGCAGCTCCACATCGCCAAGGACTCGGATGCGTATATCTATATCTCGGGCGCCAACACGGGCGAGGGGCGGCTGATCGGCCGCGCATCGGCCGGCACTCACGCCTCTCCGACGAACGTCGGCGACGGCAAGGAGCTGTTCAAGATCTGGGCGGAGGGCTACAGCGGAGCGACCGGCTTCTGGCAGACCTCGGGGCTCGACTTCGAGGTCGACGGCGCCGTCACCGACAACCAACGCCCGCCGTCAAGGATCGTGTTCAACACGAACGTCGCCAACGGCGCGGTCGCGGAGCGGATGCGGCTCGATCGCCTCGGCAACCTCGGCATCGGCACGACGAGCTCAGGCGTCAGGCTTCATGTCAAAGGAAGCGGCACGGACCAGGTGAAGATAGAATCCGACGGCACCGTGGCGGGCCTCGTCCTCACCACGACGGCAGGCCAGCTCGCCGAGCTTCAAGGGACAAACGGAGACGTCCAGCTCAACGCTTCCCTTGCGGGCGCGGACATCAAGCTGATCACCCAGGGCATCGCGACCCAGGGCATTACGATCCAGGATGGCGGCAACGTCGGCATCGGGACCACGGGCCCGAGCGGGCGGCTGGACGTCCGCGGCGGCAACATCGCCTTGCAGGAGAGCCAAGTCATCGGCTCGGGCCTCGGCTACGGCTGCTCCGGCTGCGCCCAAGCCGGGACGATCAAGCTATACGACGCCGGCACGGGTGACCTGGAGATCCAGAGCGGCACCGCCTACGATCTGGCGCTGAACCCGAACGGCGGCAACGTCGGCGTCGGCACGACGGCGCCGACCTACAAGCTGGATGCGCAGGCGAACACCGCTTCGGCCGCGACGCTCCTACGGGCGATCAATACGGGGGCCGGGGAGGGACAGGCGCAGTTCGAATCCGCCTCAACCTTCCAGATGTTCATCAAGAGCGGCAACGGTCCGCGGATCGTCTTCGACAACACGGAAGGGGGCTCCACGGACTTCACGATAGCGGCGGACGGCGTCTCGACGCCGAACAAGCTGAGCGTCGGAGGATCGCTTCACATCACGTCCGCGGGGAACATCGGCATCGGCACGACCGGACCGAACGCGAAGCTCGACATCCAGTCCGGCTCGCTGGACGCGCCGCCGCTGCAGGTGCAACGCGGCTACGACGGCGGCCGCATCCGCATCCAGTATGCCGCGGCGACGGACGGCTACGGCGAGATCGGGCAGACCTACTTCGCCGCCGGCAAGACGAACCTCTGGATGGGCTCGAACCTCAACACCTTCGGAGCGGCCCACGAGGCGCCGACCCAAGGCAACGCCTCGGCGGCGTCGATCTTGACTCGGTGGAACTCGATCAACGACAACTGGTCGGTCCAGCGCATCGCCCCCGGCGGCGGCACGAGCGCCTCGACCTTGCTCTACGTGGGCGGCGACAGCAAGGTCGGGATCGGCACCACCTCCCCCTCGGGCACGCTGGACGTGAGAGGCGGCGCCGCATCGAGCGGCGCGGGCGTCCCGATCATCCTGTCGGCCCAGCAAGGCGCCGCCTCGAGCAACGGAGGCAACGTCATCCTCAACTCGGGCCCCAACGGCTCCGGCGCCAGCAACGGCTACATCGCGTTCGGCACCGGCTCGAGCTTCACGGGCGACGAGCTGACGACCGAGCGGATGCGGATCAACCGCGACGGCAACGTCGGCATCGGCACAACTGGCCCGACGGCACATCTCCAGCTGGGCCCGACCGAGGTAGCAGGAGATACCTCCTATTCAGTATCCGGCAACGGCCAGGGGTTGCTGTTGAAATTTCGTGAGAGCGCTTCGGCTGTTCGGTTCGCCGACATCGCGGCTCTGGGCGTGGTTGCCGGAGGCGGATCCGCCATCCGCTTCTTTACAAACTCAGCCGACTCTGCCGTCGAACGCATGAGAATTATACCCGGCGGGAACGTCGGCATCGGCACGACGGCCCCCGGCGGGCGGATTCACTCGGTGTCCGACAGCGCTTCGTATCCCGGCGGATGGTTTTCAATGACGACGCCCGGCAACTCCGGAATCCATCCCTTGATCGCGCAAGGCGACGGCTGGAGCGGAGATGTCGTGCGGATATTCGATTCTGACGGCTCCTGCCTTCTCGGCCCCCAGGCCTCTCAGTTGACCATCGGCTGTTCTTCCGATGCCCGGCTGAAGTCGAATATCGTGCCCGCTCCCACTCAGCTTCGTTATCTGACTGGAATCCCGATCAAGGAATTCACCGTCAAGGCCTCGGGGGAGAGGAGGATCGGAACCATCGCCCAGGAGTTGCTGGCTGATCCAGATTACGCGGAGTTGGTGTCCATGGGCTCGGATGGCTTCTATGTCGTAAAAGAAATCTCTTCCTGGAAACTGCTCAAAGGCATCCAAGAGCTGGAAGCGCGCACAAGACGGATTGAGGAACGGGGACAAGGGACTGTCGCGATCGCAGCCGGCGTCAACGCTAGCCCCGCCGAACCGGGCGACGGCAAGATCGAGGACGCACCAGACAGGCTGCCGCGAATCCGGGGAGCCGTGACCAAGGAGGGCGGCGGATCGAAGAGCGTGAGCGATGACGGCCTGGTCGCCGAGCTCACCGAAGCCGTCCGCGAACTGAAGCTCGCTAACGACGCGCTACACGCGCGCCTGAACAGACTCGAGCGAAAACCACAGTAGGTCGACCGCGGTCACTCGGGCCTCTTCCCGCCCCTAGCGCTTCGGCTCAAGTCCGTGTACACTTGCCCTTATTAAGGATGGAGCCCTCTGAGGAATTGACGGCCCCCCAGGCGACGGGAACTCCGGCGCCTCCCCCGGTGTCCAAACCCCAGGACGCCGCAGCGGGCCCGTTGAGCGAAAAAGACCTCCTCGAGGGCCACTCCGCCTTGGTCTACAACCTGGCGTTTAGGCTGGTCGGCAATGAGCAGGACGCGGAGGACCTGGCCCAGGACGCGATGATCCGCGCGCTCAAGGCGCTGGGGAGGTTCCGCGGGGAGTGCCAAGTCACGACGTGGCTGTACCGGATCACGGTCAACACGTGGAAGAACCGGGTCCGCTCGGAGAAGCGGCGGGGGCTCTGGAAGAGGGTCACCTTCGGGCTCCTGGGAGACTCCGACGACGAAGAGGAGTCCTTGGCCGAGAAGCTGCCTTCAGGCGAGCCGGCCCCGGACTCGGGGCTCGAGACGGAGGATCGCGCCGCGGCCGTGCAGCGGGCGCTGCAGGAGCTGGAACCGGAGAGCCGGGCGGTGATCGTGCTCAGAGACCTGGAGGGTCAGTCGTATGAGGAGATCGCGCTGCAGCTGGGGCTGCCGGAGGGGACGGTGAAGTCCCGCCTCAACCGCGGGCGCGACGCGCTCAAGCAGCGGCTCAAGAAGTACCTATGAAAGAACACATCACCGATCTCTTGTCCGAGTTCATCGACGGGCGGCTCCCGGAGGCCGACCGGCGCATGGTGGAGACGCACGTCGAGAAATGCGAGTCCTGCGGCCGCGAGCTCAAGGACCTCAAGGGGCTCACCCGGCTCCTCGCCGCCTCCCCCCGCCGGGCCTTGCCCGTCGGATTCCTTCAGCGGCTCGAGCGGCGGCGGCGGCACGAAGAGGAGGCCGCGGCCGAGCGGCCGAGGTTCCTCCTCCCGATGCCCGCCAAGGCCCTCGCGTTCGGACTCTCGGCCGTGGCGGTCTGCTTCGTCGGCTACGACGCGCTCAAAGGCCCCGGCCGCGTCGAAGAGCGCGTCCGCGACCTGGCGCCCCTGTCCCAAGAAGGCACCCTCCTCCTGCCGGGCGTGGCGAGGATGGCCGCGCCCGCGCCGAGCGGACTCCGCGGCGGCGGCGCGGGCTCGGGCGGCGCCTTCGGCGGCGCGTCGAGCGCGATGAAGGCGGCGGAGCCCACCGCGGCCGACTCGCTGGAGGACGCCCGCGCCGACAAGCCCCAACGGCCCAGACCCGCCGCGCGCGCCCGCGGGGTCCCGCTGAGCGCCCCCGAGGCGAAAGATTTCACGAACGAGCAGCTGCAGGGGCATCTCGAGCAAGAGCGCAAGAAGCTGGGCATCGAGCAAATCGTTCCGCCGGGAGCGGCCGCCCGCGCCCCCGAAGAGGACGCCGGCCCCATGACGCGCGACGAGGCCCGCGCCTATATGCGGGCGATGGCCGAGAACTTCCAGCGGCAGCGGATCGCCATGGACGGCTTCCACGAGCCGGTCCCTCTGGGCGCGGGCTCCAAACCGAAGCTCCTCAAGCCGGACGCCCCGGCCTCCGCGGGCGGAGCCCCGATCGCCCAGGAGAAGTCCGCCGCCGTCCGCGGCGGGGACCTCCAGGCGGCGGCGGGGATGGCGCAGGCGCCGGTCACGGTGCTCCCTTACGGCGACCGCGAAGAGGCGCTCAAGAAGGAGGAGCCGGCCCCCGCTCAGCGCAAGAACAAGGCGTTTGCCTCCCGGCGCTCCGAAGGCGCGATCGGCGGCCTGAGCGCCGCGCCCAAGGCGGCACCGGCGGCCCCAGCGCCTCCCGCGGCTCACGCCGCCCGCTCCCCGAGCGAGCTCGCGGAGCTCTGGCGCCGGCTGGGCCGCCCCGGGGACAAGCCCGCGGTGGACTTCGCCTCGGAGATGGTCGTCGCCGTCTCCGCCTCCTCCGGGGTCGAGATCGTGAAGGTCTGGGCCTCGGGACGCCGGCTCGTCGTCGAGTTCCGGTGGGCGCCGGAGGCCTCGAACTCCGCTTTCCAGGTCGTGCAAAAGTCGGATCTGCTGCCCTCCCTCCAAGAAGTCAAATAGGGGAGTTGCGACGTCACAAGCCGGAGACCCGTGACGTCACACCACCGTCAAAACAGAGTCACGTCGAGTTTAATCGCGGATTCCTCACCGGCCTGTATATAATGGTTCTGCCGCCGCAACGTGCCGATCTTGTGAACCTCGGAGGACTTCCCGATGCCTGACGTCTTGCTGCGCGCCAACGGCGGAAACGGCCGCAAAACCACGGACGACGACTCGAGCGTAGACGTCGCCGAGCTGCTGCGGATCCTCAGCGCGGTCAAGAAGGGCGACTTCACCGTCCAGATGCGGCTCGACCGGCCGGGCCTGGCCGGCAAGGTCGCGGAGCTTCTCAACGACATCATCGACCTCAACCGCCACACGGTCGACGAGTTCGACCGGATCTCGAAGGCGGTCGGCAAGGAAGGCAAGATCAGCCAGCGCGCGGCGGTCCCGGGCGCCTCGGGCGGCTGGGCGCAGAAGGTCCACGCCGTGAACTCGCTGGTCGCCGACCTCGTGCGGCCGACCACCGAGATGGCGCGCGTCATCGGCGCCGTGGCGAGAGGCGACCTCTCGCAGACGATGTCCCTCGAGATCGACGGCCGACCGCTCAAAGGCGAGTTCAGCCGCATCGCGAAGGTCGTCAACCGCATGGTGCACCAGCTCGGCTCGTTCGCGTCCGAGGTGACTCGAGTCGCGCGCGAGGTCGGCACCGATGGGAAGCTCGGCGGCCAGGCGAAGGTGCAGGGCGTCGCCGGCACGTGGAAGGACCTCACCGACAACGTGAACTCGATGGCCGCGAACCTGACGAACCAGGTCCGCAACATCGCGGACGTGACCACCGCGGTGGCGAAAGGCGACCTCTCGAAGAAGATCACCGTCGACGTGAAGGGCGAGATCCTCGAGCTCAAGAACACCATCAACACGATGGTCGACCAGCTCAACGGCTTCGCCTCCGAGGTGAGCCGCGTCGCGCGCGAGGTCGGCACCGAAGGCAAGCTCGGCGGCCAAGCGAAAGTTCCCGGCGTCGCCGGCACGTGGAAGGACCTCACCGACAACGTGA
>JACQPK010000223.1 GCA_016207565.1 Elusimicrobiota bacterium
GGAGGCCCCGCCGAGCCACCTCCCCGCTCCGGCCTCGGCGAACCGTGGGCTGAAGGCCTCAGTAAGGACGCCGTCGAAAGGAAAGACGAGTCGAAGACGCTAGTCGCTCCCCTTCATGAAGGGGCCGACCACGTTTTCGAAAAGCGCGCTTCCTTCGTTGAGCGCAAAGCAGCCCAAGCCGAGGCCGAAGCGGAGGTCGGTCCGGCGGGGCCTCCGCAGCCGCGCCTCGCACATTTTAATGGCGCGGCGAGGACAGAGCGGCCGCGTCGACGCGGCCGCGTACCCGCCGGACCGACCTTCGCTCCGGCCGACGGGAACCTGCTAAGGCCCGACCAAACGATAACCGGCAGGTCGAACCGTCTCGATGCGGCAGGAGGAACGCTTCAGTTTCCGACGCAGGAGAGAAATATGCATGTCGGCGGAGCGGGTCGCGACGTGCTCGGGCGTGTGCCACAGGTGGCGGATGATGCTGTCTCGCTCGAGGATGCGCCCGGCCTTCTGGACGAGGAGCTGCAGCACCTTGAACTGCGTCTCGGTGAGCGGGACCGGATCATCGCCCACGCGGACCTCGCGCGTGGCGGCGACGAGGCCGATGTCGTGGAAGATGAGCTTCTCGGGCGCGGGAGGCGCGAGGAGGCGCCGCAGCATCGCGCGGATGCGGGCGGAGAGCTCGCCCGGCTCGATCGGCTCGGCGAGGAACTCGTCGGCGCCGCGGGCGAGGGCCGCGACCGTCGAAGCGTCGTCGGCCTTGGAGGCGAGGACCAGGATCGACGTGTCGGCCAGCCGGCCGTCGCCGCGAAGGCGCTGGAGCGCCGCCGCCTCGCGCTCGCCGAACGCGGGGACGTCGAAGACGATGAGGTTCGGCAGCGGCAGCCGCGCCAGCTTGGTCCAGGCGGCGTCGGGCCTGGGCACGCCGACGATGCGGGCGTGCCGGTCGGCCAGCGCCTGCGCCGCGGCCTTCCTAGGCTTTTGCCGTCCGCCGATCAGCAGTAGATACGGTTGCATTCTCTTTCGCGGGGCCCGGCCCCGCCACCGGCAACGTAAAGTGGAACGCCGTGCCCTGTCCGGGCGCGCTTTCGGCCCAGATGTTGCCGCCGTGGGCCTCCACGAACTCCTTGCACAACGAGAGCCCCAGCCCGCTGCCTCCCTTGCGGCTCTGGCTCCCGCCGAACTGGCGAAACCGGCCGAAGAGGTTCGGAAGCTGGTCCTCCGGGATCCCCGGTCCCGTGTCTCGGACCGAGACCCGCACGTGCGCGCCGTCGGCTCGCGCCCCCAACGCGACGGTCCCGCCGGACGGCGTGAACTTCAGGGAATTGAATACCAAGTTTGCGACGACCTCGCCGATCGCGTTCGCGTCGCATACGGCCAGCAGGCGGTCCCCGCCCTGCTCGAACACGAGCCGCAGCCCCTTCTCCTGGGCCACGCGCTCGAGCAGGCGCCGGCTCTCGTCGAGCAGATCGACGACGTTGGCCTCCCGGAAGTTGAACTGCATCCGGCCCGCGCGCAACCGCTCGAGGTCGAGGAGGTTGCTCACGAAGCGCGTCAGCTCCCGGATGCCCGCCTCGATCACGCGCAGGTCCTCCTCGACGGAAGGCGGGAGCTGCGCGTCGAGCTGGCGGGCATGGTAGGCCGCGCTCGTCACCGCCGCCAAGGGCGAGCGCATGTTGTGGGAGACGGCCTGCAGGAACCGGTCGCGCATCTCCTCGAGCTCGCGCAGCTGCGCGGCCATCCGGTTGAGCTCCTTGCCGAGCTGCCCGAGCTCGTCGCGGCGGCGCACCTCGACGGTGGTGTCGAATTTGCCGCCGCCGATCTCGCGCGCCGCCCGGCTCAGGTCCTCGATCGGCCGCGTGAGGTTGCCCGCGAAGATCCACGCCGCCAGGAGCGCCACGGCGAGCACGCCCCCGCCGATGACGACCAGTCCGCCGATTACCTCGCGCAGCGCCGCCTCGAGCTCCCGGTCGAGCGCGTCGGCGTCGTAGTCGACGACGGCGCTGCCGAATCGGGTGCCGCCGCTCAGCACCGGCACCGCGCCCTGGAGCCTGCGCCGGCCGCCCGACTCGGTCGTCCTCCACACGATGTGCGTCGACCGGTTGGCCTCCTGGATGAAGCCGTCGGCGACGGCGTCCCCGGCGGACGAGTAGTCGCCTTGGAGGAACCGGGAGTGTATCTGCACCCGTCCCTTGAGGTCCCACAGCGCCATGTCGAGCACTTGGTCCGACTTCATCCAGGCGCCCAGATAGCTCAGCAGGATGCGCTCTTCCTTGGCGTCGAGCGTCGCCTGGCTGATCCGCGCCAGCTTCTCGAGGGCCGCGGTCCGCTCGCGCTGGATCTGCTCGAGGAGGGACGTCCGCTGGCGGACGAAGACCACCGACAGCACCAAGGCCATCGTCGAGGCGATGAGGAGGGTCGTGAGTCCGGCGAGGCGGACCTTCAGCGTCACGGCCTCCAGTATAGGCCTCCCCCGCCGCGGCGGCAATCCCTCCCCTCTCCCCCCGGCTCGACCGGGGGGAGAGGGCCGGGCCGTGGGTCCTACCAACCCAATCGCCGCCGCATGTCCTCCCTGGATTGCCGGAGCGCGGGCTCCACCTCCGGAAGTCCTCCGGCGCCCACCGACGGCACCTCGACGG
This sequence comes from Elusimicrobiota bacterium, assembly GCA_016207565.1. GTDB lineage: Bacteria > Elusimicrobiota > Elusimicrobia > UBA1565 > JACRDR01 > JACRDR01. The sequence continues at coordinate 2,628 of JACQPK010000223.1, forward strand.
GCTCCTGCTCGTAGGCCTCCGGCTCCCCCGGCGGGTCGCTCGCCACCGGCCGAGCGTCCCCCTCGAGCGCTCCGTCGAGCTCCACCGGGAGCTCCGGCGGCAGGCTCGCCGCCCCGTCGTTTACCGGACTCTCCCCCTCCGTCGCGGTGAGTCGCCGCTCCGCCGCCTCCTCCCCGAGCCTGTCGGCGGCCTCCCGAGCCGAGCGCTCCGTATGGGTCTCCGGTTCAGGCGCTGATGGTGCGCTCGAAACGGCGCCGTCCGCCTCTGAGTCCGGCAGGGTCGCGTCCACGGTGCCTTCTATCTCGGGGATCGCCTCCAGGTCCGACGCGCAGCCGGCGGAGGCGTCTTCTGCCGACGGAGTCTCCGCGTCCGGGTCGCCGCCGGCCTCCGGGCTCGTCCGGTTGGGTTCGCAGCACGGGAAGCAGCCGAAAGGCGTCGCGGGAATGCACGCCGGCGCTTTGCGACCTCCGGAGCTTCCTGCTCCGCCGTCCACGCGCAGCGAAGTTCCTCCGCTGCGGGGGTCCTCGCAACGGTCGATCTTGCAGCCCGACGCCTTGCCCTCCCCCCGGCCGATATCTCCCGGAGCTCGCTTGCACGTGTACCTCTCGGTGACGCCCCAGCACTTCACTCCGTTGATCACCTCGGAGCAGGGCAGACCGGTCGTAATCGTGCATTGCGCCGCGCCTTCGCCGCATGGAAGCAACCACGCGGCGGCGATGATCGCCAAGCCGCTCATCGCCCTGCCCCGCCCCGTCGCCGCTTTCAAGGTCTCTCTGGTCTCGGTCTTCATGCCTTCCTCCGGGATGCGACATCCTCGTCGATCGGGCCGGCGCGCCGCCGATACGGTCCTCACGGCCTCGCTCCCCCCTGCTGGGTCCGGCCGTCTCGGCGCGAGGAAAAGGGCGCGAATGAGAACTCCATGAAGCTCTTGAGCGGCACGAGCTTCTGCGTCCTCGCGGCCTCGCGCGGGACGGGCACCTCGGGCACCGCCGCCAGCGCCACGGCGGCGGCGGGAGGGACCTGCAGGCCGTCGCCCGGCGGCAGCCGGCTGAGCACGCGCTCGACCCAGGCCGGAGCCGCCGTAGCCGAGGGAGCGGCCCGCGGCGCCGGCGCGGCGACGACGACCCGGGGCGCGGCGACGACGACCCGGGGCGCGGCGGCCCCGACCCGGGGCGCGGCGGCCCCGACCCGGGGCGCGGCGGCCCCGACCCGGGGCGCGGCGGCC
>JACQPK010000217.1 GCA_016207565.1 Elusimicrobiota bacterium
GGTGTGGATCGAGCGCGCGATGCCGTGATGGTTGAGGATGTCGAAGGCGTACGGGAACAGCGCTCCCTCCCAGCCGGCGAGGTCGAAGGGATGGTGGCCGAGCGTGAGCCGGGTCACGCGTCCGCCGCCGTGCTTGACGTCGACCCGGTAGCGCCCGCGCTTGTCGACGGGCGGCTTGAACTCGGGCGCCTCGATCTCGGTCTCGACCACCGGGGCCATGAGCGTGGCCTGGCCCGCGCGGTTGAGGTAATGGGGCGCGAAGTCGATCGGGTAGGTCGACTCGACGAGGAGGAGCCAGCAGCCCGCGTCGAGGTCGATCCGGTAGGTCGTGCCTTTCGGGACGACCAGGTAGTGGTTCTTACGGAACCTGAGCTCCCCGTACTCGCTCGTGAGGGTTCCCTGCCCGTCTTGGACGAAGTAGAGCTCGTGCTTGTCCCCGTTGCGGAAGAAGACGTCCTTCGGCATCGACGACAGCGTGCGGACGACCGAGACGACGGTGCTCGGGCCGTACACGAGCGCCGTGCGGGCGCGGATCGGATCCGGGCCCGCGGGGACGCGGTCCGTGCGGAGATGGAACGGCTGCAGCACCGGCGCCTTCGACGGCGGGCGCGGCGTCAGGTCGTAGCCGGCGGGGGCCGGCGGAGCGGTCTGCTCCGTCGGGTAGGCGCTCAGGTGGAGCTTGCGGCTGTGCGGCCCGCTGAACCCGTAGGAGCCGTGGATCTCCTCGAGCGTGAAGCGGCCTCGGACGCGGAACTCGGTGTGCGGGGTGGGCGGTACGGAGCCGCGCTTGAGGATCACGACGCCGGGGTCGGGGCGGCGGCGTCCGGCATATAGAGGATGCGGTGGCACGCCTCGCAGGTCTGCAGCTTCGAGGCCTTGACCACCTCGACGACGACCTGGGGCGGCAGCGCGATCCGGCAGCCGCCGCACATGTTCTTGAGGACGGGGGCGAGCGCCGCGCCTCCCGCCTTCCGCTTGCGCAGGTGCTCGTAGTGTTTCAGGACGTCCTCGGGGATCGACGGGACCAGGGCGTCGCGCTTGGCTTTCTCGGCCGCCTGCTTGGACTCGAGCCCCTTCTTGTCGTTCTCGAAAGCGCCGATCTCCTCGAGGTCTTTTCCCTCCTCGACCTTGAGCTCGGCCGAGATGCCCTTTTCGTCTTTGGCAACCTGATCCGCCTCGTCCATCAAGGTCAGGATCGCCGTCTCGAGGTCTCCGACCGCGGCCTTGGCCTGCTCGATCTCGGACTGGATCGCCCGGAACGCCTCGTTCGTCTTGACCGTGTTGAGCTCGCCGGAGCGCTTCTTGATGTCCGCCTCCTTGGCGGCCATCTGCGCCTCCTTCTCCTTCCTGCGGATCTGGATGTCGCCCGCGCGCTTCTTCGTGTCGTGGAGGCGGGACTTGCGGGCTTCGATGCGCGCTTGGATCTCGGCGATGGCCTTCGGGATTTTGTCGATGTCGGCTTGCAGGGCGTCGATGACCTTGTCCTGCTCCTGCAGTTTGACGAGTTGGCGGGCGGTTTCCTTGCTCAACGGCATCGCGGCAAGTGTACCAAATTCTTGATAATATCGGGCTGATGCCGAAAAAGTGGGCGGCGGCTCTGGTATTGGCCGCGGGCGTCGCGGCCGTGACCCCCGCGCTGCGGCGGCAGATGCGGTGGGCGGAAACGGTCAACCGCTTCAGCGTGAACGTCCCTTTCGTGGTGCCGATCGACGCATCGACGCTCGGCGCTCTGCAGGAGGCCGCCCGCTCGGGCGCGGGGCCGGGCGCCGCCGCGGCCTTGGGCCCGCCCAAGTTCACGTACGTGGACGTGAGGCTCGCCGGCGGCCGGCGGGTCCGCGCGCGCCCGGTCTATTACGAGCAGCAGGCGCCGGAAGGCGCGATCATGACCGTCGGCCTCTTGGAGTTCCTCCGATCGGCGGCTCAGGATCCGCAGGCCGAGGCGGTCGCGCTCAATCCCGGCGGCTCGCCGGATTACGCCGCGAGCCTCGAGAGAGAGAGCATTCCGAGGCTCATCGAGTCGCTGCGGGCGCGCGGGCTCAAGTAGCGGCTACGCGATCATCACGCCGTTGCCTTCCTTCGGGACGAAGACCTCGATCGGGCGGCGCGACTCGTCTCGGGTCTGGACGGCCTGCTTCTCGATCTCGTGCAGCCGCCAGTCGGGGTAGGAGGCGGCGATGTGGAAGAGGGCGACGCGGCGCACCGCGGATCGGGCGGCGACGCGCAGCACGGCCGGCCAGGCGGAGTACCCGGACCCTTTGGCGCGCGCGTAGTCCTGCGGGATGAAGTGGGCGTTGTGGATCAGGAGGTCGGCGGACGAGCAGAACCGCGCGAGCTTCTTCTCGTAGTCGCCGAACTGCACCTCAGCGGTGTCGTCGATCTCGCTGTCGGGGCAGTACACGATCTTGCGCCCGTCGATCTCCAGCGAGAACGCCAGCGTGGTCGTGGGGTGCTGCGCGTACATGACGTCGAGCTTCACGTTCGGGCTCAAGGCGTAGGCTTGCTCGTACAGGTAGCTGGGCTGCAGCTTCGCCGCGGTCTGGGGGAGGCACTGCTGGAGCAGCTTCTGGAGGTCGAGCTGCGGGTCCTCGGGACCGCCGACCTTGATGGTCAGCCCCGCCTTTTGCGCGAGCCCGAACTGCTGCAGCCCCTGGATGTGATCGACGTGATAGTGCGTGAGCAGCAGGCCGACCTCGCCGGAATGGCCTTCCTTCTCGAGGTGCTGGACGCACGCGGGCAGCCCGGTCCCGGCGTCCAGGATGTAGGTCGCTCCATTGGCCGCCTGCACCGAGACGCAGCTCGTGCGCGAGCCGAAGGTGGATGCCTCCATGGGCTTGTCCGGGAAGCCGCGCGTGCCCCAGAACATCACGCGAAGCGTCGGCAGGCCGCCCGTCTTCGGCTTGGCCGGGGCTCCACCCATCTGCTGGATGAGCTGCTGCAGCCGCTCCACTTGGTAAGGCTTCTCGATGAAGGCGTCGGCTCCGGCCTGCTCGGCGCGGGGCCGCTCGACCTGCGCAGGCTTGGCGGAGGCGATCAGGACCTTGATCGCGTGGGTCGCGGCGTCGGCCTTCAGCCGCCGGCAGAGGCTCAGGCCGTCCATGCCCGGCATCATGATGTCGAGGATGATGAGCTTCGGCGTCGACTCCTTCGCCATCTCCAAGGCCCGCTTTCCGTCCAGGAAGCGCTTGCAGGAGTAGCCCAAATGGCGGACCAGCGTCTCCGCCAAGGACCCCATCTCGGGGTCGTCCTCGAAGATCAGGACGTCGGCCTGGAGCGACATTGCGGCCATAGTCTATATGGAAGACGCGGCCAACGCAATAGGGCCTGGCTCCAGGTTTCCCCGGTGCCCTGGGA
>JACQPK010000218.1 GCA_016207565.1 Elusimicrobiota bacterium
ACCAATAGATACGGATAGGCTCCGAAAAAGCTCCGTCCTCTGCGCTCCTTTCCGTTAATTTCCTCTGCGTACCTCTGCGTTATTCCGTTTTCCCTGCTACCGGGGAAACCTGGAGGCCTGCCCACAACCTAGGCCTATAGGCCCAAATCCCTTGTGGGCCCTTCGGCCCATATGCTAGCGTTTCCGCCGGCACCGGGAGGGCTCCATGCGAAACGGATGGTGGCTGGGGATCGTATTGTCGTTGAGCGCGCCGCAAGCCGAGGCCGCGGCCGCGAAGTCGGCGAAAGAAGCCGCAAGCCGCTTGATCGTCGCGCTTCGTCCCGGCGCCGACGCCGCGCAAGCGCGGCGGCTCGTGGAGGCGCAAGGGCTGCGCGTCGTCGACGAGATCCCCGGCGCCGGCGTCCTGCTCGCCGAGCTCCCCGGAGGCCCAAACGCGACGGTCGAGTCCAAGCTGCTGCGCTTGGCCGAGGTGCGCCTGGTCGGCCCCGACGTCTGGCGCGACGACTGGCTTTCGCTCGGCGCCGGGGCCGAGGACCCGCTCGCCTTGGCGCAGCAGTCGCTGAGGGCGTTGCCCAAGTTCTCCCCGCGTCCCGTCCGTCCCGCCGGCCAAGAGGATCCCCAGGCGCCGGCGGCCGAAGAGCTCCGGTGGGGCGTGCGCCGCGTGAACGCTCCCGCCGCTTGGTCCGCCGTGCAGGGCCAGGGCGTGAAGGTCGCGGTCATCGACACCGGCATCGATCCCGAGGTCCCGGACCTCAAGGCGCGCGTGGCGGGCGGCGTCAACGCGATCGACGATAAGGCGCCGTGGGTCGACGACCACTTCCACGGCACGCACGTCGCCGGCATCGTGGCGGCCGAGCTCGACGGCGCGGGCGTCGCCGGCGTCGCCCCGAAAGCGGCGCTCTACGCCGTGAAAGTCCTTACTAAGGAAGGCAGCGGAGACCTCTTCGGCATCATGCGCGGCGTGATCTGGACCGCCCAGAACGGCATCGACGTGGCGAACATGAGCCTCGGCGCCCCGCAGGAGATCCCCCTCTTGCAGTACGCGCTGCAGATGGCCGCGAACGCGGGCGTGACCGTGATCGCGGCGGCCGGCAACGACGGCAAGGCCGTGAACTGGCCCGCGGCGTATCCCGAGGCGGTCGCGGTGTCCGCCCTGTGCCCGCCGGGCGTGGCCAACGCGAAGCTGTGCCCGACGGCCGAGGAAGGCATCGCGACGTTCTCGAGCCGCGGCCCCGAGGTCGACTTCATCGCGCCGGGCGTGCTCATTCCCTCGACGGTCCCGGCGTCCAACGACCCGTCCTACGTGAAGGCCTACTCCGGCACCTCGATGGCCTGCCCGCACGTCGCGGGGCTGGCGGCGCTGGCGGTGGCGCGAGGCGCGAAGGGCCCCGACGCCGTGCGCGCCGCGCTCACGCGCGCGGCGGGCAAGCTCCCGGGCCTCTCCGACGCGGAGCAGGGAGCCGGGCTCGTCGACGCCGCGCGGCTGCGCTAGCGCGTAAACCGCGACGAGGAGGAGGAGGGGACGCTTGTTCATGCCCGCAGCGTAGCCGGCTCGCCGCCTGGCGTCGCCGGGCCGCGCCCGTTATACTCGCGCCATGGCGCGTCCGCTGTGGTGCGCGTGCGGCTCCGCGGTGCCGTGGTCGTGGGACATCTGGAGCGCCCACAACTCCCAGCACCTATGGGACCCCTACTCGTTCACCCACGTGCTGCACGGCTTCGCGTTCTTCGCCGCGGCCTGGCTGCTCGTCCGGGGCTGGCCGTTCTGGAAGCGCTTCGCGCTCGCGGGGGCCCTCGAGACCCTGTGGGAGGTGGTCGAGAACTCTCCCCTCGTGATCGAGCGCTACCGCGCGACGGCGGTCGCGGCGGGCTATTTCGGCGACAGCCTGCTCAACTCGGCGTCCGACGTCGGCGCGTGCCTGCTCGGCTTCTGGCTCGCGAGCCGGCTTCCGTGGCGCGCGACCGCGGCGGCCTTCGTCGCCGTCGAGCTCGCGCTCGTCGCCTCCGTGCGCGACAGCCTCATCCTGAGCTCCGTCCAGCTCGTCTATCCCGTCGCCGCGCTGTCGGCCTGGCAGGCGCCGCCGCCGCGCTGAATCAACGCGCCTGCGGGACCGGCGGCTCCGCGCCGGGCGCCTGCGGCACGTGGCACTGGAGGCAGTTGTTGCGCATGCCCACCGGCCGGTCCGCGCGCTTCTCGCCGGTATGCGGGTTCTCGAAATGCGAGGCGGGAACCTTCGTCGCCCGGCGCCCGGGCTCGACCTCGGCGCCTTCGAGGTGGCAGCCGAGGCAGTCGTTGGCGTCGCGCTTGATCGCCAAGCCGTCGATCGAGTGCGGGATCAAGGCGGGCGCGCCCGGATAAGCCCGCGGGAGCCGCTCGCTCTGGCCGGGGGGCGTGTCGCTCCAGCGGTTCATGCCCGGCGCGCCGCGGCGGAGGCCCTTCTCCGAGAAGGCCTTGCTCGCCGCCGCGGCTCCGAGCGCGGCCGCGCAGAAGCCGGCCGCGAAGGCGAGCCTCCTCATGACACCTTCTCCAGGCGCACCGCGCACTTCTTGAAGTCGGCCTGCTGCGAGATCGGGCAGTAGGCGTCGAGCGTCACCTCGTTGATGAGGACGTCCTCGTCGAACCAAGGGACGTACACCATCCCCGGCTGCGGCGTGACCCGGCCGCCGAGCTCGGCGTGGAGCTCGCAGGAGCCGCGCCGCGAGGAGATCCGGACCCTGTCCCCCGGACTCACGCCGAGCCGCCGCGCGTCCTCGGGGTGCAGGTGGGCCGTGGCGTGGGGATACGCCTTGTACAAGGACGGCACGCGCCGCGTCATGGTCCCGGAGTGCCAGTGCTCGAGCACGCGGCCGGTCGAAAGCCAGAACGGGTACTCCGCGTCCGGGACCTCCGGCGGCGGCTCGTAGGGCCTCAGCCAGACGACGGCCTTGCCGCCGTTTTTCTTGTTGCCGTAGAAGCGGACGCCCGCCCCCTTCGGCACGTAGGGGTCGTAGCCCTCGCGGTAGCGGATGAGCGTCTCCTTTCCGTCGACGACGGGCCAGCGGAGGCCCCGCGTCTCGTGGTAGCGCTCAAACGGCGCCAGGTCGTGGCCGTGCCCGAGCCCGAAGCGGCGGTACTCCTCCCAGATCGCCTTCTCGACGTAAAGCCCCGCCGCGACGCTCGCGTCCGAGGCCTTGTGGCGCTTGGGGATGGGGAAGTCCTTTGCCGAGTACGCGAAGAGCCCTCCGTGCCCCATCCGCTTGGCGAACTCGAGCAGTTGCCAGAGGTCCGAGCGGGCCTGGCCGGGCGGATCCACCATCCGCTTCCAGAAGTGAGTCCGGCGCTCGGCGTTGCCGTAGGCGCCTTCCTTCTCGACCCACATTGCCGCGGGGAGCACGACGTCCGCGAGCTCGGTCGAGCGGTTCGGGTACACGTCCGAGACGACGATGAAACGCCCCTCCTTGAGCGCCGCGCCGCGGTAGCGCCGGAGGTTCGGGTAGTCCTGGAACGGGTTCGCGACCTGGCTCCAGAAGAACCTGACGTCGCCGCGATCGAGAGCCCGGACCATCTCGACGGCGTTGTAGGTGGGCTTGTCCGGGATCGTCCCCTTCGGCACGCCCCACAGCTCCTCGGTATGCGCGCGGTGCTCGGGGTTCGTCACGACCATGTCGGCCGGGAGCCGGTGCGTGAACGTGCCGACCTCGCGGGTGGTCCCGCACGCGCTCGGCTGCCCCGTCAGGGAGTAGGGCTGGCACCCGGGCTTGGAGATCTTCCCGGTGAGCAGGTGGAGGTTGTTGACGAGGTTGTTGATCCAGGTCCCGCGCGTGTGCTGGTTCATCCCCATCGTCCACAGGGAGACGACGCGCGTCTTCGGGTTCCCGTACGCCTCGGCGAGCTCGAGGAGGTCCTCGGGCGAGACGCCGCTGATATCTTGGACCCGCTCCGGGGTGTACGCGTCGACGTAGGCCTTGAACTCGGCGAGGCCGGCGGAGACGGGCTCGTCCTTGAACGCGAAGCCGTCCTCGAGCCCGTAGCCGATCCCTTCCTTGCCGCGCTGGAAGACGCAGTGGTCTCGGAGGAACGCCCCGTCGATCCAGCCCTTCTCGAGGAGGATGCGGGCGATGCCGTTGGCGATCGCCAGGTCGCCTTGCGGCTTAAATAGGATCTCCTTCTTCGCCATCTCCGACGAGCGGTTCGACATCGTCGTGAGGTTGTAGAGGACCGCCTCGGGTGCGGACAGCAGCCGGTCGGTCACCTTGGAGAAGAGGATGGGGTGCATCTCCG
>JACQPK010000219.1 GCA_016207565.1 Elusimicrobiota bacterium
CGCGGCCCGGGCCGGGGCGGTGACGGCGACGGGCCTGATGGCCGAGCTTTTGGCCGATCCCGGAGAGGCCCTGAAGGCGCTCCTCGCGGACCCGGGGGTGGCATGGCCCGAGGGAGCGGGTCGCGGGCTCGGCCGGCAAGCCGCGGGCGAGACGGTCAAGCTCGGCGAGCAGGAGACGGAGCGGCGCGACGGCGAGCCCGGCGAACCGGAGCCCTCGGCCTCGGGGCGCTCCGCTCTCGAGCGCTTCGGCCGCGACCTCACCCGGCTCGCGAAGGAGGGGAAGCTCAAGCCCGTCATCGGGCGGCGGAAGGTCCTGCTCCAGGTCCTCCAGACCCTCGCGCGCGCGAGCAAGAACAACGTCGTCTTGGTCGGCGAGGCGGGGGTCGGCAAGACCGCGATTGTCGAGGCGCTCGCCCAGCGCGCGGCGGCGGGCAAGGACCCGCAGGTGCTCGGCGGCAAGCGGATCGTCGAGCTCCAGGTCGGCGCTCTCGTCGCCGGCTCGAAGATGCGCGGCGAGTTCGAGCAGCGCCTCGAGCTGATCCTCGCGGAGGCGCGGCGCGACCCGTCCCTGATCGTCTTCATCGACGAGCTGCACACCGTGATCGGCGCGGGCCGCGCGGAGGGCGGGGCCGACGCGGCGCAGCTCTTGAAGCCGGCGCTGGCGAGAGGCGACTTCCGCTGCATCGGCGCCACGACGGTCGACGAGTTCCGCAAGCACATCGAGTCCGACGCCGCGCTCGAGCGGAGGTTCGAGAAGGTGACGGTGCCCGAGCCGACCCCAGACGAGACGCTCGAGATCCTCCGCGGCCTCAAGCCCGGCTGGGAAGCGCACCACCGGGTCGAGATCTCGGCGGACGCGCTCGAGGCCGCGGTCGACCTGTCGATCCGCTTCGACGCGGGCCACCGCCTGCCGGACAAGGCGATCGACCTCGTCGACCGCGCCGGCGCGCGCGCCGTCCTCCCGGAGCTGAGCATGGGCCCCGGCGGCCGGGCGGCCCCGGCGGGCGGAGGCCGCGTCGGCCCGGAGGAGGTCGCCGACGTCGTCGCCGAGAAGCTGGGCGTCCCCGCGGAGCTGGTCCGCTCGCACCTCGGGGGCGCGGGCGTCGGCGCCCGGCTCAAGCTTCTCAAGCCCTTTCTCAAGAAGGGGCTCGTAGGCCAAGACGACGCGATCGAGCGCGTCTGCGGGAAGCTGCTCAGCGCGCACGCCGGGCTCGCGGAGCGGCGCGGCCCGCTCGGGGTCTTCCTGTTCCTCGGGCCGTCGGGCGTCGGCAAGACCGAGCTGGCTCGCCGCCTGGCCGAGGGCTTGACCGGCTCCCCGGACGCCCTCATCCGCCTCGACATGTCCGAGTTCATGGAGGAGCACAGCGTCTCCAAGCTCATCGGCGCCCCTCCCGGCTACAAGGGCTACGACGAGGAGGGGAGGCTGACCGGACGACTCCGTACCACGCCGTATGCCGTGGTGCTCCTCGACGAAATCGAGAAGGCCCACCCGCGGGTGCTCGATCTCTTCCTGCAGGTCTTCGGCGACGGACGGCTGACCGACTCCAAGGGCCGCGAGGCCGACGCCCAGAACGCGGTCTTCGTCATGACCTCGAACCTCGGCACGGGAGACGCCCCGGCCAAGCCCGCGATCGGGTTCGGGCGGGAGGAAGAGGCGGCGCGTCCCTCCGACGACGACCCCGTGCGCCGCTTCTTCCGCCCCGAGCTCCTCAACCGCGTCGACGACCGGATCGTTTTCCGCGCGCTGGGCCGCGACGACGCGGAGCGTGTGCTCGCGAGGCTGCTCAAGCGCCTCGAGCACGAGCTCTCCGAGCGTCTCGGCGCGGAGCTCGAGGTCAGCCCCGAGGCGCGCGAGGCTCTCCTGCAGGAAGGGTGGTCCCGCGAGTACGGCGTCCGCGCGCTCGAGCGCGCGGTCGAGCGGCGCGTCCGCGAGCCGATCGCGGCGCTCGCGGCCGACGGGAAGGCCAAGGGCGCGCGGCTGCGGGCGGGCGTCGAGGGCGGGGCGATCGTTCTACGGCGAGCCGAGTGAAGAAAAGTTGAATTCCCGGACCCATCGTTGAGGGCCGGGGGAGGGCGCATGGCGGTACGGGCGAGCGTCGCGCGAGAGCGCTGGTTCCTGAAGCTGGCCGTCATCGGCGTCGCGTTCGGGATCGCGTACTGGCAGTGGGAGGCGAGCTTCATGTTCCCGCTGCGCGTCTTCATGACCCTTATCCACGAGTTCGGCCACGGGCTGGCCGCGATCGCGACCGGCGGCCGCATCGAGCGCATCGAGGTGGGCCAGTTCCTGGGAGGCCTCTGCTACACCTACGGCGGCTGGCGCTGGGTGATCCTGCCCGCGGGCTACCTCGGCTCGATGGCGGCCGGCTGCGCGTTGATCCTGGCCGCGAACAAGACGAAGATCGACAAGTTCCTGTCCTTGGCGCTGGGACTCCTCCTCGTCGGCGCGACCTGGATGTGGGTGCGCACCGGGACCGGGCTCCTCTACGGGACGCTGGTCGGCGTCGCGCTGGCGTCCTCCGGCTGGTGGCTGTCGGAGGACTTCAACGAGCTCCTGCTGACCACGATCGGAGCCATGAGCTGCCTGGCGTCGGTCTTCGGGCTGAAGTACCTCTTCAACGCCCGCTGCGGCTTCAACGACGCGATGCTGTTCTCGCGCGAGATCTTCCCGCTGCCGCCGATGGTCTGGGCCCTGGCGTGGATGGCGCTCTCGGTCGCCTGCCTGGGATTTACCCTGCATCTGGCGGCGCGACAGAAGGACTGAGCATCCTTACGCCGGCGGCCCTCGGACCGTCCCGGCACGCCGCGGCCGCGCAGGCGCGCCTGCCCGGCGCACGGATGCCCGCGCGGGGCCGCCGAATATCGCGCGCCCCGCGGCCTGGTTGTGCTCGCGGCAGAGGAGCCTCAGGTTCTCCACGGTCGAGCGCCCGCCCTCCGCTACCGGCACGATGTGGTCGAACTCGAGCCATTCGCGGGAGTCGCAGCGCCGCCCGTCGTGTTCGTACGCGCAGCGCCCGGCGTCGCGTTCCCAGACGGCCTGCTTGATCGATTCCGGGATGTAGCGCCCCTCCGGCACCGCGGCCGTGATCGGGCCGAGCGCGCCGATCCGCCGCCGATCGCGGTCCTCGTCGGCTAAGAGCCGGTTCAACGCGAGGCGCAGGATGTCGTCCAGCTCGCCTTTGGGGAATCGGTGGCGCAGGACCTCTTTGGCCCGGCGGATCAAGTCGAAGGTTTCCTCGGAGGCGTCGAAGGAAACCCGCCGGATGGCCTCGGGAGAGGCGGCTTCGGGCACCGCCGGGTCCGAGCTGAGAGCGAACGGCGCCTGGCCTGGCCCCGAGGGGGACGTCGGCGCGGCCGCCGGCGAAGCGGGCGCCGCCGGAGCCGCTACCACGCGGAAGCTGTCTCGCCGGCGTCGCCCCGGAGCGAGCGACGCGACGAGGAGCGCGATCTGATCCTCGTTTCGGCCCTTGGCTGCCGCCAGGACTCCCCCGTGGTTCTCCGGCGTGAGGTGTTCGTTGAGCATCGCGGCACCCGCGATCGAGAGCTGTCCTGCCGCCAGCATCTCCAGCACGACGGGAAAGCGCTTCCCCGCGCGTGCTGCCTGGATTCTGCGTCCGGCTCCCGAGCGCGAGTAGCCGAACTTCCTGACGCAGAATTCGAAGAGGTTCGCGTAGGCATATTTCTGCGCGAGCTCACGCTCGTCGAATTCGCCGATGTGGATCAGAGCTGAGATCAGCGCGTCCCTCTCTCGGAGGACCGCTCCGGCCAGTCTTGAAGTGAGTTCGGAGTCCGATAAGCGGCGGCACACCTCGACTTGCTCGGCCAGTGATTCCATGAGACCCCCACTTATATATACGGCAAACCCCGGAAAAAGTTCCCTGCTCCGACGAGACTTACGCGCTTCTGCCGCGCGCTCGGAAGAAAAGCTCTATATTCGTCTGTTACTCCCGGTACCGGGAGTAAC
>JACQPK010000226.1 GCA_016207565.1 Elusimicrobiota bacterium
GACGTCACGCCGGCCGATCTCGTCACCGCGATCGTCACCGAGCGGCGCGTCATCCGCCCCTGCGTCGAGCCCATCGCGTGACGGCACCGGCGATCACCGCTCAGAGCACCGCCCTCGCGGAGCTCGTCGACCGCTCGCGACGGATCGGCGCGCGCCCCGACCTCGTCGTGCACGGCGGCGGGAATACGTCCGCGAAGACGACCGGGGTCGACCATCGCGGGAGGGAACGTCCGATACTGCTCGTGAAGGGCAGCGGCATGGATCTCGCGACGATCGGCCCCGCGGGATTCGTCGCGCTGTACCTCGACGACCTTGCAGCGATCCGCGATCGCACGGCGATGACCGACGAGGAGCAACAAGCGTACCTCGGCCGGTGCACGGTCTCGCAAGGCACGGCGCGGCCCTCGATCGAAACGCTGCTCCACGCGTTGCTCCCCTGGACGCACGTCGACCACGTCCACGCCGACGCGATCTGCGCGCTTGCCCTGGCCGGGGACCCCGAGCGCGAGGTACGCGAGGTCCTGGGAGCCGATGTCGCCTTCGTTCCCTACGTGCGGCCCGGCTTCGAGCTCTCACATCGTGTGGCCGACCTCGCTGACCACGCGGCGGTCGTCCTCGGCCATCACGGGCTCGTCACGTGGGGTGCTACCTCGGCCGCTTGCCTCGAGCGGACGCTGAGCTTGGTCGGTCGCGCCCGGCGGTACCTTGACGGGCGCGCCCGTCCGCCGGAGCAGGCCATACCCGCGCTCGATCACGAGCGAGCGCACGCGCTCCTCCTGACCCTCCGCGGGCACCTCGCGGAGCCGTCGCGAGTCGTCCTCCACGTCGATGCCAGTGGGCGCCGGCATGCGGACCGGACCGACGTCGATCGCATCGCGGGTGCCGGACCCGCGACGGCGGACCACGTCCTACGCATCGGCCGGGGATCCGTGATCCTGCGCTCAGCGGACGAGGCGCCGGCGGAAGTCCATGCCGCCGTCCGCGCGGCCGAGGAGCGTCGGCGCCGCTCTGGGGGCCGCCATCCCTTGGTACGCGACCCGCGGCCCACCGCGTTCCTCGTGCCCGGGCTGGGGACCGTGACCGCCGGACGCACACCGCGGGAGGCGAAGATCGTTGCCGATGTCGCGGAGCACTCGCATACGGTCGCGGCGTCCGCGGTCGATGCGTTCGGTGCGAGCACGGGGCTCACCGACGAGGAGATCTTCGGGATCGAGAGCTGGCCCCTGGAGCTGGCGAAGCTTCGCCCGCCCGATCCGGTCCGCGACCTGGAGGCCTTCGTCGTGGTCGTGACCGGCGCGGCGAGCGGGATCGGGCGCGAGTGCGCGACGGTCGTCGCCCGTCGCGGCGGCTGCAGCGTACTCGTCGACGTCGACGAGACGGCGCTCCGCGCCGCGGCCGAGGAGGTCCGCAGCGACGGCGGCGAGGTCGTCGAGGTGGTGGGCGACGTTCGCGTCGCAGCGACGGCGGAGCTCGCCGTTCGCGCCGCCATCGAGGCGTACGGCGGGCTCGATGGGATCGTCTCGAACGCGGGGATCGCGGTCACGGGCCGCCTCGTCGATCTCTCCCCAGACGACTGGGAGCGCAGCCTCGCCGTGAACGCGACGTCGCATTTCCTGCTGACGCGCGCGGCGCTACCGGCGCTCGCGGCGCAGGGTCGCGGCGGAAGCCTCGTGTACGTCGTGAGCAAGAACGCGCTCGCGCCGGGTGCCGGCTTCGGCGCGTACAGCGTGGCGAAGGCGGCCCAGCTCCAGCTCGCGCGGATCGCGGCGCTCGAGGGCGGGCCACTGGGCGTCCGCGCGAACGTCGTGAACCCCGATGCGGTGTTCGAGGGCTCTCGCCTCTGGTCGCCCGAACTCCGCGCGGCGCGCGCCGCGGACCACGGCGTCGCCGTGGAGGAACTGGAGCGCTTCTACGCCGAGCGCAACCTTCTGCAGGCGCCCGTGCGCGCCTCCGATGTCGCGGAGGCGGTCGCGTTCCTGCTGTCGGACCGCTCCTCGCGCACGACGGGGTGCATCCTCACGGTCGACGGCGGAGTGCCGGCGGCGTTCGCCCGGTAGCGCAGGCTCCCGTGCGGCTCAGTCCGGCCGCTCGTCCACCGGCTGGAGGGCAGCTCGCACCGATGACCCGAACTCGAGGGAGCGGCGAAGGTCGCGCGCGAAGACCGTGCGCGTGAACTTCCCCAGGCCCGCGGGGTGCTCGCCGTAGGTCGCGAGCCGCTGTAGGAGCTGCGCCTTGCGCTTGGGCTCGACGTGCGTGTCGAACGTGCGAGCCCGGTCGAATGTGTGCGACGCGAGGGGTCGCGCGAAGCGGTCCGCCGCCCATGCCTCGACGTCGTATCGGGATGTCCACGTCGGCGTCGTCGCGATCGTCTCGGCGAACGGGACGTGGAGGGACACGCACCGGAGGTAGTTGATCACTGCCGAGAGCTCCTCGGCCGAGTGCTCCAGGCCGCCGCGTTCCAGGGCCGAGGCGATGGCCTGCTCCAGGAACGCGAGCGACGCGGAGGTCACGTAGAAGCGGCCAAGCATCGAGTACTTGCTGAGGAGGTTGCCCCCGAGCGCCCCGGTGACGAGCCCGTCGAAATGCTCCCGCGCCCAGGCGACGCACGCTTCGCGCGTGGGGAACAGTTCGTCCTGGCTCTCGCGCACGAATCCGTCGATGACCTCGCGGAACTCGGCCGGCGCCTCGCCGAGCATCTCCTGCATGCGGGCGACGAGATCGAAGGGCGCCAGGCCCCGACTCTTCGCGAACTCGAAGGCTTCCTCGTAGTTGCCTTCGTAGTAGTAGGTCGTGAGCAGCAGGTGGAAGACGCGCAAGTCCAGGTAGTCCTGGAAGCTCATCGTGGGCGTCTCGCACACCATCTCCTCGGTCTCGATGACCCGATCGCCCGTGTAGTCGCCGACGTTTCGGGCCACGATCCGGAAGCGTGTCTTCAACCCGAAGCGCTCGCGGCTTTCCGGATCATGCAGTGGTGCGCCTGGTAGGAGCATGAGCTGATGCGCGGAGACGCGCTGTACGCCGGTACCCATGAGGTCGCGGATGCCCTTCAAGAAGGACGCCTTGGTCTCGCCCGGCAAGCAGAGGATCAGTTCCCCGTACGCCTGCATCCCCTGCGCGCGGACCTCACGTTGGATCTCCGCGTAAGTGTCGAGCTTGATGTTCGTGCGCTCGATGTTCTTCAGCACTGTCGGGTCCATCGACTGGACGGCCGCCGTCATCGGCAGAGCTCCTCGGATCTTGCGCATGACCTGGATGATCCGATCGCCTCTGTTCTTGCCGGTCGTCGTACGGACGTACGTCGGCCACCCGAACTTCTCTTGCAGGTAGGCGATGTAGTCGGCGACCTCGACATCCAGTGCGTACATCCCGAAGTTGTCGTCTGCGAACGTGATCGCGACCTCCCGGTGCACCCGTTGCGCGATGTACAACAGGTCGGCCTTCACGTTCTCCAGGGAGTGGCTGAACGCCTTGCTGTTGGACCTGACCGAGGAGTTGCAGAAAGCGCACGTGAAGGGGCAGCCGCGCGTGATCTGCATCATCGGTAGGTAGCCCGTCGAGAAGTAGGGGTCCAGCAGGCCCGCGAGATACGGCGACGGGATCTCGTCCAGATCGTTAATCCGCGGAACCTCGGGGCCACGCTCGAATCTGCCCGTCTTTCGATGGATCCAGTGGCTGCCGGCGAGCGTCTCGGCCTGTATCTCGTCTAGCGAGCCGTCGCAGGCGATGTAGCGCTGGAGGAAGTTGACCAGTGCACGCTCACCCTCGTACGTCGGGCCGCGGACAGCTACGTCGATCTCGACGAGATCGCGCAGCATCGCTTCCTGGTCCCCCTCCGTCAGGGGATAGTTGGGGCCACCCATCACCGTGACCGTCCGCGCGTCCCTCGCCTTCGCGTAGCGAGCGAACGTTCGCGAGAGGTTGAAGTTCCATGAGTAGCTGCTCAGACCCAGGATCGCCGGCGCCTCGGCATCGATGGCCGCCTTGAGGTCCTGCGGCTCACGGTAGATGGTGATCTCCAGAGGCTCGCGCGTGGCGACGTAGGCCTTCGCATAGGTCGCCAGATCCGCGACGCCCAATGGATAGACGTCCGAACTGATCGTCAACTGGTTGTGACCGAGGTCAGCTAGATAGATCCGCATACACGCAACTTCACTTCCGCCCGTCTGCTCCTCAGCTGGCGCCCCCAAGTGCGGTCAGGAGGCTTCCAGGTCGCGCGCAGTCTATAGGTTGGCCGTCGGGCCGCCAACGCTCCTCTTGCGTCACGACTCCGTGGACAATGAGCGCGTGTGCGCGAACGTGAGCGGCGGGGAACGCATCCTGCTGGTGTCGGTCCTCCTCTGCACGTACGACCAGAAGGACTACGTCGTCGAGGCGGTCGAGAGCGTCCTGTCGCAAAGCTACCCATGCATCGAGCTGATCGTCATCGACAACGGTTCCACCGACGGGTCGGCCGAGCTCCTGCAGCCGTATCACGAGCGGGGGCAGCTGCGGCTCCTTGCGCACGCCACGAACGCTCCGCTCACCCAGCGCCTCAACGAGGGTGTGCGCGAATGCCATGGAGACTACGTCTCCATCCTCTACGGAGACGACTACTACCTGCCGGAGAAGATCGCTCGCCAGGTCCATGAGTTCTCGTCGCTTCCTAGCGACTTCGGCGTCGTGTACTCGCCTGGCTACCGGCTGAGCCAGCAGACCGGCCAGCGGACGCGATCGCCGAGCCTGCGCGCGTCCGGGTTCGTCCTGGACGAGATGCTTGAGAACTTCGGGAGGGCCTGGATCAGTCCGATCTCGCCTCTGATCCGACGCGCGTGCTTCGCTGACCATCCATTCGACGAAAGCGTGAGGCTCATCGCCGACAGCGTCCTCTTCTTCCTCGCGCTCTCGTACCGATTCCACTACCTGGACGTACCGCTCGTGGTCATGCGGGATCACGGGTCCAACGTGGGCTGGGCATACAAGCGCAACTTCGAGGAGGGCCTGATCGTCTTCGACCACCTCCAGCGTCATCCGCGGTTCCCGGCGAGGCTCCGCGGGCGGCTCGTGGCCATCCGTGCGACGTGGGCGCGCGATCTCGCCTGGAAGATCTCCCGGTTCGGCAGCGACGGCCGCGAGGCCCGCAGGTACCTTCTCCGCGCCGTGCGATGGCAACCGCAGCAAGCCGTCCATCCCCGTACCTGGGCCGGGCTCCTCCTCTCACTGCTGCCGAGAGTCGTGCGTCAGCGCGTCAACGGCGCGATCAGCCGGCTCAGGGGTCAGCACGTCGATCTCGCATACCGCGACGACTACGATTAGAGACGCGCGCAGACCAGCATCCTCCTCGGTCGCGGGACGTGCGGCATGTGAACGACCAGACGGGGGAGGGGCATGACGGACCAGGATGTCAAGGCGTACATGCGGGAGCGGTACGACGCGTTCGCGGACCGGGTCGCGAACGAGGTGCGGTCAGCGGATCGCGCCCGCCTATGGGCGACCGCCGAGGGCGTGCGGCCGGCCCTGGCCTACTACCGGCGTCGCAAGGTGGAGACCGCCCTCAGGCTGGGCGGGTTCCGGACCGGTGCCGCCGTCCTGGACGTTGGGTGCGCCACCGGTGACTACACGTTCCTGTTCGCGCGCAAGGGCTTCCGCATGACGGGTGTCGACCTCTCGCCCCGATCGATCGAGACCGCGCGCGCCAAGGCGGCGGTCCTGGGGCTGCCTGACATCGACTTCATCCACTCCGACGCGGAGACGCTCGCCGAGCTCCCCACCGCGGCGTTCGACGGCGTGGTCTCCTTCTCGGCTCTGCGCTACGTGCCGCGACTGGACGCGGCGCTCGGGTCGATCAAGCGCGTGCTCCGGCCTGGTGGCGTCGCGACCCTCGACTTCCCGAACCGGCATTCGCCCTGGTTCACCCTGCTGAAATGGCCGTTCGCGGTCGAGCGGCATCCGTACGACAATCTGTACACGGCCGACGAGATCGCCGAGCGGCTCGATGCAGCTGGCTTCCGGGAGATCCGGACGGTGCGGATCCTCTTCACGTCCTACCTGACACCGGCGCCGATCCTGCCGTTCTTCAAGATCGCGGACCGCCTTGGTGAACCGCTCCCCTTCCTCGGACGCTTCGCGGCGATCATCGTCGCCCGGGGGATCGCGGCATGACCGATGTCCCGGTCCTGGTCACGTACGACATCCACATCGCCAACTACTCCGTCGACATGATCCGCCGGGCGCTACACGCTGCCCTCGCTGAGCACGAGCGGATCGGGCTCAGGGCCACGTTCTTCTTCCCCGCCGAGGCCGCGCGGCTCTTGTCGGACGAGGTGGGCGAGCTGGTCGCGGCCGGGCACGAGATCGGCTGCCATGGGCTCACACACCGCCCCGGCGAGCTGTACGACCGGCTCCCGCCCGAAGAGCAGCGCGAGCGCCTGCGCCAGGCGACCATCGAGCTCGAGGACGTGGTCCAGGACCGCGTGCGCGCGTTCCGCGCACCGGCATTTCGGATCTCGGGGCCGACCCTCCGAGCGCTCGAGGACCTCGGCTACGAGGCGGACCTGTCGATGAACTCCCAGCGCCTTGGGCTGCTCAGCTCGGACGTGTGGAACGTGTCCTGGCTGGTCGCGCCACGGCTCCCGTACCACCCGGACGAGCGGCGTCCGTGGCGAGCCGGCCGGCTCCGGCTGTGGGAGATCCCGCTCTCCTGCTTCGTCCTGCCCTTCATGTCCATGACCATGCTCGTCCTCGGCGCTCGGTACATGCGGTGGTTCTTTCGAGCGCTGCTCGCGGAGTCGCGAATCTCCGGGAAGCCCATCGTCTTCATGACGCACCCCGAGGAGCTCCTCGCCGAACGCGACGCGGCCCCGATGCGCTCCTTCCGGTGGCGCGACCTGCTGCCGTCCGAGTACGGCTTCCAGTTCCGCTACCGCCTCGTGGAGCGGGACCCCGCCGTGATCGCCGATCGTAACCGCAGCCTCTTCGATCACATGCGCTCCGTCGACGGAAGGCGGTTCGTGACGGCCGCCGAGTACGTACGGGGCATCGGCGTCGGCACGGAAGCAGGCGACCGCCCGGTCGGATGAGCGCGTTGGCCTAGTCCCATAGCGCGTCGTCAAGCCATGGCGACCTTCGCGTCGAAGTCACGGCCGCTCCGCCAGACGCCCCAAACGATCGCGAGCGCCTTCTTCATGCAGTGGCCGAGCGCGTTCATC
>JACQPK010000227.1 GCA_016207565.1 Elusimicrobiota bacterium
CCTTACGCCTCCTCGTGCTGCTGTTGGTCACCGCGACCGACGCCCGCGCAGGAGGAGGCGCCTCTCTCTAGCCCGCCGCCGCCGCCGAGGGCCTCGCGCTCGTGTCCGGAGTGCTGGCCGCGCTGAAGCCGGCGGGGCTCGGGGGGCTCGCCACGGCCGTCCTCCTCGGCATGGACGCGGCCTGGCTCGGCGTTGCCTCGGCGTGGGTCAAGGCGCCCGCCGCCGACGCGCTTCTGGCGGCGCCGGCCGCGCTCGCCGGGCTCTCCTCCCCCTGGCCGGCCGCGCTCGTCGTCGGAGCGATCGCGGCGGCGGCGCAGGTGTGGGCCTCCGCCGCGAGCGGCGCCGACCTCGTCGCCGGCGTCGTCCGCGCCCTCGCCTTGCCGCCGCTGGCGGCGGGGATCGCGCTCGCGGTCGACGCCGAACGCCGGGAGCGCCTCCAGCGGCTGAAGACGACGCTCGGGTCGCTCCGGCGCCTGCAGATCGCCGAGCTGTTCCAGTTCACGTTGTTTCAGGTGCGCGAGTACATGACCTCGGTGACCTCGGTCACGGAGGGGCTCGCGCTCCAGGCCCAGCAGACGCCGCTGGCCGAGAAGCTGACCCGGCTGCGCGCGCTCGTGCAGGAGGCGAACGCGAAGGTCGGGCGCCTCATGGACACGATGCGGGCGCGCGCCACCTCCCGCCGCGCCGCGCAGGCGGAGCCGTTCGACCTGCGCGAGCTCCTCGAGGAGGCGGCGCGCGCCACCGCCGAGCTCCACGGCGGCGGAGCCGTCGAGACGATCGTGCGCTGCGAGTCGGTCGAGCCGCTCAAGCTCGAGCGGCCGGTGGTGCGCGATCTCGTCGTGACGATCGCGCACAACGCGGCGGAGGCGCTGGGCCCGAAGGGCGGGACCATCCTCCTCGCGGGACGGGTCGCCGAGAAGCTGGTCGAGATCGAGGTCACCGACCAGGGGGGCGGCATCCCCGACGAGCTCCTCGGCGAGGTCTTCAACCCGTTCTTCACGACCAAGGAGACGCAGGGCGGGCTCGGGCTCGGCCTCAGCATGGCTCGCCGGATCGCCCGCGCGATCGGCGGCAACCTCGACCTCGCCACCGACGGGACGAGGACGGTCGCGCGCCTGTCCTTGCCGACCGAGGCGGGCCTGCCGCAGGTGTTCACGGGCGACTCCACGTGGGCGGGCCGCCGCGGCTCCGCCGGCAAGTAGGCCCATGGACCTGGAGCCCGAGTCCCTCTCGGCGGCCGACCGCTACGGCCTCCTGATCGCTCTGATCGCGCCTAGGCCGATCGCGTGGGTGTCCACCGTCGACGCCGAGGGCAGGCCGAACCTCGCGCCCTTCTCCTTCTTCACGGGCGTCACGGGAAACCCGATGACGGTCTGCTTCTGTCCCGCGAACCACCGGTCCGGCGGCAAGAAAGACACGCTCGCGAACGTGGAAGCCACCGGCGAGTTCGTGGTCAACGTCGTCGGCGAGTCCCTCGCCGAGCGGATGAACCAGACGTCGGCGGAGTACCCCCGCGGCGTCAGCGAGTTCGGCGAGGCGGGCCTCACGCCCGCGCCGTCGGCGAGGGTGCGGCCGCCGTACGTGAAGGAATCTCCCGCGCAGCTCGAGTGCCGCCTCCACCAGATCGTCCGCGTCGGCGAGGGCCCGCTCGCCGGCAACCTCGTGATCGGCACGGTCGTCTTCGCGCGCGTCGCCGACCCGGTCTGGAAAGACGGCCGCGTCTCGCACCAAGACCTGCGTCCGATCGGGCGCTTAGAGGGGGCGTGGTACACGCGGGTCTCGGACGCCTTCGAGATGAAGCGGCCCCGGCTGAAGTGATTTTTTATCGAGAAGATATTGAAAACTCGGGAGACTGAGGCTATAGTGGGGAGGTGGACGCAGGCAAACCGCCTGGCGACGATCCGCTCCCGTTCCTGATCCCGCTCGGTCCGGAGGACGACGGCGCCGCGGCGTCCTCAGGCCTCTACACCCCCGCTCCCGTCCGCAACGCCGACCCGGCCAAGCCCCCGCGGGAAGACGAGACGAGGCCTCCCGTCGTGCCGCCGAGCCGGCCCCGCGCCGGGGCCGCCGAGCCGCTCGTCATCCTCGACCCGCTCGGACAGCCCGCCACGCAGCCGCCGCCGTTTTTGGCGCAGAAGCAGGCGCCCGCTCCCCAGCCCGGCGGCTTCGAGGCCTCGTTCCTCGGCGCGCCCCCCGTCGAGGAGAAGCCGTTCGAGCCTCCGCCCGCCGAGCCGGCCGCGGCCCCCGCGTCGGCGTCGTTTGAGGCCCCGAAGCTCGACAAGCCGGTCAACACCGCGCCCGGCGTGGCGATCCCGAACCTCGACCTCCAGAAGTCGGGAGGCGCCTTCCAGCCTCCGTCGTCGGGGCCCGCGCCCGGGACGTTCCAGTTCGGCGGCCCTCCGCCGCCGACGCCCTTCGCGGCGCCGGGCTTCGGAGCGCCGCCGGAGCCGAAGCTGCCGCTCACCGCCCCGCCCGTCGGTCCGATCCTCAAGCCCCCGCCCGACCGGAACGCGGCCCTGCGCCCGCCGCACACCGCGCCGCCCATCCGGCTTCCGGGGGACGCCGTCCCGCCGGCGAAGCCTCTGTTGGGCATGCCGTCGCGCGCGAACGCGGGCCTGCCCCCGGCGCCGCCGGTGCCCCTGCCCGCGTCCGCGGCGCCGCCGGCCGCGTTCGCCGCCGGCGGGCGAGAGATCCCTTTCGCCGTCGCGCCCTCGGCGGTCCCGGACACGAGGATCGGCTTCGTCTCCTTCATGGAGCTGGCGGGGCTGCTGCCGTTCACCACGCAGAAGGTCCTCGCCCGCTTCCGCGAGCAAGGTCCGCCCCCGACGTGGCTGCTCCTGGCGCACGCGCTCCTGTGGGTGTTCGCCATGTTCGTGATCCACGCGGGGCTGGGGCTCGGGAAGACCTCCTCGATCGTCGGCCAGATCCTCGCCTCGAAGCTCGCGGGGGCCGCCGCGATCGGGCTGGGGCTCGCCGCCGTGCTGACCTTCGCGTCCGCGGGCCTCATCCACGTCGTCGCTCGGCTGTCGGGGGGCAACGGAGAGTTCAAGCGAGGGCTGCTCATCGCGTCCTTGATCGCGCCGATGCTGGCGGTATGGGCCGCGCTCTCGCCGGTCGAGACGCTGTGGTGGCTGCCGTGGCTTCTCACGACCTACCTGATGGGGCGCTGCATCGCGGGCCTCTACGCGGCTCCCGTGCTCCAGGTGGGCATCGTCGTCGGGGCGCTCGCGCTCTTCGGCGGCATCGCCCAGTACGCGGCGCGCCGGGCGTTGGGCGCGCTGCAGCAGGCCGCCGACACCGTCGCCCCCCTGACGGCCGCGGCGGCGGCCGTCGGCTCGACGCCGGGCCTCCCGTCCGCGGGCCCGGGAGGCGTCATGACCGCCGAGCAGGCCGCCGTCCTCGAGCAGCTGCAGCAGGCCGCGGGCGAAGCGGCGCAAGGCGACCCTTCCACGCTCCCCTCCGGGCTCGACATGCTTGGGCAAGACGGCACGGGCTCGCCGGGCGGGCGCCCCGGCGGCGCCCAATCCGCGGCGGGCGCGCCCGTCGGGCAAGCGCCTCAGCCGGGCGCGATGGCGCCGCTTCTCCTGCAAGGCCTCTCCGCGCTCGGCAACCAGCCGCCGACTCCCGAGCAGCGGCAGCGGCTCGGCGCCGCGAGCCAGGAGGCCGTCCGGCGCGCGCAGCAGGTCTTAGACGATCCGAAGATGCTCGAGGGCCTGACGCCGCAGCAGCGGGCGCAGCTCCAGCAGGCGCGCGGGTCGATCCAGTCCCTGATGCGAGCGGCGCAGACCGGGCAAAAGCCCAGCGCGGCCGACACCCAGCAGCTGATGCAGTCGGTCCAGCAGATGATGCAGGAGGCCTCCCAGCAGATGCAGCAGGCCCAGGAGCAGCCGCCGCAGCCTCAGAGCCGCCGCCGGCGCCGTTCTCAAACGCGCCGCCAATAGCGACAGCCGCGGCGTAAATCCTATAATCGCGTCGTGGCCAGTCTCCCGCCGTGGCTGAAGGCGCGGCTGCCTTCGGGCGAGAACTACGAGCGCATCAAGGCGCTCTCCGCGGAACTCCGCCTGCACACCGTCTGCGAGGAGGCTCGCTGCCCGAACCTCGGCGAGTGCTGGAGCGGAGGCACCGCGACGTTCATGGTCCTCGGCGACTCGTGCTCCCGGGGCTGCCGATTCTGCTCGGTCGCGACGCTCACCGGCCCGGCGCCCCTCGACCCCGGCGAGCCCGACAACCTCGCGCGCACGATCGCCGCGCTCGGCCTGCGCTACGTCGTGCTCACGACGGTCTGCCGCGACGACCTGCCCGATCAGGGCGCCGCGCACGTGGCCGACTGCGTCCGGCGGGTGCGTGAGCGCGCGCCCGGCATCCTCGTCGAGGCCCTGATCCAGGACTTCCGCGGCGACCGCGCGCTTCTCTCGGAGGTCGTCGGCTCCGGGGCCGAGGTCATCGCCCACAACGTCGAGACCGTGGAGCGCCTGACCTCGCTGGTGCGGGACCGGCGGGCCGGCTACCGGCAATCGCTGGACGTCCTCGCCGCGATCAAGGAGATCGACCCCCGACGCAAGACCAAGTCCTCCCTGATGCTCGGGCTCGGCGAGACGCCGGCCGAGGTGGAGACCGCCCTGACGGACCTGCGCGCGGCGAGCTGCGATATCGTGACGCTGGGGCAGTACCTGCGCCCGACGTCCGCCCCGCGCCACCTGCCCGTCGAGCGCTACCTGCCGCCCGCCCAGTTCGAGGCCTACGGCGCGCTCGCGCGAGAGCTCGGCTTCCTGTACGTCGCGGCCGGCCCGTTCGTCCGATCGTCGTATCGCGCCGGAGAGCTTTTCATCCACGGCCTACTGGGAGGTGCCCATGCCGGTTAAGACGGTGTTCGAAGGCAAGACCGAGCGGCTCGAGATACTCGCCGCCGACGGCACGATCGACAAGCAGCTGGAGCCGAAACTCTCGCAGGAAAAGCTGCTGGAGATCTACACGAAGATGGTCGAGATCCGCGTGTTCGACGAGCGCGCGTACCGGCTGCAGCGCCAGGGCCGGCTCGGCACCTACCCGCAGATCCTCGGGCAGGAGGCGTCGCAGATCGTGCCCGCCCTCTGCCTCAAGCCGAAGGACTGGCTCGTGCCCACCTACCGCGGCCAGGGCGCCTACTTCGCGCGCGGCATGCAGCTGCGGTACTCGCTCCTCTACTGGGGTGGAGACGACCGCGGGGTGCGCTTCCCCGACGGCAACAACGACATGATCTTCTCGATCCCAGTCGGCTCGCACCTCACGCAGGTCGCGGGCCTCGCCTGGGCGGCGAAGCTCCAGAAGCAGGGCCACGTCGCGCTGACCTACCTCGGCGACGGCACCTCATCGAAGGGAGACCTGCACGAGGCCCTCACCTTCGCCGGCCAGTTCAAGCTTCCCGCGATCTACATCATCGAGAACAACCACTGGGCGATCTCGGTGCCGCGCGAGAAGCAGGCGGCGACGGCGACCCTCGCGCAGAAGGCGCACGGCTACGGCGCATGGGGCCTCCAGGTCGACGGCAACGACGCCCTCGCGATATACAAGGCGGTGTTCGACGCGGTCGCGCGCGCCAGAGCGGGCGACGGGCCGTCGGTGCTCGAGCTCGAGACCTACCGGCTCGGCCACCACACGACCGCCGACGACGCCTCCCGGTACCGGAGCGAGGCCGAGGTCGAGGCGTGGCGGAGGAGAGACCCGATCCTGCGCTTAAAGAAGTACCTCGAGGCCAGGAAGCTCTGGGACGAGGACCGGGAGATGCGCCTGAAGAAAGAGGCGGGGGAGATGGTCAACGGCGAGATCGAGGCCTACGAGTCCTTCCCGCCGCCCAACCCGCTCAACATGTTCGCCAACAACTACGCGACCGCGCCGTGGAACCTCATCGAGCAACGAGCCGAGCTCGAAGAGCTCGTGAAGGTGAAGCAGGCGAAGAAGGAAGTCGTCGAGCTTCCGCCGGTCGAAGGGAGGTTCCCGTGAGCGAGATCAACCTCGTCCAGGCGATCAACCAAGGCCTCCGCCAGGCGATGGAGGCGGACGAGCGCGTGCTCGTCTTGGGCGAGGACGTCGGCCTCAACGGCGGCGTCTTCCGCGTGACCGAGGGCCTGCAGAAGCTGTTCGGGCCCGAGCGCGTCGTCGACACCCCGCTGGCCGAGCTCGGCATCGTCGGCGCCTCCGTCGGCCTCGCCGTCGCCGGCATGCGTCCGGTCTGCGAGATCCAGTTCGACGGATTTTTGCCGGCGATCATGGACCAGGTCATCTGCCACATCGGCCGCATCCGCAACCGCACGCAGGGCCGCAACACCGTCCCGCTGGTCATCCGCGCGCCGCACGGCGGCCTCATCCACGCCCCGGAGCATCACTCCGAGTCGCCCGAGGCCTACTTCACGCATACGCCCGGCATCAAGGTCGTCGTCCCGTCCACGCCCTACGACGCCAAGGGGCTCCTCATGGCGGCGGTGCAGGACCCCGATCCCGTCGTGTACTTCGAGCCGAAGGCGCTCTATCGCGCGGCCAAAGGCGAGGTGCCGGACAACCCCTACGTCGTGCCGATCGGAAAGGCGCGGCTCGCGCGCGAAGGCACGGACGTCAGCCTCGTGACCTGGGGCGCGATGGTCCACACCTGCCTGAAGGCGGCCGAACGCCTCGAGGCCGAAGGCATCTCCACCGAGGTGCTCGACCTGCGGACGCTCACGCCGCTGGACGTCGAGGCGGTGCTCGCGACGGCCGAGAAGACGGGCCGCGTCGTGATCGCCCACGAGGCGCCGAACACCGGCTCCTGGGCTGCCGAGATCAGCTGCCTCATCCACGAGCGCTCGATCCTGAAGCTCCAGGCGCCGGTCGCCCGCGTCGGAGGCTTCGACATCCGGATGCCGCTGTTCCGCCTCGAGAAGTACTACGTGCCGGACGCCGACCGCGTCGTCATGACGGTCAAGAAGACGCTGAGCTTCTGATGGCCACCTACGAGTTCAAGCTGCCGGACATCGGCGAGGGCCTCACCGAGGGCGAGATCGTGAAGTGGCACGTGAGGGAGGGGGACTCCGTCACGGAGAACCAGCCCCTCGTGAACGTGCTCACCGACAAGGCCGAGGTCGAGATCCCGAGCCCCAAGACGGGGAAGATCGCGAAGCTCATGGCGAAGGAAGGGCAGAAGGTCGCCGTGCACGCGACGTTCGTGGTCTTCGAGCTGGGGGGAGCCGGCCCTTCCACGCCCGCCGCGGCTCCCGCCAAGAAGGAGGTCGCGGCTCACGCGACGACGACCACGGCGCCGCCCCAAGAAGCGCCGGCCCACCACGGTGATACTTTGGCCATGCCCGGCGTGCGGAAACTCGCCCAGCAGCTCAAGGTGGACCTGGCGAGCGTGCGGGGCACGGGCCCCGGCGGGCGGGTCCTCGAGGCCGACGTGCAGAAGGCGGCGGGGACGAAACCTCATAAACCCTCACCCTCGCCCTCTCCCGCGCCTACGGCGCGGGAGACGGGGGAAGGGGACGAGCAAGTCCCGTTCGTCGGCATCCGCCGCCGCACCGCCGAGAAGATGAGCTTCTCGAAGCGGACGGTCGCGCACGTCACGCACATGGACGAGGCGGACGTCACCGCGCTCGTCGCCCTGCGCGAGGAGCTCAAGCCCGAGGCGGCCGAACGCGGGGTCAAGCTCACCTATCTGCCGTTCGTCATCCGCGCCCTCGCGAAGACGTTGCCGGAGTACCCGAACCTGAACTCCTCGCTCGACGAGGAGAAGGGCGTGCTGACGCGCAGGCGCGCCTACCACATCGGCATCGCCACAGCGGCGCCTCAAGGCCTCGTGGTCCCGGTGGTCAAGGACGCGGGCCCAAAGGACCTGTGGACGCTCGCGGGGGACGTCTCGCGGCTGGCCGAGAAGGCGCGCTCGGGGAGGATCGAGGTCTCGGAGCTGCAGGGCGGCACGATCACCATCACGAACATCGGGCCGATCGGCGGGCTCTTCGCGACGCCCATCGTCAACCACCCCGAGGTCGCGATCCTCGCCGTCATGAAGATCCAGAAGCGCCCGGTCGTGCGCGACGGCGGCATCCACGTCCGCGACATGGTGAACCTGGCCCTGTCCTTCGACCACCGCGTCGTCGACGGCGCCGAGGCGGCGTACTTCATGAACACGCTGATCAAGCATCTCGAGAACCCGAGGACTCTCCTCTAATGGACACCCAAGTACTCATCATCGGCGCCGGCCCGGGCGGCTACGTCGCGGGCATCAAGGCGGGACAGCTCGGCAAGAAGGTCCTGCTCGTCGACCGCGACGCGCTCGGCGGCGAGTGCCTGAACTACGGCTGCATCCCGTCGAAGGCGATGATCTCGGCGGCCGGCGCCGTCCACAAGGCCAAGAAGGCCAAGGAGATCGGCATCGAGGCCGCCGACGTCAGGGTCGACATGGGGAAGGTCCAAGCGTGGCGCGCCGGCATCATCAAGGGGTTCGGCCGCGGCATCGCGACGCTGTCGAAGGCGAACGGCGTCGAGATCCTCATGGGCTCGGCCAGGCTCACCGGCCCGAAGTCCGCCGAGGTGACGCTGGCCGACGGCAAATCCCTGGCGGTGCGGTTCGAGCACGCGATCCTCGCGACGGGCTCGGCGGCCGTCCCCGTCCCCGGGCTCGCCTACGACGGCCGAAACATCCTGTCCAACAAGGAAGCGCTCGAGCTGAGCGAGGTGCCGCCGCGCATGCTCGTAGTGGGCGGCGGCATCATCGGCCTCGAGATCGGCACCTACCTCGCGAAGCTCGGGACGAAGGTCACCGTCGTCGAGCTCCTGCCGCAGCTCCTCACAGGAGTGGACCCGGAGCTCGCGCAGCCGGTGGCGCGGGCGCTCCAGAAGCTCGGCGTCGAGGTGATTCTAGAGGCGAAGGCGAGCAAGTACGACGAGATGTTGGATGGGTTAGAGGTGACGCTCGCCGGCAAGGCCGGCGAGCGCACCCTGGTGGTAGACAAGATATTGGTATCCGTCGGCCGCAAGCCCAGGTCGGCCGAACTGGGCTTGGAAGCCGCCGGCGTAAAGACCGACGCCCGCGGCTTCGTGGCCGTCGACGCCCGCTATCGGACCAGCGTCGCCCACATCCACGCGATCGGCGACCTCATCGGTCCGCCGTTCCTCGCGCACAAGGCCTCGCGCGAGGGCGTGCTCGCGGCGCTCGACATCGCGGGCGCGGAGACGGAGCCGATCGGGCCCATCCCGTCGGCGATCTTCACCGACCCGGAGATCGCGTTCGTCGGCATCACCGAGGCGCAGGCGAAGGAAAAGGGTCTCGAGCCGGTCCTCGGGCGCTTCCCGTTCGCCGCCTCGGGCCGGGCGCAGGCGGCGCGCGAGGCCGAAGGCTTCGTGAAGGTGGTCGCCGACAAGAAGAGCGGCAAGCTCCTCGGCGTCGGCATCGTCGGCCCGCAGGCGACGGACCTCATCTCCGAGGGCTCGCTGGCGCTCAAGCTCGGCGCGACCCTCGAGGACGTGGCGAGCACGATCCACCCGCACCCCACGCTGCCGGAAGCGTTCCAGGAGGCCTGCGAGGCCGCCCTGGGCACGCCGATCCACGTAGCGCCCGCAAGGCGGTAGATGGACGTACGGGAGCTCGGCCGCGTCGAGTACGAGGCTGCCTGGGAGCTGCAGAAGCGCCTCGTGGACGAGCGCGCCACGGGCCGCATCCCGGACACGCTTCTGCTCCTCGAGCACCCACACGTCGTGACCTGCGGACGCGGGCTGCGCCCCAAGAGCCTGGTCGCGACGTCTCACCCGGTCTTCCACGTCGAGCGGGGGGGCGACGTGACCTACCACGGACCCGGACAGCTCGTCGGCTACCCGGTCGTCCAGCTCAAGGAGCGAGGGCTGACGATCGGCGCCTGGCTCCGGCTCATCGAGACCGCCTTGATCGACGCCTTGGCCGAGCAGGGCCTCGAGGCCGAGCGGCTCAGGGGATTTACGGGAGTCTGGGCGAGGGGGAAGAAGCTCGCCTCGATCGGCGTGGCCGTCCGCTCGTGGACGGCCTACCACGGCTTCGCGTTGAACGTGTCGACCGACCTCGACGCGCTGCGCGGGATCTACCCCTGCGGGCTGGAGCCCGGGCAGCTCTCCTCGATGGAGGCGCTGTTGGGCGGCGCGCCTTCGATGGCCGCCGTGCGGCGCTCCGTGCGCTCCTCGTTCGAGCGTTCTCTCGCGTGAATGTTATAAACTCGGCGCAGATGCGCCGCTTCAAGTTCGGCTGGTACGGCGACAATAATCTCGGCGAGTTCCTCATCGGGCAGATCCTGCGCGGCGAGAAGACCGCCAGCGTCTGCCCCGCCTACGACCCCCAGGACGCGGACCTCGTCGAAGGCGAGAAGATGCTCCTCACCGACAAGCACAACAACCCCCGCGGCGTGCTGCTCGTGACGAGGATCGAGAACGTCGCCCTGAAAGACGTCGACGACGCGCTCGCCGGCCGGATCGGCACGACGCTGCAGGAGCTCCGCGAGGCCCTCTCGTTCGCCAACGGACGCGAGATGAAGCTCGAGGAAGAGCTCCGGGTCACGCACTTCAAGCTCCTGCCCGATAAGCCGTAAATCCGTCACCGGCCGCATACCCGGCCTTCAACGAGCCTTGACGGGGGCTGTGTTACGCTGCGGGCATGGCTCTCCATAAAGCGAACTCGAACGGGACGATGCAGGGCGACGGCTGTCAGGCCGTCTCGAAGACCCACGACGGACGGCGGGCCTGGACGTATCCGGCCTCCGAGGTGGCCAAGCTCTACGCGCCGCCCGAGACGGTCCCCCCCGCGGACAAGCTGCGCGCGCTGCTCCGCGAGCGCTTCGATCGCCGGGACCGCGACCCCGCCAACTCGTTCGTCCACACCGCGGGAGCCTACGACGCGTTCACGGCCTCCATGCTCGTGCGGCTCGGGTTCGAGGCCGTCTACGCGAGCGGCTGGCAGCTCGCCGTGGCCCATCACATGTACCCGGACATCGGCATCTACCCGTCCCACGCGATGGTCGAGCTCGTCCGCGAGCTCATCCGCGGCATCGAGGGGACGCGCGACACGCACTTCTACGACTCCGGCGGCGAGGTCCTAAACGTCCCGCCGATCTTCGCGGACATCGAGGCGGGCTTCGGCGGCTCGACCCAGGCGTTCACGCTCACCCGCGAGCTCATCCGGGCGGGCGCGGCGGGCGTGCACCTGGAGGACCAGGATCCGGCCGAGCGGACGTGCGGCCACATCGTCAGCCACCACGGCGCCAAACGCTCGAAGGTGCTCGTGCCGACGAGTAAGTGGATCGAAAAGCTGATCTCCGTGAAGGCCGCGGCCCAGGCGACGGGGGTCCCGGTGGTCGTGATCGCGCGCACCGACGCCGTCGACGGCCAAGAGCCGGGCGGGCCGGAGGGCTCCGTGGAGCAGGGGGTCCAGCGCGCGCTCGAGGCGGCCTCGCTCGGCGTCGACGTGGTCTGGGCCGAGTTCAACGACACCGAGCTCGACGGCCCGCGCGCCTTCGCCGAAGGCGTCCACAAGCACTATCCCGAGCAGATCCTGGGCTTCAACCTCTCGCCGTCTTTGCACTGGGGCAAGGCGAAGCAGGAGGGGAAGCTCGTGACGAACGCCCGGCTCGGCGAGCTGGGCTACGCGCTGCAGTTCTCGACGCTCCTGGCCTTCCGGTCGGCCGGCATGGCGCTCGAGCAGTACCTCCGCGCGTTCCGCCAGGAAGGCCTCGAGGCGCTCGCCGACCTGCAGATCAACGAGACGGCCGCCGCGAAGCCGGAGCCGATGACCCGCATGCACCAGAAGTTCGCGGGCACCAACCGCTGGCTGACGATGGAAAAGACCGCGAAAGGCTAGCCTGGATTCGTCGTTTGACTGTCCTTCCCCGTCGAGGGTTTCGGGATAATTTTGTCCTCCTTCCCTCTGCGGCCTTTTCGTCACTTCACTTTGCGGACCTCTGCGTTCCTCCGTTTCCCCGTTTAGACGGCGGGCTGCGACGGATGAAACGCGAAGGACCGCAAAGTGAAGTTACGGAAAGGACGCGAAGAGAGCGGGTAACCGAGGAGATTGGGCTAGAGCCAATGCCAGTCACTTAAGCCCAATGCTCCTAAGGTAAGTTCGCTGTCGACGCCTAAAACGGATTGACGCAAAGGTACGCAGAGGAAGTCACGAAAAGGTACGCAAAGGACAGATTGCTGAAGTACTCTGTCCTTTGC
>JACQPK010000228.1 GCA_016207565.1 Elusimicrobiota bacterium
GATGGCATACAGCGGATCGTCAACCGTCTTTGATCTTCAGTCCTCTGCGTGCCTTTCCGTCACTTTCCTTTGCGTACCTCTGCGTTACTCCGTTCCCAGGGCACCGGGGAAACTTGGAGAGCCTTCGCCTTGACGCCGGAGGCCTCCGGGCCCATACTGGCGGCGTGCTCGCATGGCTCGCGGCGCTGCTGCTGATCCGCGGAGCGGACGCCGCGATCGTCGCCCGCGTCCCGCTCGGCAAGCTCTCGCCCGGCTTCGACACCTCCCAGCGGCTCGTGTCGGCCGACGCGTACCACTTCGCCTATCTGACGGTCGAGGAGGAGGTGGAGGTCTGGTACAAGGACGGCCGCAAGATCGACACCGCCCCGCGAGGCGGCTTTCCGGACGACGAGGACGACATGGGCCGGGCGATGCTCAAGGCGCTGCTCAGCCCTCAGCGCGGCCGGTTCGCCTGGGTGAAGAAGGCGGCCGGCGGCGAGGCCGTGTTCCTCGACGGCGCGAAGCTCGGGGTCTACGAGCGGGTGCGCCATCTGGCCTTCAGCGAGACGGGGGCGCATCTCGCCTTCGCGGCGAGGATCGACGGCCGTTGGCGTGTCATCGTCGGAAAGAGACCCGGCACCGCGTCGTTCGATGAAGCGCCCAGCCGCCTGAAGGTCAACGCGGACGGCTCTCACGTCGTCTTCCTGAACAACCTCGAGAAGTACCGCCAGGAGCTGTGGCTCGATGATCGCCGCCTGAAGCCTTGGCCCTCGTCGACGTTGGTGATGAGCAAGGACTGGAAGCAGGTCGGCGCGACCACCTACGACAAGGCCCACATCGACGACGCCGAGTACGGACCCTACGACTACCCCCACGAGCTCGCCATCGCGCCCTCGGGAGGGGCCTTCGCCTTCATCACCAACGGGCCGTCGAAGCAGAACGCCGTGATCCTAAACGGCTCGCCGGTCGGGTTCGAGACCCGGGAAGGGCCCTACGAGCTGCACTTCTCGCCCCTCGGGAAGCTGCACTGGTTCGGCAAGCGGGCCGAGGGCGCCCCTTGCCTCCACTACGTGGACGGGGGCGGCCGCGGCGGCTGGGAGTACTGCCCGCAGACGAAGCCGGCGATCGCCTTCAGCCCGGCGGACGTGCCGGCGTTTCTCGTGTACCACGACAGCAACTACCGCCTGATCGTGGATCAGAAGGAGCACGTGCTCGGGAAGGCCAACCTGTATCCGGACTCGGGCTTATCGTTCGACAACGAGCGCGAGCTCCACTGGCTCGAGCGCTCGGGCCGGAACGTGGAGGTCGTCTGCTTCGCGCTCGCGCCGATCGAGCGCGAAGAATCGGTCTGCGCGCGGACCGCTCGTCAGTTCTCCGTCGAATAGCCCTACGGGACGACCTTGAGCGCGCGTGCCGTGGCCGCCAGCAGCGCCTGCGGCCCCACCGGCTTGCCCGTGGCGTGGATCATCCAGGCGTCGGGCGTGAGCCGCCCATAGCGGGCCATCCGCTCGAACTCGGGTCCGACCGGGCCGTGGCCGATCTTCTCGTTGATCTGGAACGCGATCATGTGGCCGATCGGGTAATCCGGCAGGTACAGGAAGGAGTGGATCATGTGCGAGTAGATCCCGAGCAGCACCACGTCCTTCACGCGGAAGATCGGCGCGTAGTACTTGTTCCAGACGTCCTTGGCGATCCCGATCGTCGCGTCGCGCAGCTCCGCGGGTGTCGCGTTCGGGTGGTCGTACATCCAGTGCCACACCGCCATGTCGACGAGCGCGACGCCGCCGATCTCGAAGGTGCCCCAGAACTCCTCGAGCGTCTTGAGCGCCTCGGACTTCTCGTCCGGCTTGGATAGTCCGAGCAGCTCGAGGTCGCGGCCCTGGAAGACGAAGGCGAGCGCCTCGGTGAAGGCGGTGTTGGGCACGCCCTGGAGCAGCGTGTAGTCGATGTCGTAGAGCGAATCCACTTGCTCGACGTTGTGCCCCATCTCGTGGACCGCGATGTTGAAGCCCTTGTAGTTCATGCCGTCCCTCTCGACACGGGTGCGCAGCCGCGCGGGCGAGCCCTTCATCTGCGGCCCCCAGGCGTGGCCCGAGCCGCGGGCCGCCTCGACGACGATGTGGTCCATGAGGAATTTCGCCCGGTCCGACGGGAACCCGAGACTCGCGAGCTGCGCCGGCATGTCGTTGCGGTATGCGGCGGCGTCCGGGTAGCGCTTGGCGACGATCGCATCGAGGTCCTTTTCGGCGTGCGCGGCGGACGGCTTGAACCCGGCGTACCAGACGTCGAAGGGCTCGAGCTTGCGGCCGAGCCGCTTCTCGATCACGGCGGCGACCTTGGGCACGAGCGGCGAGGACAGGACGTCCTCGAGCATCTTGCGGACGCGGGCCTCGGGCAGCTCGCGGTCCTCCTCGAAGCGCCGGGCGATGTGGGTCGGCGCCGCGGGCGAGTACGGGTCGGCCTTCTTCACGGCCGCGTACGTGTTCCACAGCATGGCGTAGCGGCGGTCCGGCTCGGGCGCGGCGTCGGCTTTGGGCGCCTCGCCCTTGAGGACGTCGCGCTCCTCGTCTTCCTCGGGCGGAGCCGGCTTGACGGTGTTGGCGTAGGGGTCCCAGTCGAGGTGCGGGCTGTTCACGACGGCGGCCGGGATCGTCTGCGTGACGATGCGCTCCATCACCTTGAGGATCGTGCGCTGCTTCGGCAGCGCCGTCGCGGGCTCGCCGTAGGCCGCCTTGATCTCGTCGCGAAGGTTCCAGTGCGAGAGCAGCCGCTTCTTCGGCGGGAAGAGCCGCTCGCCTTTCGGACCGAGCACGTGGCGCATCCAGATGTTGTACTCGGCGATGTAGCGGTCGGACTGCGCGCCGGCCTCCGCGATGGCGAGCTGCACTTCCGCGGGGATGCGCTTCGAGTAGCGCTGCGCGAGCCGGGCCTCGGCCCACTGCCGGCGCGACCACTTCGGGCCGTCTTTCAGCCGCTCGTCGAGTGTCGTGAGAGGAAAGTTCAGGAGGGCGACGAACGCGAGCTTGTTCGCGAAGAAGTCCTCGGTCAGGTGGGCCGAGGCGTCGTAGCCGGCGAAGAGATCGTCGAGCGGCGTGAGCGGGCCGACGTCGAGGTCCGAGCGCCGCCGGAGCGACACCGAGATCATGTTCATGTGCCCGTCGAGCTTCTCCAGGTGCTCCTGGAAGCGCTCAAAGACCGCGTCGAGCGCGGCCGGGTCCGCCGCGAAGTGCGCCTTCACAAACGCGCCGAAGGCCGCGGCGTCGCCGTCGGAGTCCTTCCAGAGCGCGGAGACCTGCTTCAGCCCGCGCTCGAGCCTGGATCGGGCGGCGGCGTCGAGCTTGGGCGAGAGCTCGCCTTGGACCTGCGCGAGGGCCGCGGGCGGCGCCGCGGCGCGTACGGCCGGGGGGGCGACGGTGAGCGAGAGGACGAGGACGGCGGAGAGAGCGTAGCGCATGGAGCCGAGCCTATCATTTTGGCGCTCGCGGCCGCCGCCCCGGGGGCTAACGCACGCCTAGAAGTTCCGGCGGAAGCGTCCGGAGGCGGAGCCGGGCTGGTTTGGCGGGATCGTGACCTTCGAGTCGAGCGCGCGGCGGATCATCTCGCGCTCCTCCGGGAGCAGGTCGATCCGCCAGAGCTCGACCCAGTTGGACCGGGACACCGCGATCCGCGACCCGTCGGGCGAGAGGGCGGCGTGGTACAGGCTGGAGCCGACGCTCAGGTCGAGGAGCTGCTCGCCGGCGGCCGTATTCCAGAGCTTGACGCTCCCGTGGTTCGCGGCGCCGAGCAGCTTCCGGCCGTCGGCGCTCGCCGACAGCGAGACGGGACGGAAGTGGTCGGCGAACGCCGCGAGGCGGGCGCCGGTAGCGGCGTCGAAAAGCTCGACGGAGCGCCCCGCGACCGCGACCCGGCCGCCGTCGCCGAGGAAGCCGATCCAACCTAGTCCTCGATTGAACGACGGCACCGAGACGTTGAAGCGGGTGGCCGAGGCGGTGCGGAAGTCCCAGAGCCTGGCTTCGCCCTCGGAACTCGCGGTCAGGACCCGCGAGCCGTCTCGATCCAAGGCGACCGACGAGACGTGTCCGCCGGCGTTCAGCGTGCGCACCACCGCGCCGGAGGCCGCGTCGAACACCCGGGCCTTCCCGTCGCGGGCGCCGGTGGCGATCCGCCGGCCGTCGCCCGAGAACGCCGCCGCGTCGATCTGCTTGGAGTGGCCGCTCAGCGTCGCGACGAGCCGGCCGCCGGCCGTCTCCCAGACGTGCGCGACACCGTCCTCGCCCGCCGTCACGACCCGCGCGCCGTCCGGAGAGAACGCCGCGGTCTGCAGCTTCCCGTTTCCCGGCACGGCGATCGTCGTGAGGGGGCGGCCGGTCACGCCGTCCCAGAGACGGGCCGTCCCGTCCCAAGAGGCCGAGACGACGGTCTTGCCGTCGGCGCTGAACTGCGCCGCCCGGACGAGTCCCGTGTGGCCCAGGAGCACCGCGATCACGCGCGGCTCGCCGGAGCGGAGGAGTTGGTCTGCCCCCGGGCCGACTTCCACCGGCTTCGGCACGGGCGGCACGCCCGCCACCGTCGAGGGAGCGGCGCTCGGCGCCCAGCCTCCGTAGCCGCCGTCATCTCCGTAGTCCGAGGTGTCGTCCCACCCGTCGAAGCCGACGGGCTGCGAGGCGAAGGCGGCGACGGCGAGCGCGGCGGCGAGCGCGATCACCGGCGGGCCCCCGCGCGGTCCGGCAGGCCGTTCTCGACGCCTTCCCGCACGATCCGCTGCAGCAGGTCGCCCACGCGGTCCGGCAGGTTCGTGACGTCCGGCTCGGTGATGTGGCTCGGGTAGCGCTTCTGCACGTGCGTGATGCCGTCGCCGATGCCGACGCCGACGACGACGATCCCGCGGGCCGCCGCGTCGCCGAGCACGCGCTCGAGCTCGTCTTTCTTCGGCCCGTTTCCTTCGCCGTCGGTCACGACGATGAGGTAGCGGCCCTCGCCGGGCTGCTGCTCGAGCCCCGTCAGGCGCACGCCGCCGGGGAGGTCCGCGCCGCTGACGGAGGCGATGATCGCCTCGGTGTCGTGGGTCGTGCCGCCGCGGGTCTCGTCGACGGCGCGCACGAGCGCCCGTTTGGCGTCGGTCGGGATCTTCTTGACGCCGTCCCAGTTCGGGTCGAAGTCGCGGTAGAGGTGCAGGTCGTCGTCGAAGCCGACGATGCTGAAGTCGATGCCGAGGCGGTCGAGGACCTCCATGAAGAGGACCATCGTCCGCGCGGCATGCTTCTTCTTGTCGCGGTCCATCGACCCCGAGACGTCCATCAGCAGCCGGAACTTGTAGTCGCGGCGCGTCGGCTCGCGGCGCTTCTCGAAGACCTTGAAGTCGTTCGGGTGCGACCAGCCTCTCGACTCCGAGCGCATCCAGCGCTTGATGTTCGGCCTGGGGCCGCTCTTGAAGTAGCCCTCCCACGCCGGGCGCAGGTTCTTCTGGAACATCGCCTCGAGCCGGCCGGTGAAGGCGTCGACCAGCGCCGAGATCGCCAGCAGGTGTTCCTCGTAGGTCCCGCTCGGCGCCGTCTGCTTCTTCACCTTCCGGTTGCGCTGGAGAATCGCTTCCAGCGGATCGCCGTCCTGATCCCCGTCGCCGTCGGAAGGCTGGGCCTCCTGCGGCTCGCCTTCGCCTTCCTGCGGCTGGGCCTCCTGCTTGCGCTGGTTCGGGTCCATCGACACGGACTGCTGCTTCTTGCGCTCGTCGCGCCGCTTCTTGAGCTCGTCCTCGTCGCCGTGGGTGGGAAAATACTTGCGGGCGATCTGCTTGGAGCGCTTCTCGATCTGTTGCTTGCCTTGGCCCTGGCCCTTCCCCTGGCCCTGGCCTTGTCCCTGCCCCTGCTGCTGCTGCTGGCGCAGTTGCTCCTCGCTCATCTTCAGGAGCGATTTGTACGCGGGGTACACCTCCCGATGGATGAGGTCGAAGCGGCGCTGCGCGTCTTCGAACTTCTTCGGCTCGCTGCGGCGGCGCTCGGGCGGGAGCTCCGTGCCGAGGCGGCGCACCGCCTCCTGCGTGCTCCGCGCCGCGTCCCTGACCTCGGGGACATCGAGCGTGTCGAGCGCGGGGAAGGTCCCCGTCATCCAGTACGCTCGGAGGAACTCGAGGTATTTCTCATGGGGCAGAAGCTCGGCCGGCGGGTCCTGCGCGGGCTTCTCCTTCTTCGCCGCGTCGGGCCCGGTCAGGTCGGAGGCCATGAGGTCGCCGCGGTAGTTCGTGTGGAGCTGGGTCAGGTAGTACGGAAGCCCGGGCCACATCCGCCCCTGGGTCCGCTCCTGGAACATGTCCTCAAGGACGTTGAAGAGGTTGTGGACCGCCTGCGGGAACTCCTCACCGGCCATCAGCGCCTCGTGCTCCGGCAGGTCGGCGAAGCGCGTCCAGAAGACGTGCCCCGCCTCGTGCGCCACGCCGCCGAGGAGCACCGCCGGCTTGCCTTTGTTCTCGACGATGTCTTTGAGCGGCAGGAAGACGACGCCGGCCTGCGTGTCGGTCATCCACCACTCGCCGACGCGGAACTCGAGCCCTTTCTTGTCGCCGAGCGCGATGCCGACGGCCGACATGAGCCTCCAGAGCCCGTCGATCTCGGCCTTCACCGCGGGCCACTCCGACTCGGGCACGCCTTGCGCCTTGAGGAAGGTGTCGAGCGGATCCTCGGCGCCGGCCGCCGGCGCCGGCACCCCGGCGGGCGCCGGCGCCGACGCGTCGAAGATCCTCCCGAGGAAGGCCGCCTCGCCCGCGCCGAGGTCTTGGCGTAGGGCGCGCAGCCGCACGCCCAGCTCGGAGGCCGAGGCCGGCGCGGCCAACAGCAGCGCGAGGAGGACCGTCACTTGCCCTGCCCTTGTCCCGGGGCCTGATCGCCCATGAGCTGCTTCAGGCGCCAGCCCACGCGGAGCGCGGCCTCGTTGCTGTCCGGCTCCTCGACCCACATCTCCCAGAAGCGGCCGCGGACGGCCGGGCTGAGCATGTTTCGGCTCTGGTAGCCCGGCGGGTTCATCGCGCCGACGACGAGCGTGTCGGGGCCGAGTCGCTTGACGCCTTCGGGGGTCACGATCATGCCGTCGTCGAGCGGCGTGTTGATCATCTCGACGAGCCCGTTCATGTTGAACTCGTCGATGAACAGCGTCGAGCCCTGGCCGCCGTATTCCTCGCCGGCCTTCTGCAGCTTGCCCGGGATCCACGCGAACTTGCCGGCCTTGTGCGGCGCGGGCTGGTAGCCGCCCTCGACCTCCTCATTGGCGCTGTCGGAGGAGAGCGACGTGTAGTAGACCGCCGCGTTGAGCATGCGGTGCAGGAACTGGATCTGCGTGGTCTTGCCCGCGGCCGTGTTGCCCACGAGCAGGAAGTTCTGCCGCAGCTTGATGCGGCGCGCCATCCAGTAGAGGCCGTTCATCACGGCGGGCGTCGGCGGCAGGCCGAAGTTCTCCGGCGGGACGAAGGTGCCGCCCGCCTTCACGGGAATGCGGAAAGGCAAGAGCTCGTCCTCGAAGACGACCTCCTGGGTCGCGGCGTCGAAACGGACCGCCTGTACCTTCGGCTGCACGGACGCGAGCTCGATGCCCGCGCCCTTCATGCCGAAGCTCAGGTCGATGAGCGTCCACAGCTCCCGGCGGTCCTCGGGGCCGCGCATCATGGACCCGAGGCTCTCCCAGAGGGCGCGGCCGAGCAGCGTCTTTGCCGTCTTATCGTCGGCGGACAGCCCCTTCGCGGCCTGGTACTGTTCGAGGTTCTCCTTATAAAGGTCGACCGCGCGGATCAGCGTGCGCAGGTTCACCTCGTAGCGGTCCTTGTGCTCGGCCCCGACCTGGCCGGCCCCGATCGCGGTCCGGAGGCCCTGGTAGAGGTTCTCGACGAGGTTGAGCGCGGTGCCGCCGTCGATGCCGGTGCGCGCCCGGACGATGAGCTGCATCTCGCGCGGGCTGTACTCGGGCGCCCACATCTGCACGGTGCGGTTCAGCAGCGTCTTCGACAGCGGGTTGCGGCCCGAGTAGGTGTCGGGGTTCATCGTGAAGAAGAGGCGGAAGCGCGGGTGCGCCTTCAGGCGGTAGCCGTCGGCCTTCAGCGTCTCGAACAGCTCCTTGGGGAGGACGGTCTCGAGGGTCTCGGGGTCGAGGAACTGCGTCAGGCGCAGGAACCCGGAGTTCAGGAACTCGTTGAGGAACTCGAGCACCTCGCTGGGCGCGAGGTTGACCTCCTCGAGCGTGACCCAGTCTCCCTGGATCATCGCCTTGATGAGGAAGCCCCACTGCCACGCGAGCCCGATCGGCGTGGGGCGGACGGAACCGACCATCTCGCCTTGGCCGATCGCCGGCTTCATGGCGACGGTGAGGTGAGGGATGCCGTTGTTGGCCGCGAGCCATTTCACGGCCATGCTCTTGCCGGTGCCCGTCGGGCCGACGAGGGAGACGACCTGGTTGAGCTGCGCGGCCTCGTCCACCTGCTCGACGAGCTTCCATGCGGTCTCGATGCGCTCGGTCTTGCCGTCGACCGTGACTTCCATCATG
Organism: Elusimicrobiota bacterium; assembly: GCA_016207565.1. Classification (GTDB taxonomy): domain Bacteria; phylum Elusimicrobiota; class Elusimicrobia; order UBA1565; family JACRDR01; genus JACRDR01. The sequence goes on from JACQPK010000228.1 coordinate 8,503, forward strand.
AAGTTGCGGTTCATCTGCTCGAGGTCGCGCGTGAGCGCGCCGCTGCCGCCGAGCGTGCCGGGGAGCGGCTCGGTCGCCGCGAGCAGGTGGGAGACGTCGACGCCGGAGGCCGCCTCGCGGAGCTCGTAGAGGACCTTGTTCGTCAGGCGCTTGGCGATGGTGTCGACGACGGCGAGCGGCGTGGGGAAGACGTCCGTCTCCTGGCCGGTCATGAGGCCGAGCGAGACGGCCAGGGATTTCACGAGCTCCAGCGCGACCGTCTCGAACTTGGCCCGGTCGCCCACTTCGGGGCTCGCGGGATCGTAGTCCATGCCGCGCCCGTAGGAGTACTCGAGCGCGACGTAGTACGCGGCGAGGGAGGCGAGCGGGGCCGGGACCGCGCTGCCGACGAGCTGCAGGAAATTCTTGCGGAAGGAGAGCGCCCACGCGTTCGTCAGGTCGCGCTGCGTGAAGGCCTCCTTGCGTCCGCCGAGCCGGCCTTTCGGCTCGTTCTCGCGGAGCTTGTCGTACGCGTGCCCCGCGGCCTCGGCGACCTTGGCGAGGTTTGGGTCGCCGAACTGGAGCTGGTCGAGCGTCTCGATGGGCGTGATCGTCTGTCCCGGGACCTTGTTCCAGAGCGGCGGAAGCGGCGCCGAGCACTTCGTCGGCTCGGCGGCGGCGAGCGGGTCGCCCGCGGGCGCGCGGGCGCCGTCGAAGGTCGCGATGAGGTTCATCGTGCCGACGGGCGCGATCAGCCCCTCGATGCGGGCGGCGGATTGGGCGACGGGGGACTCGGCGGCGGCGGCGGCGGAGAGGACGAAAGACAGCAGGGCGCTAAGGACCGTGTGCATGAATCGCTCCTTCCTGAGGAAGGCGCGATTATAGACCAGGACGCCGGTCGGACCCTAGAGTCCGATGGGGTCTTTTTTCCCCGGTCGCTCGTCCTAAGGGCTAGGCAGGGAACGGCACCGGCCGGACGACGCGCCAGAGCTCCTCGGCGCGGGCCTTGAGGTTGCGCGCGAGCGCGTCGTTCGGGTACAGGTCGACGCGCGCGGCGAGCAGCTCGCGCAGCTTGCCGAGCTTGCGCAGGGAGCGCGGATGGCGCCGCGCCTGCGAGATGAACGCCGCGTACTCGGCCGGCGTCGCCTCGATCAGCAAGTAGCGCCAGTTGATGAGATCGGAGGCGGTGAGCTCGACGTCGATCAGCGCGGTGGTGAGCTCGTGGCGGTGCGTCGCCGGCGAGAGGTACGTTCCGAAGAGCCAGTCCATCGCCGGGTGCACGATCGTGAAGTTGTAGCGCTGGTCCCAGTGATGGAGGACGTGGATCTCCTCGAGCCAGTGGAAGTACTCCTTGTCCGCCCAGGGGTGGTTCGTCTCGTGGAATCGGGAGTGCGTCTTGTCGATCACCTCTTTGGCGTAGAGCGCGATCGCCACCACGAAGGTGACCGAGCCGACCGTGAACCCGTTCGACCAGAAGTTCGCCACCAGCGCGAGCACGGCGGGCGCGACCCAGCTCCACGCGATGCCGGGCTCCGACGACACGTAGTCGACCGGCCGGCGGTAGAAGCGGCCGATCGGGTAGAGGATCATGTGATGGATCCAGTGGAACATCTGGTTCCGGCGGAACACCTGGGCGCGGCGCGTGAACCAGCCGAGGTGCTGGAAGAACCGGTGGTACGCGTAGCCGAACGCCTCGACCAGGAGCACCGCTCGCAGCCCGTAGACGAAGGGGTTGAAACCGTAGGCGACCAGCCAGGCGGGCCAGCCTTCCTTTAACAGCCGCTCGCCCAGCAGCGCGCTCCAGGGCTCGCACCAGCCGACCCACATCATGCCGGAGATGCCGACCACCGTCCAAAGCCTCCACAGCGCGCGGGTCACGGGTCGAGGCGTCGGTCGAACGGCGGCCTCGTAGAGGGCCATCTGCTGCCGTACGGGAAAGGGGCCGGAATGTTGCTTGGGCTCGTCCATGGGCATGCTCCGTCGTGGAACTTGCTAGAATGAGTTTAGATTAAATCGGGGAGGGTAGGGAAATGGCTGACGGTAACAAAGTTGTGAAGGTCGGAAGCCCCGAGCGTCCGCTGCGGGTGGCCATCATCGGCTCCGGACCCAGCGGCTTCTACGCCGCCGAAGCCCTCCTCAACGCGAAGGACCTCGCGGTCCAGGTCGACATGTTCGACCGGCTCCCGACCCCGTACGGCCTGGTGCGCGGCGGCGTCGCTCCCGACCACCAGAAGATCAAGAACGTCACGATGGTCTACGAGAAGATCGCCGCGCGGCCGGCGTTCCGCTTCTTCGGCAACGTGATGCTGGGCCGCGACATCCAGGTCGACGACCTCCGCCGCCACTACGACCACATCGTGTACGCGGTGGGCAACGAGAGCGACCGCCGCCTCAAGGTTCCCGGCGAGGACCTCAAGGGCAGCCACTCCGCGACGGCGTTCGTCGGCTGGTACAACGGCCACCCGGACTGGCGCAAGGAGGACTTCGATCTCAGCCAGGAGTCCGCCGCCGTCATCGGCATCGGCAACGTCGCGATCGACGTGACGCGCATCTTGGCCGAGGACGTCGAAGTGCTCGCCAAGACGGACATGGCGCGCCACGCCGTCGAGGCGCTGCGCGGGAGCCGAGTCAAGACCGTGTGGCTGCTCGGCCGCCGGGGCCCCGTGCAGGCCGCGTTCTCGCCCGCCGAGCTCAAGGAGCTCTGCGAGCTGCACTCCTCGGACCTGGTCGTGCGCGAGGACGAGCTGAAGCTCGACGAGGTCTCGAGGGCCGCGCTCGAGAAGGACCCCGAGGCCAAGAAGAACTACGACCTGCTCGTGCAGCAGGCGAAGAAGGGCGAAGGCAGCCGCCCGCGCAAGATTTGCCTGCGCTTCTGCGTCTCCCCGACGGAGCTGATCGAAGGCAACGGTCGCGTCGCCAAGATGAAGCTCGAGATCAACCAGCTCGTCGCGGACGGCAAGGGCGGGCTGAAGGCTCAGGGCACGGGCCAGACCGAGGTCATCGACGCGGGACTCGTGTTCCGCTCGGTCGGCTACCACGGCGTGCCGATCCCGGGCGTCCCCTTCGACGCGAAGGCCGGCCACATCCCGAACAAGGACGGCCGCGTCCTCGACGACAAGGCCGCCGTCGTCGCCGGCGCCTATGTCGTCGGCTGGGCCAAGCGCGGCCCCTCGGGCCTGATCGGCACGAACCGGGCCGACTCGGTCCTGACCGTGAAGGCGATGCTCGAGGACGTCGCGAAGCTGTCCGCCCCCGTCGAGGAGTCCAAGACGCCGGAGGCGGCGCTCGCGACGGTGAAGGCGCGTCAGCCCGACTTCGTCACCTTCCAGGACTGGAAGCTGCTCGAGACCCTGGAGCTCTCGCGGGGCAAGCAGTCCGGCAAGATCCGCGAGAAGTTCACGACCGTCGCGGAGATGCTCGAGGCGATCAAGAAGGCGCGACAAGAAGCCTGCCTGGTGAAGTAAGTAAATTGGGGACAGTCCCCACTTTACTAACTTCACTTAACCGTGGCCGCCTTTGGATCGATCAGGTATTTGCGCCAGCCCGAGCTTGTCTCGAAGTACGCGGCGCGTATGCCGACTCGTCTCAGGAAACCGGCCACGTCCGGATAATTCGACCAGACGATCAGATTCCCCTTCGCGTCGAACCGTGAGCGGCGGTCCTGCGCGACCGACAGCAGCGCGCTCCAAGCCTCGTTGCCGCGGCGGCCTGCTCTGGTCCACACGGTGATCCAGTCGTTGCCGGCCTCGACGGCTCGGGCGGGCGCCAGAGCCTCGGCCGCGGTGTAGGCCGCGAGCAGCAGGCCCGGCGTCGTGACCGTCTCGCCCGGCCGGAAGCCCTCGAACGGCAGCGGCGCCTGGTACGTCGGGTGCTCGAACCCCAGATCGTTCTCGAGCCGGCCGAAGAAGCCCGCCAGGCCGGGGTCGTCTCGTAGGAACGCCGTCGGGCCCGTCTCGGGCAGCGCAGCGGCCTCGACCGGCTCGACGGCGTCGCGCTCCGTGACGGCCGTCCCTAGGAGCTCTTCGGCGATCTTCCGCGCGACCCCCATGTGGGCGTCGTCGCGCGCCGCCGATGCGGCCGACCGAAGCCCCGCGACGGTTTGGGCGGCGGACTCGCCTAGAACGCCATATCGCTCGAGCGCCCGGTACGCCGACCACAGCTCGGACACCTCCAGCCGCCGCGCCTCTTGCAGCACGCGCTCCGCCTCCGAGCGGAGCGGAGCCGCCAGGTCGGCGGCCGCCGTCCGCCGGGCCTGCTCCAGCTGCTCGAGGAGCGCTTGAAGCTCCTCTCCCCGGCCGGCGACCGCTCGCCGGAGGTGCTCCTCGAAATCGGCAGGGAGATGCCGCGCCACCGCGCCGAGGATCCTCCGGTCGTCCTCGTCGGAAAAGCTCAGTCCGCCCGCCAGCTGCGGCATGACCTGCTCGACGAGGAAGCAGAAGCTTGCCGGCGCCGGGGGCACGCCCGCGGTGATGGGCCGGACCATGAACTGCGCGCGCGCCGGCAAGGCGAGGAGTAAGGTCAACAAAGCTATCATGCCTCGAGGATACCCGCCGCCGGCCGGCGCCGACAGAATCCAAGGTCCCGCGGCGGATCGGGAAACGCTCCAAGCGCCCCGTGTCGCGCCGGCTGCAAACTAGCGACAACCGCCGTCGCTACCAAGCCTTGTGATATAATCGACACCCGGTGCAGCCCGGCGGCACTCAAGCCGTCGGGCAATTCTATTTTCGGAGGGATCATGAGACTCCTACTTCTCGCCGCTTTCGCGCTCGCCAACGCCGGTCAGCCCGCGCGCCAAACGCCGGCTCCGCCCAAGGTCGCGGCGCCGGCCGCGCCGCCGGCGGCGACCGCAGCCGCCGTCGCGGACGTGGGCGGGGTGTTCATCAAGGCCGATGACCCCGCCGGGCTGGCCGCCTGGTATCGAGAGAAGCTCGGAATCCCGCTGATCGCCTACGAAGGCGGACACATGCACATCTTCCGTCACGGCCCGGCCCCGGGAGCCTTCACGGTGTTCGCGATCCACCGAGCCGATCCGCCGGTCACCGAGCGCAACCAGTTCGTGCTCAACCTGCGCGTCACCGACTTCGACGGGTTCGTCGCCCGTCTCCAGGCGGCCGGAGTGCCGATCGATAAGACGGAAGACTACCCCTACGGCCGCTTCGGGTGGATCCGGGACGCGGAAGGCAACCGGATCGAGTTCTGGACGCCGGCGGCCCCATAGGCTCTTAGCGCGTCGCCGTCGCCAGCTCGGACGTGAGCTCCCAGAAGCGTCCCGTCTCAGAATCAGGAAGCACCTCGTCGATCGGCACGGCCTGCGGCCGGGGCGCTAACGCTTTTTCGCCTTCAGCGCCGCCTTGAACACGTCGCCCAAGGCCCCGAACTGCCCCTCGCTCGCCTTCTGCTGCTCGCGCCACTCCTCGGCGCTCGTGTCGCGCGGCAGCTCGAGCGCGATCCGCCGTTCGCCGAGCTTCACCTCGCCGATCTGCACCTCGATCGATTCGCCGACCTTGTGCTGCTCGAGGCGGAAGTCCGCGCGGTCGACCGTCTTCGACTGATGCAGCAGCCCGACGATCCCGGGCTCGAGTTGGACGAATAGGCCGTAGGGCTCCTTGCGCGTGATCTTTCCGGTCACGGCCTGGCCGGCCTGGTACTTGGCCCACGGGTCCTGCGCCGGGGCGACGGGGGAGGCGGCCGGGGCCTCGGTCGCCTGCTTCAGCGAGAGCGACAGCTTCAGCCGGTCCTCGACCATCTCGCGCTTGAGGAGCTTCACCGTGATCGTCTGCCCCGCCTTCAGGAGTTCGGACGGCGACTCGACGCGCGACCACGCGAGCTCCGACACGTGAAGCAGACCCTCGAGCCCGGGAGCGAGCTCCACGAAGGCGCCGAACTTCTCAAGCCGGACCACCTTGCCCGTGACGAGCGAGCCGTCCAGGTTTTGGGCGAGGAAGGCGTCCGCGGTGCGCGAGGCCTCCTCCTCCAGCAGCTTGCGGCGCGAGAGGACGATGTTGCGGCCGCCCTCCGAGAGCTCCGTGATGCGGAACGCGAACGTCTTGCCGATGAACTCGGCGCCGGTCTCGGTGCGCTTGGCGTCGATCTGGCTGATCGGGCAGAAGGCGAGCTTCCCTTTGACGCTCACGCGGAGGCCGCCCTTGCAGGCCTCGACGACGCGGCCTTCGATCGGCCGCCGGCTCGAGAACGCCTCCTGCAGGTCCTCGGCGATGTTCTTGTCCGTCGGGTGGACCGAGAGGCGGACCTCCTGCGCCCGCACCGACGTCACGAAGAGGTCGAGCGTCTCGCCGCTGCGGCGGGTGACGCGGCCCTCGGCGTCGCGCAGGTCGGCGGTCGAGAGGACGCCCTCCTTGCCGGGGCCCAGCGCGACGAAGGAGTCCTCCGTGCCGACGCTCAGGAGCTCCGCGCGGACGCGGTCGCCGGGCGAGTAGGTCTTCTCCGCTTGCTCCAAGGACTCGCCCAAGAGCTTCGAGAAGTCCTCATTGGATTCATGGCCCTGCTGTCGAGAGTCGCTCACGGGGTCCTCCGGGGGCCTATTATATGAATTGAGCGGCGGCTCAGCGCACGTTCGCGCGAAGGATGACGTCGCCCGGGATCAGCCGGTCCACGACGTCCATCCCGCCGACGACGCGCCCGAACGCGGTGTAGCGGCCGTCGAGGTGGGGGGTGGGGACCAGCGTGACGAAGAACTGGCAGCCTCCAGTGTCGCGGCCGGCCTTGGCCATGCCCACCGTGCCTCGCGCGAACTTGAGCGGCCCGATCTCGTCACGGAGCGCGTAGCCGGGGTCGCCCCAGCCCGAGCCCCGCGGGTCGCCGCCCTGCACGACGAAGTTCGACACGACGCGGTGGATCGTCTTGCCGTCGTAGAAGCCGCGGCGGACGAGGTCGAGGAAGCTCGCCGAGTGCACCGGCGCGAGGTCGGTCGCGAGCTGGATCAGGATGAGGCCCTTCTCGGTCTCGAGCGTGACCAGCGCCGAAGCGGGAGGCTCGGCCTCGAGGAAGCGGCCGGGGGAGCCTTGGGACGCGGCGCGCGGGGGCTCGGCCTTGAGGGCCTTGGCCGCCTTGAGCCGCACCGACGGCGCGGGGTCCTTCAGCATCTCGCGCAGGAGCTCACCCGCCTTGTCGCCGGCGCCCGGGAGCCCCGCCAGGTGCTCGGCGGCGTCCACCGCGCTCTCGCGGACCTCGACCCACTCGCGGCCCTTGGAGCGCTTGTAGGCCTTGGCCACCGCCGCCGTGAGCTCGGGCGTCTTGCGCTTGGTGACCGAGTCCATCGCCGTGCCGACGATCTCGATCGGCGCGGCCTCGTCGGTGAGCGCGACCGACAGCGCGACGTCCACCTCGCCGCCGGGGACCTTCGCGAGCGTCTCGAGCGCCGAGGCGCGCACGCGCGCGTCGGGATCCTTCAAGCAGAGGTCGAGAAGCTTCGCGCCGGATTTCGGCAGCTCGCCCGCCGCGGCGCACGCGCGCACGCGCAGCCACGGGTCCGCATCTCGGATCCAGTCCCTCATCCGGCTCTCGAGCGCGTCGCCGCTGCGCTTCGCGAGCGAGGCGATCGCCGCGGCCCGCACGAAGCCCGAGCGGTCCTTGGCGAGCTCTTCCAGCAGCGCGAGGTTCCCTTCCGCGTCGCCGAGCGCGTCGGCGGCGGCCGCGCGGACGTGGGCGTCGGGATCCTTGAGCACGGCGTCGCCGAGGCGTTTCGTCCGTCCGGCCTTCTTGGCCAGGGCGACCGCCTCCGCGCGCACGCGCTCGTCGGGATCCCTCAAGGCGGCCTCGAGCGGCTCCTCGGGGGCCTTGGCCTCGAGCTGCGCCAGCGACCGCAGCGCGAAGAGCCGTACGTTCGGCGACTCGTCCTCGGCCGCGCGCGCGAGCTCGGTCGCCACGCCCGGCTCAGGCCAGCGCGAGAACGCGTAGACCGCCCGCCACCGGGTCTCGGCGTCGGGGTCGTCGAACGCCTCGACCAGCGCCTGCACCGTCGTCGAGGAGTAGGCCGTCAGTCGCTTGAGGTAGCGCAGGCGGAACAGGGCGGTGGACGCCTCCCGGCGGACCAGCGCCTCGGGGTCCGACAGGAGGCCCGCCAGCTTCGGCTCGAGGTCCGGCGCGCCGAGCTTGCCGAGCGCCTCGACGGCGGCGGCGCGCACCGTGGGCGCGGCGTCGGCGATCGCCGGGATCAAGTCGGAGGCGATCTCGACCGCGGCCGGCGCCGGGTCCTCGATCCAGAGCTGCCCGAGGGCGAACGCGGCTTCGTAGCGGACGCGCGCGTCTTCGTCGCGGAGCGCGCTCCGGAGCGCCGGGGCGTACTCCTTGGAGCCGGTGCGTCCCATCGCCGCGACGGCCTGGGCGCGAAGGTTCTGGTCGCGGGAGTTCAGCGCCGCCTTGAGCGCGACCGAGCGCGGGGCCCGCGCGTCGGCCTCACGGCGCAAGGCGAGGGAGTCGGTGGCTACTCCGCATCCGGACAGGAGGCACAGCACGGGCAGCAGTCGCCGCGAAGTCACGGCCTATTCTACTTCTCGCGATGTGAAGGCGCTACTTCCGGCCCTAGAAAATCTTTGGACCGAGCCACGCGACCGCGATGCTGACGGCCAGGCCGGCGAGGATGCCGAAGATGCCGCCGCCGAGCGCGAGGCCCACGAGCCCGCCGGCGAGGCCGCCGCCGATGTTCCACTTGTTCTTCTTGATGAAGCCCCAGAGGCCGCCGCTTTCCTTCTCTTCGGCGGGCTTCGGAGCGGCGACATCCGGCGCGGCGCGGCGGGTGGGGGCGTTCGCGGCCGTCAGTCGCGGGACTCGGCTGCGTCCCGCGGCTCCCGGCGCTCCGCCCGGAGCCTCCGTGCGCGCCTGCGAGTTCTCGTAGACGCTCCCGAAAGCGCCCGGTTGGGTGTCGGCGAGGGTGTCCAGGGAGCGTCGGGCGGGGCCGTCCGGCTCGCCCAGCGCCCAAGAGGACAGGGGCGCCAGGAGTATCGCCAAGGCGACGGCCGGGCTGCGCATACCCTAGGGTGTGCCGGCTCGCCCGGCTTTTCCTGAGACGTTCGGCCCCACGGGCCGGACCCCAAAGGGCCTAGACGCTCCGGCTTCCGGAACGGGTCCTTTCTAGGTATAACGGCGGGCGTGATCCGCTACCGCCTCGAGCCCAAGCTCGCTCGCCGGGAGTTCGTCGACGTCCTGCGGCGCTCGACCCTCGCCGCGCGCCGGCCGGTCCGCGAGCGAAAGACCATGGAGGGGATGCTCCGCCGCGCCGACGTCATCGTCACGGCGCGAGACGAGGACGGGCTCCTCGTGGGCGTCTCGCGCGCGATCTCGGACTTCCACTACTGCACCTATCTTTCCGACCTGGCCGTCGACGCCGCCTACCAGGGGCGCGGCATCGGCAAGCAACTCGTCCGGCGCACGCATCGCGCGGCGGGGCTGCGCACGCACCTGATCCTGCTCGCCGCGCCCGGCGCACGCACCTACTATCCGCACATCGGGATGGAAAAGCACGACTCGTGCTGGATCATCCGGAGGTCTCGATGAGACTCGGGGCCGGGCCCGATCCCCTTTCCCTAAAAACTCCTACAATGGCCGGGATGCTCGATCGAGCCGGGTTCCGGCGGCAGCTTGCCAAGCACCTGGAGTACATCGGCGACCGATCGCCCCTGGCGAGCTCGATGCTCCGGGCGATCGACGCCGATCTCGGCTCGGGCGCGCCGTGGTTCGAGCGTCTCGCCCGGGCCTGGTCCGGCCGGGACTTCGGGCCGCATTACGAGGCGCCGGGGCTGCTCTTGGCGGGGATCCACCGCGAGGCGCTCGCGGGGAAATTCCGCCTCGACGACGGCGACGCCGCCGGCGCGTTCCTGCGCGACGCCGCGCAGGGATTCTTCGAGGACCTCGCCGGCGAGCGGCTCCAGGGGAACCAGCCGCCGCGCGCGGTCGCGTGGCTCCTCCCCGCGTGCGCGGGGTTCATGCCGCGCGGCACGCCCTTTCATCTCGTCGAGCTTGGGACCAGCGCCGGGCTCCTGCTCGTCGGCGACTACCTGCCCCGGACGATGAAGCTCCTGACCGCCGAGGGCGCGCCGGCCGAGGAGCCTCCCCGCTGGCGCGACGCGCCCTATCCGGTGCTCTCGCGACACGGGCTCGACGTCCGGCCTCGCCGCGTGCAGGACCCGGCCGACCTTCTCTGGCTCAAGGCGTGCGTCTGGCCTGACGACGTCGAGCGCATGAAGCGGCTTGAGGAGGCGGCGAGGCTTTTCGCGAGCCTCGCCCGCGAGAAGACCGGGCCCAGGCTCCACGAGCGCTCCTTCGCGGGGATGCCCGCGTGGCTCGCCGAGAACCTCAGGCCGCACGCGGAGGAGGGGCTGCTCGTCTTCAACGCGCAGGCCGCGGATTTCCTGCCCCAGGCCGGCTACGACGCGCTCAAAGACGGCGTCGCCAAGGCGCTCGAGCCGTGGGGGGACCGCGGGCTCTGGGTCGAGCTCGAGTACCCTCGCTCGGGAGGCGACGAGCACGAGCTGCGCGCCCACCGCTGGGTCCGCGGAGCCTTCGAGACGCGCAGCCTGGCCCGCGGCGACGGCCGCGCCGGCGGGCTGCGCGTGCTGCCCGGCTGGGACTTCCTCGCCCCGCTTTCGCCGATCCATCCCCCGCGCATTACGCGCGAGGAGCCCCCCAAGCAGCTGCAGCCCGGACGTTATCGCTTTCCTGGAGGCTCGTCATGATGAAGACCGCCGCCGTTCTCCTCGCGCTCGCCGCGCCCGCCGCCGCGCAAGGCTGGGAGCCGTCGCTGCCCGCGGCGATCGCCGCGGCGAAGAAGTCGGGCCAGAAGATCCTCGTCGACTTCACCGCGCCGTGGTGCTACTCCTGCTACTACATGGAGAAGAACGTCCTCGACCGGCCGGCGTTCTGGGACATCGCCCGGAGCCTCCAGCTCGCCAAGGTCGACGTCGACCGGCCCGAAGGCAAGGCGATCCAGTCGGAGCGGCGTGTCCGGTTCCTCCCGAGCTTCCTCGTGCTGGACTCCCAAGGCAAGGAGCTGGGCCGCATCCTCGGCGAGCAGCGTGAGGCGGACTTCCTCGCGCAGCTCAAGGCGCTGGTCGGCGAAGGCAAACCCTCGGCCGAGGACGCCGCCGTCAAGGCGGTGGAGGCGATGATCCAGAAAGACGAGCTCGACAAGGCCGCCGCCGCGCTCGCCAAAGGCAAGGGCGGGCTCGCGCAGCGCTCGGACTGGAAGATACTCACGCTCCGCGTCGCGCTCAAGAAGAAGCCCACGGCCGGAGCCCTCGCGGAGATGGCCGCGGCCAACGACGGCTGCGAGCTCGCCTACGACCTCAGCGCGGCGTTCAAGGGGGAGCCCGCCGCCGACGCGCTCAAGGCGCTCCGCCCGAGGCTCGACGCGTGGTACGAGCGGCGCTACTGGGTGCCGCGCCGCGACCGCTGCGCCGACTTCCGCAGCGGCGTGCAGGCGATGGCCGAGTTCTACGAGCGCTCGGGCGACGCCGCGGCGAAGGCCGCGACGCTCGAGCGCGCCGCGGCGCTCATCGGCTCGGAGTCGGACCGCATCGGGCTCGGAACGGACCGCAACTACGACGACGACCGCAGGTACTTCCTCGAGGCGGCGGGCAAGGACGGGGAGCTCGAGGCGCTGTTCCCTCGTCTCGTGGACGCCTATCCGTCCGACTACGTCTACACCTACCGCTACGCCAAGTGGCTCGCCTCGAAGGGGCGCCACGCCGACGCGCTGCCGTGGATCGAGAAGGCCGCCAGGCTTTGCTACGGCGCCAACCGCCTCACCGTGACCAAGGTCCAAGCCGAGATCTACGACAAGCTCGGCCGCCGGCCCGACGCGGTCGCGATCCTCCGGCGCGAGATCAAAGGCTACGCCGTCCAGCTCCCGAAAGAGACCCAGCCCTTGCGGGACCTACTCGCGACCTTCGCGATTACGAAATAAATACGAAACCCCTCAAGGGCTAGACTGGTGGGGCAATGGCCCACTACGTCGACAGCCTCAACGCGCTCAACGGCTTCTGCTGCGGGTACATTCCCGGACGCGAGCCGATCTGCCTCTCGCTGGCCTTGGTCGGCATCATCTGCCTGGCCGCCGCGATGGCGATCGTGCTCCGCACCGGCGAAGAGCCCGGCGCCGTTTTGCTCAACGACTAGCTGACCTCGCCTGACCCGGCGCGTCTGGATTGCGCGCGGTTTCACGGTTACCCTCACCTTAAGCCTATGACCCGCTTCGTCTCGAGCTACTCCGCCATCGCCGACGCCTCGGCCAATTTCGTTCCCTACCGCGAGTTCATCACCTACACGGCCGTCTTCCTGGCCATCGTCTGCCTCTTCGCCGCGATCCGGGTATGGTTCTCTTCCCGGCGTTTGGGCTGGGTTCCCCGCCTGACGGTCGAGGATTAGGACGTTCGCGGAGCAGTTGTCCCCTAGGCCCTCCGTCGACCGCGTTGGGGGCCGACGCGCGCGTTTTCCCTCGGGAAACCGGCCCTTCTGGGCCCTAAGACCCACGTCGTAGCCCCCTCGGGCGTTCCCCCAGTAGGTCGCTCGGGAACCGGTTTTTGCCTGGGAGTCCCAGGCCGGTTCGGGCGCCCGGCACTACGCTGGGAGCGATGAGAACCCGACTCCTGGCCGCCTGCGCCGTCGCCTGCCTCCTAGGAACGCCGCCTCGGGGCTTCTGCGCGCAGCCGGTCATCCCCCTGGGGCGAGCCGCGGCGGGGGCCCGGCTGCCCTTCACGGCCGTGAGCCCGGAGGCCGGGACCACTCTCCTGGGGCTTCTGGCCGTCCACGAGCGGCTGCACCAAGGCGGTCTGGGCGGGGTGGCGACCGTCCACCAGGCGCTCCTCCATTATAAGGGCCTCGATCTCCAAGACGAGTTCGCCCGGCGGGCCCTCGGGGCGATCGCCGACGGCCTGCCCCGGGGGTTCTGGGCCCGGGCCGCGCGGGTCGCCGCCGCCCAGGACCCGGCGGCCGCGCGAGACCAGGCCACGGAGGACGAGTTCCTCCGCGCCTACGAGGCCGCCGTCCCGGCGATCGCCGACGCGGTGTGGGCCGAGGTCAAGCGCCTGAGGGCGATGGCCGATCGCGGCGAGCCGGTCGAGGCCCTCGAGGACGCCGCCGCGCGGCTGAAGCCGCTCTCGCTTTTCGGCTCCACCGTGGACGACCTGATCGCGGAGGCCAAGCACACGGCGCAGGCCGCCCGGGCCGGGCGGCTCGTGGACTCGACCCGGCGGCAGGGCCGCGCCCTCGGGCTCGCGGCCGACCTGCCCGCCGGAGAGGCCGCGCCGCGCCAGGACCGGCCTCAGAACGGCGGGACCTCCGCGGGCCCACGCTTCCTCAAGCTGCTGCCGGCCGAGGCGTCTCTCGCCGGTCCCGAGGCCATCGCCCGCGAGATCGGCCGGGCTTTCGACGCCCGGCGCGTCGCTCTCGTCTTGCTCCCGAAGGGCGCCGACGTCGACGCGGTCGTCCGCGCGCTGCCCCCGTCGGCCGGGATATTCCTGCGCGCGGGCCGGTTGCGCCTCACGGCGCCCGCGGACGCGGCCGAGGCGGCGCGCGCCGTCTTGGGCCTGGAGACTCAGGCCGTGCTCGATCTCACCGCCGCCCAGAGCTCGCGGCCCGGCCCCGCGCTCGTCGATCGAGTCCGCCCGGCCGCGGCCGGCGCCGCGCCCTCCGCGCGCCTGCGGCTCGCGCGGGTCCTGCAGCGCGTCCAGGCTTGGGCCGAGGCCCATCGCGGCGCGCCGCGTCCCGGCGACCGGCCCGCCTCGCGCGAGGTCCCGGGCGCCGCCGCGCTCGCCCTGCTCGCCGCGGCGCTTCTCGGGTGGCTGAAGGTCCGCCGCCCGGCGGCCGCGCGGCGCACGATCCCGCTCGTTCCCGTCGGCCAGCCGCACGGGTGCGCCGGCTGCTCGTCGTCGTGCGGCGGTTCCTGCGGCGGCGCCTCGACGCCGGCCGCGCCGCCGGCGGCGAAGCCGCCGCCCGCCGCCCCCGCCCCCGTCGCGGCGGAGGCGCCCGCGAAGACCTTCGCCAAGCCCGTGGAGCCGGGCGGCCGGGTGGAAGGGCTCGACGGCTTCGGCGATCCGGTGCTCCTGCCCCAGGGCGCGCCGGTGCGCGTCGCGGTCGAGGTCGGCTCGACCACGGCCAAGACGGTCGTGCTCGACGCGCAAGGCAACATCGTCCACGGCACGTACCAGAAGCACCACGCCCGCGTCTACGAGATGGCCGCGGCGCTGCTCGAGGCGGTGCTCGAGCGCTTCAAGGACCAGGAGGTCGTCAACGTCGGGTTCTCGGGGTCGGCCGGCCAGAAGGTCGCCGAGAAGCTCGGCGAGCTGCTCGACGGCGAGCTCGAGGCGCGCTACGGCGCCGAAGGGAAGAAGGGCCGGGTCACGATCCGCTACACCAACGAGGTCATCTCGCAGACCGCGCCCATCTGGGAGAAGTACGGGCATCTCGGCAAGGACATCCACATCCTCGAGATCGGCGGCGAGGACTCGAAGTTCATCCACATCGGCTCCGACGGGCGGCTCAAGCGCACCGCGCTCAACGGCGAGTGCGCCGCGGGCACGGGCACCTTCCTGGAGGAACAGGTGCCGCGGCTCGGCTTCGACAGCCTGATGTCGATGATCGAAGGGGCCTGGACCGTCGTCGACACGGAGGCGCCGAAGATCGCCGGCCGCTGCACCGTGTTCGCGAAGTCGGACATCACGCATCTGTTGCGCCACGAGAACATGCCGAAGGAGCTCGTCGCCTGGGGCGTCAACCACACGGTCGGCCTGACCTTCCTCATGAACCTCGTCGGCGAGATCAAGCGAGGCATGGCGGGCGACGGCGTCATCGTTTTCCAGGGCGGGACCTCGAAGAACCGCGTGCTCGTCGAGGCGTTCCGGCGCCTGCTGGAGAAGAACGGTCTCGACCCGGCGCGCCTCATCGTCCCCGACTTCCCGGAGGTCCGCATCGCGCAGGGCGCAGCGACCTTCGCGGCCCAGGACCTGCCCGCCGAGGCGCGGATCGACCGCGAGGCGCTCGCGGCCGGCCTGTCCCGCCTCAAGGAGTTCGTCGCCAACCGCCGCGTCACGAGCGCGCTCCCGGCGCTCACGCTGCGCGACCCGGGCCGGCTCGTGAAGACGTGGAAGCCCTACCCGTTCAAGCCGGGCGAGGTCCGCGAGGTCTTCCTCGGGCTCGACGTCGGCTCCACGACCACGAAGTTCGTCCTCGTCGACGCGCAGACCGACGCCGTGCTCTACAAGGAGTACGTCCGGACCGAGGGCCAGCCCTTCGAGGTGATGGAGCAGGGCATCCACAAGATCCGCGACACCGTCGGCCCCAACATCAAGATCCTGCACGTCGGCGTGACGGGCTCGGGCCGCGAGGCGATGGGCGCGATGGCCGGGGCGGACGTCGTCGTCGACGAGATCAACGCGCACGCCACCGCTGCCGGCCGCCTGCACCCGGACGCCGACACGATCTTCGAGATCGGCGGCCAGGACTCGAAGTACATGAGCGTCATGCGGGGCATGGTGCAGGAC
>JACQPK010000229.1 GCA_016207565.1 Elusimicrobiota bacterium
AGGAAGTAGTACTTGAAGTAGTTGAGGTCCCACAGCATCGACTGGCGGTCGAACGCCGCCCGGGGATGGCAGAGCGAGTAGTCGACCGTCTTCCCGGCGACGATCTGAAAGCGCGGGAGCTGGCGGACGACCTCCCGGTAGAGCGCCACGACCTCGCGGTCCGGCCCGCCCTCGGGGCGGTGGGCGCTCAGGAACTCGAAGAGCGTCGTGTCGCCGAGGTCTTCCTCGAGATAGAGGCCGGCGGCCTCGTCGGCCGCGTAGATGTCGGGGACGAGCAGCCCGTTGGAGCGAAAATGCCTTGACATGCCCAGGAAGGCGGCGTTCTCTTTGGTGTCCGCGTTGGCGGCGCCGATGGCCGAGCCGCCCGCTCCGAAGAGGCGGAACAGCTTCCGGTCGGAGCCGCCGGTCTTGGCGTCGAGTTGGACGACCGACTGGGGCGGCTGCCCGAACTTCCGCTCGAAGAGGGCCCGAAGGCCGGCCTGGAGGTCTGGCACGGGCGCCATTCTAATACTTATCGGCAGGGGATGGTCTGGCTGTAGTCCCACGCGCCGCCGGCGGCGACGCGGTCCCAGTGCTCCTGCGAGAAGCACGCATCCTGGTTCGCGTAGCCGGCGCCGCTCGCGCACAGGTCCCACCGGCTCTGGGGACCCGCCCGGACCAGGACACGGCCGGCGGTGTAGCAGCACATGCCCGCCGCGCCCGGCAGGATCGTGCAGAAGCCCTTCACCTCGGGAGGGACGCAGCAGTGCGCTCCGTCATAGCAATCTCCGAGATCGGTTTCGCCCCGCGCGCAGGCGTCCTGCTGCGCCCGAGCCCGGCTCGCGTTCGGGCTCGCCGCGGCGAGCCTACGGCAGGACGGCAGGCAAGCCCCGCCTTTCTCCCCGTAGTCGGGAGAGGGCTGAGTCGCCCGATTGCAGACGGCGGCCGGCGACGGCGTCGGGGTCGCGGCGGGGCCCCCGCCCGGGTCGGGGACGTCCCTCGGGGCCACGGGAGCCGGGCGCCCGCCCAGCGCCTGCTTGCACGTCCTTCCCACGGCCGGGATGTCCACGCACCCGTAGACGGGTCCGTACTCCTGATCGTTCCCGCAGTAGCTTTGCGGGATCGACGCGGCCTTGCACAGCGGGTCCCAGTCGGACCTCGGTGGCACGCAGGGCTGCGGCCGCCCGTCGAGGCAGTCCTGCGCGCAGGTCGCGGCGGATCGGGTGTTGCCGCTGCGGCAGGCGTCCCATGGGTTCTTCGTGCCGCAGCCCGAGACGACCGGGCAGATCGACGCGCACGTGTCGTAGTAGCCCGTGCTCCAGCAGGAGCCCCAGAGGTCCTCCGCGCCGAGCCGCGCCTCGAGCGCGCGCCGCGCGCCGTCCGGGAGCCTCTTCAAGAACTCGGTCAGAAACTTCCGGTCGGCGAGGAACTGATCGTCCCCGGCGGCCTTGCTACCCTGGCCAAGAAAGCCCTTGTCGAGCCGTCCCACGTCGTGGGCGTCCGGCCCGCGCGCGTCGGAGGCGGACTCCGGCGCCCCCGCCGCGCCGCCCGAGCCCGGGGCCGCAAGGGACGCCGCGACCGAGGCCGGCGCCCCGGCGCCCGAGCCCAGCCAGCCGGCCGAGGCGACGAAAGCGCCCAGCCGCCCCGCCCCGCCGGCCGGCACGTCCGCGCCGGCTCCCCGGACGGAGGCGCCTGCCGCGCGGCGGCTCGCGAGCGCCGCCGCGTGAGTCGAGATGAACGAGCCGATCGCCGGCCGCTGCGCCAGCACCAGGAGGGCCTGGCTGCCGCCTTGGCCGATCGCCTTGTCGACGAGCTCGTGGAAGGAGGGCAGGACGCGCAGGCGCTCCATGAAGGCCGTCGCGGCGGGCCGCTGGCCGGCCGCGTCCGCCGCCTTGAACTCCTCGTAGACGCCCTTGAGCTCGGGCCGCTCGCCGAAGTCGCGGGCGAACCGGTCGGCCGCCGGCTTCACGCGCGGGTCCTCGGCGCCCGCCTTGAGATAGCCCATGAGCTGCGCGAAGGACAGGCCCGTCGCCCAGCTCTCCTCCTGCGGTCCGGCGCCCTTGATCAGGAACCGGTCCGCCGAGCTCGCCGCCTTTTCCCTCCTGGCGCCGGCGTAGGACGGCACGTCCCGCGGCAGGGGCGCCGCCGGCCGGGCGCGGCGGAGCGGCGACCCCTCGCCGTCGACGGGCTCTCCGCGCCGCATCTGGACCAGCAGGAGCGCGCCGAGGACCAGACCGATCAACCCGAGGACCGCCCCGATCAGCCGACTCGATGGCTTCATGTCCAACGGTTAGTATTGCGCCCGGGCGGCCGTCGAGCAAGAGCCCCCCGAGGGGTAGGCAGGTCCCGCAGGCTAGAGCATATCCTTAGGAACGAAGCGGAACGGCCAGCCGGCCGCCTCGGGAACGACGGCCTCCAACTCGATCAGGATCCGCGCCTGGGCTCTGCCGTCCTTGAGGACGGCGTCGTCGACCGCGAGCAGCAGCCTGGGCTCGCCCCGCACCTCGCCCACCGCCGTCGAGCCGAGGCCGGCGATCCTCGCGAGGGAAGGGCCTCCCTTCTCCAGCGCCGCCCTCAGCCTTAGGACTTCCGCGAGGCTGGGAGTCGACGGCGCGGGCTTGGACCGGATCGGACCCCAAAAAAGCGCCCACTCGGTCCGCCCGTCCTGCTGCGACCTCAGGATACACGCCGAACCGGCGCGGCGCAGCGAGAGGCGCAGTCCGTACTCGGGCTGCTCGAACACGAGCGCCCGGCCGGCCGAGCGCACCGGCGTCCAGTTAGCGGCGTCCCGGCGGATGCCCCGCCGCCAAGAGGCCAAGTCCTCCGGCGTCTCCGGGCGGCACGTGAAGGCGAACGTGGCCTGCCGGACGAGCCGATCCCCGACGCGGCCCAGGTAAAGGCATTGAGGAGGCGCGTTCTCGACCCACTCCATCCCGGCCGCCAGCTCGGGCAGTTCGTCGAGGGTCGGCTCCTCCCCCCGCTCGAAGGCGGCCGCCATGCGCGCGTCGATCGACCGGCCCTGGGAGGCGGGCAGGCCCACCGCGGCGAGCGCCGCCTCGAGGCGGCGCTCCACCGTCCGCCTGGCGCGCTCTTGCAGCACGGAGAACGTCTCGACGCGAAGCTCCCGCTTGGCGGCGCGGACTCGGCTGAGGGCCGACTGGAACGCCCCGTCCATCGCCGTCTCGGGCGCTGGCTGGGCCCGCGCGCCGGAGACGAGACTCAGGAGCAACGCGAGGACGAGGCGATCGTGCATGGGATTTCCTCCCTACCGGGCGAGGATAACCCGAAAGGACGGCGGCCCGAAAGGAGCGTCCGTCGCATCCCACGCCTGGGCTGTTGGCCGCAGCCGCCGGCCAGCAACCGGCACCTGCCGCCGCGTTATCGCCTCAGGGCAGGGTCTTCAGGAAGGCGTCGATCCACGCGACCGGGTCCTTGCCGTCGAGCTCCGTGCGGATCCCGTCGCCTTCGTCCGAGCGGACGAACTCGAGGTCGCGGCCGTAGGCCTCGTGCCAGGCGGCGATCGTCTCGGGCGGCACGCCCGCCTTAGGCCGGAAGTACGCCTCGATCCGCTCCCCGCGCTGCGCGATGACGCGCAGGCCGCGCTTGGAGGCCGCGATGCGGACCTCCATCAGCCTGAACAGGTTTTTCACCGGCTCGGGGAACGGGCCGGAGAGGTCGGTCAGCTCCTTCGTGAGCCCGGCGAGCTCCTCCGGGCCGGCGTCCATCAGGCGCTTGTAGAACTTCAGGCGCTCGAGCTCTCCGGGCAAGTACGACTCGGGGATGAACGCGGGCACCTGGACGTCGAGCTGCACCGGCGGGTCGGCGCGCTTGACGGGGCGTCCCTTCAAGGACGCGACCTGCTCGTTGAGGAGCTCCACGTAGTACTCGACGCCGACCGCGTCGACGAAGCCGTGCTGCTTGGCGCCTAGCAGGTCGCCCGCGCCGCGAATCTCGAGGTCGCGCATCGCGAGCTGCAGGCCGGAGCCGAGCTCGCCGAACTCCTTGAGGGCCTCGAGCCGCTTCTTCGCCTGGTCCGTCAGCACGGAACCGTCCGACGGATAGAACAGCCAGCAGATCGCGCGCTGGCGCTCGCGGCCGATCCGGCCGCGGAGCTGGTAGAGCTGCGCTAAGCCGAAGTCCTGCGCGTCCTCGATCAGCATCGTGTTCACGCTCGGGATGTCGAGTCCGGACTCGATGATCGACGAGGCGACGAGCACGTCGCACTCGCGGTTGAAGAACTCCCACATCGTCTTCTCGAGCGCGTCCGAGCGCATTTGGCCGTGGGCGATGCACACGCGCAGGCCGGGGATCGCCTTCTTCAGCCGGTCGGCCCGGTCACGGAGGCTCTCGATGTGGTTGTAGACGTAGTACGCCTGGCCGCCCCGCGCGAGCTCCTCCTCGACGGCGCGGACGACCCGCTGCTCGTCGAAGGGCGCGACCCGGGTGACGATCGGCTGGCGTCCCGCCGGCGCGCTGCGGATCATCGACACGGAGCGCAGGCCCGACAGCGACTGGTGGAGCGTGCGGGGGATCGGCGTCGCCGAGAGGCTCAGCACGTCGACGGAGGCGCGCAGCGCCTTGAGGCGCTCCTTGTCCTTCACCCCGAACCGGTGCTCCTCGTCCACGACGATCAGCCCGAGATCCTTGAACGCGACGTCCCCGGACAGCAGACGCTGCGTGCCCACGACGATGTCGAGCGCGCCCGAGGCCAGCTCCTTGAGCGTCTTCTGCTGCCGGGCCGGCGTCTGGAACCGCGACAGCATCCCGATCCGCACGGGATACTCCGCGAAGCGCTTCATGAAGGTCCGGTAGTGCTGGTCCGCGAGGACCGTCGTCGGCACGAGCACCGCCGCCTGCTTGAACCCGACCGCGCATTTCAGCGCGGCGCGCATCGCCACCTCGGTCTTCCCAAAGCCGACGTCGCCGACCACGACGCGGTCCATCGGGTGGGGCGCGGTCATGTCCGACTTCACCTCGGCGATGGCGCGGGCCTGGTCCGGCGTTTCCTCGTACGGGAAGGCGCGCGCGAACTCCTCCTCGAGATGCCCGTCGGGCGGGAAGGCGTGCCCGGGCTTCGACGCGCGCTCGGCCTGGGTCTTCAGGAGCTGCTCGGCGAGCTCGCGCACGCCTTCCTTCACGCGCTCCTTCACCGCCTCCCAGGAGCGGGTGTCCAACGACGAGAGCCTGGGCTTGTGACCCTCCGAGCCGATGTACTTCTGGACGAGCTTGAAGTCCGACATCGGGACGAAGAGCTTGTCGCCGCCCCGGAACTCGAGCCGGAGGCAGTCGAGCGTCCCCTCCGCGGAGGCCTGGACCGGCTCGATGCCGAGGTAGCGCGCGATGCCGTAGTCCTGGTGGACGACGAAGTCCCCGCTCTTGAGCTCCCCCCAGCGCAGCCGCCGGCGCGGCCCCGTGTCGTGGCGGGCCCATCGAGGCGCGCCGCGATAGCTGCGGTCGAAGAGCTCGGCGGAGCTGATCGCCACGATCTTGTCCCCGGGATGCACGAAGCCGGCCGGCAAGCGGCCGATCAAGAACTGGCAGCAGCCCTCCGCGAGCTTGCCTTCGAGGAGCTCCTGGACGCGCTCGTCCTCGCCGCGGTTGAGCGAGTACAGCAGGACGCGAAAGCCGTCGCCGCGCCACCGCCGGATCTGCTCCACGGCAAGGTCGAGCTTGCCTTCGAACCGCATGCCGGGCCGCAGACCGAAGTCCAGGCTCCCCTCGACGCCTCCCGGGCCGACGGTCCAGGCGGGCGCGCCGGGGTCGTCGAGCTCGAGCCCCTCCTCCACGAGCCAGGCCCCTCGACCCGCGACCCACTCGCGCGTCCGCGAGTCGGGCGTCCGCGGCTCGCGGGCCGGCACGAAGACCGCCTCATCGAGGAAGTTGCCGCTCGCCTGCGTCTCGGGGTCGAATGCCCGGACCGACGCGACCTTGTCTTCGTCGAAGAGCACGCGCACCGCGCGCAGCGGCTCGAGCCCGAAAACATCAACGACGGCGCCGCGCGCCGCGCACTCGCCCGGGCTCTCGACGAACTCGACGCGCTGGTAGCCGAGCGCCTCGAGCCGGTCGAGCACCGTCTGCCGCCCGGGCCGGTCGGACGGCCGGAGGCTGAGCCGCCGGTCCTTCCATTGCCCGGGCGCGGGCGCCGGCGCGTCCAGGCCCTCGGGGGTCGCGAGCACGAGCGGCGCGCCCGCCGCCAAGCGCTCGAGGGAGCCGAGCCGCACCTGCGCGTCGTCTCCGAGCACCGCGACCGCGAGGCGCTCGCCCCCGAAGAGCGGCGCCAGCGCCTCGAAGGCGTCGGCCAGGTCCTCCAGGTCCTCGTCCTCGCGCCGGACCAGCACCACCGGCGGGCGAAGGTCGACGCTGGGGCCCGTCCCCGGCGTCGACAATCTCGACAGGAGCTGGCGGGCGGCGTACGCCCAGGCGCCGGGGCCGGGGAGCCCGGACGCGGGTTTCACGAGCCGAGCAGCTCTTGGGCGAGCCGGCGCGCGAGCTGCGGGCCCTCGGCGGCCGGGCCTTGGGCCGTCTTGCGCCGGGGCCTCGAGCCGTCCGGCTCCGACCAGAACGCGCGCAGCAGCACCGTGTCGCCCTCGATCCGGGCCAGGCAGCCGAGCGGGGTCGCGCAGCCGCCGCCTACCATGGCCAAAAACGCGCGCTCGGCGTCCACCTCGAGCCTCGTCTTGCGGTCGTCGAGGAGCGCGAGCAGCTCGAGCACGTCGGCGCGGTCTTCCCTCGCCTCGATCGCGAGCGAGCCCTGTCCGGGGGCGGGGATCACGAGGTCGGCGTGGAGGGCCTCGTGCCGCCGCGAGGCCAGCCCGAGCCGCTTCAGTCCGGCCACCGCGAGCACCATCCCGTCGAACTCTCCGGAATCGAGCCGGCGCAGGCGCGTGTCGACGTTGCCACGGATCGCGGCGAACGACGCGTCGGGCCGCTTGAGCCTGAGCTGGATCTGGCGGCGCAGGGATCCGGTCGCGATCTTCGGGCTCGGGCCGAGCGCGGCGAACGACTCGACCCGGGCGCCCGGGAGGAACGCGTCCCGCGGGTCCTCGCGCGGTGGGAAGGCGGCGAGGACGAGCCCTTTCGGGATCTCGGCGGGGAGGTCCTTCGCCGAGTGCACCGCGAAGTCGATCGAGCCCGACAAGAGCGCCTCCTCGATCTCCTTGACGAACATCGCTTTCAGGTTCGGCGTCGAGCCCGCAGGGTCCGGCGGCTGCGGCGCCGCCCCGCCCGGGCTCTGGATGGCGAAACGGTCGCCCGACGTCGTGATGACGGTGCGCTCGACGGGTCGTCCCGAGCGCTCGCGCAGCGCCTGCGCGACGGTGCCCGACTGGGCGAGCGCCAAGGCCGAGCCGCGCGTCCCGTACCGGATGGTCTCGCTCATGAGGCCTCTCCCGTCGGCACGCCGACGGGGCGGGCATGGCGCAGGTTGCCCTCCTCCGCCGTGCCGACCGTCGATTCCCACGCCGAGAACTCGCGCGCCGTCTCCTCCACGATCCGTCCGGCGGCCTCGAGCTCGCCGCGCCGGCGTTCGAGGTTCTCCTTCACGACGCCCTCGAGGTCGGCGAGCGTATAGAGATAGACGTGGTCGAGGTCGTTGACCGCTTCCTCGACGTCGCGGGGCAGCGCGATGTCGATGAAGAACAACGACCGCCCCTTCCTCGCCGGCTGCGCCGCCTCGACCATCTCCCGCGTGACGACCGCGTGGTCCGCGCCCGTGGAGCCGATCACGATGTCGACCGTCTCGAGCCGCGGGGCGAACGACTCCCACCGCACCGCCTCGCCGCGGAAGCGCCCGGCCAGCTCCACGGCGCGCTCGTGGGTGCGGTTGGCGACGAGCAGCCGGCCGATCTTGCAGCTGGAAAGATGCTTGGCCGTCAGCTCGGCCATCTCGCCCGCGCCGAGCAGGAGCACCTCGCGCTCGCGCAGCGTGCCGAAGATGCGCTCGGCGAGGTCCACCGCGACGGAGGCGACCGAGGTGTGCCCGAGGCCGATGCCCGTGTCGGAGCGGACCTTCTTGCCCACAAACAGCGCCCGCTGGAACAAGACGTTCGTGAGCTTGCCCGTCGAGGCCGAAAGGCGCGCGGTCTCGTAGGCCTGCTTCACCTGGCCGAGGATCTCCGCCTCGCCCACGACGAGCGAGTCGAGCCCCGCCGCGACGCGGAAGAGGTGCCCGACGGCGGCCGCGCCCTCGTGGAGATACGACGCCTCGCCGAGCGCGGCCTGCGCCCAGGCGTCGAAGCCCTCCGCCAGCGCGCTCTTGGCCGCGGGGGCGCGCTCGCCGGGCACGACGGCGTAGACCTCGAACCGGTTGCAGGTCGAGAGGACGACCGCCTCGTCGAGCCCGCGCTCCTTGAGCCAGCCCAGCACCGAGGCGGCAGGCCTGGCGGCGAGCCGCTCACGCGGCTCGACGGGACAGGTCTTATGGCTGACGCCCCGGCAGACGATCATGGCTCAACCGTTCGAGGACAGATACCCGTGCAGCTCGCTGAGGAAGTTCACGCCGATGAACGTGAACACGACGCACGCGAAGCCGAACATCGACATGTACACGGCCTTCCGGCCGCGCCACCCCGCGATGAAGCGCATGTGGAGGTAGGCTGCGTAGACGAGCGCGGTGATCAAGGACCACGTTTCCTTCGGGTCCCAGCCCCAGAAGCGCCCCCACGCGCCGTACGCCCAGATGCCGCCCATCAGGATGCCCACGGTCAGCACGGGGAAGCCGAGGACGATCAGCTGGTAGTTCAGGTTGTCGAG
Organism: Elusimicrobiota bacterium; assembly: GCA_016207565.1. Taxonomy (GTDB): domain Bacteria; phylum Elusimicrobiota; class Elusimicrobia; order UBA1565; family JACRDR01; genus JACRDR01. The sequence goes on from JACQPK010000229.1 coordinate 8,731, forward strand.
GTCCTCGATCGCCGGCAGGCGGTAGCAGAGCTCCGTGGGCTTGCGCGACTTCACCTGCCGCTCCTGCACCAAGAGCGCCAGGCCGACGCCGAAGGCGTTCCCGAAGACCGCGTAGGACGTCATCAGCACCATCGGGTGGATGTTGATCCAGTAGCTCTGCAGCGCCGGGACCAGGCCGTGGATCTCGGTGTCGCCCATGTAGAGCGCCCGCCACCAGGCGCCGACCGCGCCGATCGCGGCCCACGGCAGCACGAAGCCGCCGAGGATGCCGAGGCGGTGGCGGCCCTCGACGAGGGCGAACACGGCGGCGACCGCGAGCGAGAGGTACGACAGCGCGCCGTAGAACGAGTTGATCGGCAGGAAGTAGCGGTTCTCCGGTATCTTCCAGAAGAGGTGCAGGCGAAGGCCGAACGACGTCAGGTGGAAGACGACGCCCGCCACGAGCAGGCGGTACATCCACGAGCTCCAGCGCTCGTCCTTGGAGTAGAGGTAGGCCATCGCCAAGCCGGCGGCCGCGGAATAGAGAGCCGCCGCGACGGTGAACAGTTTCAATTCCATAGGGTTATCGTTTCCTCATGCCGGGACGGGCTCGGCCTGCAGCGCGACGCCCGTGCCGCCCGTCTCGGAGGCCACCCGGCGCACCAGCGACTCGAACTCCTTCTGGAACTCGCGCGTCCCGCGCGAACTCCACGCCCCCACGCGCACGCGGACGCCTCCCGGCTCCGTGCCGGGCGCGACCACCACCCACAGGCGGCGGCGGTGGAGCCAGAACAAGAGGATCATCCCGACGAGCCAGGCGATGCCGCCCGTCAGCACGACCGGGTAGCCCGGGTCGTAGGCGACCTGGATGCCCGAGAACAGCACCGGGTCGATCTCGATGAGCTTAAACGGCGGCGGCGGCGCGTGCGCGAGCGTGCCGTCCTCGTTCTCCGAGAACGCGACGCCGGGGCTGTTCTGCAGCAGCCACAGCGGCCGGGTCGGATGGCCGTCGATCACGAACTTCACCTTCACCGCGGGGTTCTTCAGGTCCAACGACCCCGAGTCCGCGCGGGCGTCCGGCCCGATCGTGAAGTTCGGCAGCATCACGTCGGCGGACACGCGGATCGGGCTCCCGGGGATCTTCGTCGGCGTCCGCTGGGGGATCTGCAGGACGTTCTTCCCGAACTGCATAGTCACCGAGCGGAACATCCCGCCCGCGCCCCAGGAGGCCTGGTAGAACCGCACGCCGTCGATGTCGAGCGGGTCGTTGACCTTGATGACCTTCTGGGCGAGCAGGGTGTCGCCCTCGTAGACCTTCAGGTCCGACGAGAACAGGCTCGGCGTCCGCGTCCCCTCGTAGTACTTGATCGTGAAATCGTCGACCTTCAGCTCCCACTCCGGCTTGTACTGCATCGCGCGGGCCCCGCCGTCGAGGACCGGGACCATCTCCACGAAGCCGTAGAGTTGCTTGAGCAGCCCGCCGACCAGGATCACCACCAGCGCGACGTGGGAGATGTAGGAGCCCCACCGCTGCGGGCGGTGCCTCGTGGCGACCATCGACGAGCGCCCGTCCGCGGCGGCGTGAGACGAGACGTGCACGTGGTAGCCCGCCGACGCCAGCGCGGCCCGCACGCGGCCTGCGGCCTCCTAGGCGGTCACCGCCGCCAGGAACTCGCCGTGCAGCGGCTTCGTCGCGAGCGCCGCCTCGACGCGCTCGATCTCCGCCCCGGCTTTCTCCGGCTCGAGCTCGGGCGGCAGCCGGACCAGCCCCGGGTCCGGCGGGGCGCTCGCCAGCTTGCAGACGATGATGTCGAACGCCATGAGCGCGAGCAGCGCCAAGTACCACCAACTCTCGTAGAGATGGAAGAGCCCGAGGCCCTCGAAAAGCTTGCCCCAAGCCGGGTGCGCGAGCATCCACTGTTCGACCTTCTCCGGCGTCTCGGAGACCTGCGGCAACAGCGTGCCGACGGCCGAGGCGACCGCGATCACCACGAACAGGAAGATGTTGAACCGGACGGACCTAAAAAGCCGTAAATACGAGCCCATTTAGGGAAGAAACGACATGATACCAGTTTCTGTAGCGGGGCGGAGCCCCGCTGTGGCGGCGTTCGCTGGGGCTAAGGGGCATAGCTCCTAAGTCAATTGCTCCGTCGACGAGGGAAAGCGGACTAACGCAAAGGTACGCCAAGGAATTCACTGAAAGGAGCGCAGAGGACGAAATCATGAATAAACGATTCCTTTGCGCACCTTTTCGTAATCTCCTTTGCGTACCTCTGCGTCACTCCGTTGATTTAACTAAGGAGACATGGGGCTAAGGGGACGCCAGCCTACTTCTTCCGCTTGGCGGGCTTGGGCGGCTTGACGCCGTAGTCTTGGTACTCGAAGGCGGGCGAGATGTCGCTGGAGAACGGCCGGGGCTTTTGGACCTCGGGCTCGGCGGATGCCGGTTTCGGATAGCGCGGCGGGGCCTTCGGCTCCGGTCCGGGCTCCTTGAGCCCCAGGGACCGGGCGCCCAGGGCCGGGTCCTTCGGCTTGGGCTGGGCGTCCTTGAGCCCGAGCGACTGCGTCCCGAGCGCCGGCTCGATGCCGAGCGACTCGAGCCCGAGCGGCGGGTCCTTGGCGGGCGGCGGCGGCTTGGCGATGCCCAGCGCGTCGGCGCCCAGCTCGGGGTCCTTGAGCGCCTTCCCGGCGGGCGCGTCGGGACCGGCGGCGTCGGGGTCGGCCGAGACCTTGCGGCGCGGGAACTTCCGGCTCATTCCGGGCGGAGCCGCAGGAAGCTTGTCGAGCACCTGCCTCGCCTCGCGAAGCGGCACCGGGAGCCCGGGCGGCTTGCCGGGCGGCACCTCCAGGCGGTGCTCGTCCGGCACCTGCACGGACGGCCCGACCGAAGGCTGCACGTCGGCGAGGCCGCGCGTGACCTCGACGACGACCACCTTCTTCGGCGTGATGCGGATCTTCGCGCGGTCGGCGCGCAGCGTGATCGTCGCCCCCGGCGCGCGGACCTCGAAGACGTGGTGGTCGAGGCGCTTCACGGCGACGTCGAGCGCTCCGCCGTCGAGCTGCACGATCGAGCCCTTCTCGTTGTCCTGCACGACCGACAAATGCGCGTCGTCGGACATCCGGATCCAGGTGCCGTCCTCGAAGACGAGCTCGGCCTTCGAGAGGGGCTTGAGCTTGATCTTGTCTCCCGGCTGCAGCCCGAACGGCGTCTTCTGGACCTGGCGCCAATCGTTGAGCGACGGAAGGAAAACGGCGACTCCGCCGTCGACCGAGCGGATGTCCGTCCCGGCGCGAGCCCACGCCGCGAGAATCGCCCAGAGCAGGGGCATCTCTCCCTAGGGTAACAGCGCCCTATTACAGAGTCAATGCGCTTGCTATACTCGCGGCCGTGGAGCACGTCAAGTGGATCGAGATCGACCTGGACGCGATCCGTTCCAATCTCGCCTGGGCGCGCTCGAAGCTCGGCGCCGGAGTCCGGCTGATGGCCGTCGTGAAGGCGGACGCCTACGGGCACGGGGCCGTGCCCGTCGCGAAAGCGGCGGTCGGGGCCGGCGCGGATTGCCTCGGGACGCTCACGGTCGAGGAAGGGCTGGCGCTCCGCCGGGCCGGCCTCAAGTCGCGGATCGTCCTGCTGGCGCCTCCGCTGCCGTCCCAGGCCGAGGCGGTCGTCAAGGCGAAGCTCGAGGCGACCGTCGACTCGGTCCCGCTGCTCGACGCCTTGAGGAAGAAGGCCGGGCGCTCGCGGCTCGGGGTCCATCTCGACATCGACTACGGGCTCGGCCGCTGGGGGGTCTCGCCCCGCAAGGCCGGCTGGTTCATCCGAACGCTCGCGTCCGACAAGCGGCTGCGCCTCGCCGGATTGTCCACCCACCTCGACTACGTCGCGGGCAAGAACGCCGTCGAGGCCGAGCAGAAGCTGCGGAACTTCAAGCACCTCGCCGATGCCGCCAAGAAGGTCGCGCCGGACCTCCTCGCCCATGCGGCGAACACGTCGATCCTCCTCGATTTTCCGCACTGGCAGCTGGACCTGGTCCGCGTGGGCAACCTGCTCTACGGGATCAACCCGACCGACACCGCGGCCCCGCTCAAGTCGCCGTGGAAGTTCCAGGCGCGGATCATCGCGCTGCATAAGGTGGCCGCCGGCGAGGCGGTGGGCTACGCGAATGAGTACGTGGCGCCCAAGGCGATGACGGTCGCGACGGTCCCGGTGGGCTACGCCGACGGCCTGACGATGGAGCCAGTCGAGCGGCTGATCGGGTTCGGGGCACGCTTCAACTACTGGGGCATGCTGCGCGGCAAGCAGGCGCCGTTCGTGGGACGCTGCGCGATCTCGCACGTCATGCTGGACGTGAGCGCCGCCCGCGGCGTCAACGTCGGCGACGCGCTGACCTTGCCCATCCGCCGCACCGCCGCCTCGCCCCGCCTCCCGCGTATCTACCGATAGGGTCAGACCCTGTGTCAGGATTCCGGCAGGATTTGCGCGAATCCAGACGGGATCCGGACAAAGGGTCTGACCCTAATTGATG
>JACQPK010000007.1 GCA_016207565.1 Elusimicrobiota bacterium
CTCCTTGAGGGCGCCGATCAGCGCGTCCACGCTCGGCATGTCGAGATGCGTCGTGGGCTCGTCCATCAGCATCACGTTCGGCGGGTCGAGCAGGAGCTTCACGAGCTGAAGCCGGCTCTTCTCTCCGCCGGAGAGCACGGCGGTCTTCTTGTGGACCGCGTCGCCCGGAAAGAGGAAGGTGCCGAGCACCGTGCGGACGAGGAGCTCGTTGTTGTCGCGGTTGACGAGAAGCGACTCCTGCAGCACGGTCTTCTCGGGGTCGAGCTGCCCGTCGCGGTGCTGCGAGAAGTAGCCGACCTTCACCTCCGGCCCGACGACGCGCTCACCCGTGTCCACGGGGATGACGCCCGCGAGGCACTTGAGCAAAGTCGACTTGCCCGCGCCGTTGTGGCCCACGAAGGCCATCTTCTGCCCGCGCTCGAGCTCGAAGTCGAGGCTCTGGTAGACCTTCACGTCGCCGTAGGCCTTGGAGACGTTTTTCAGCTGCAGCACGCGCACGCCCACGCGCTTCGGCTGCGGGAAACGGATCCGCACCGTCCTCGCCTCCTGAGGGAGCTGGATGCGCTCGAGCTTCTCGAGGCGCTTCATCATGCTCTGCGCGCGGCCGGCGGTGGCGAAGCGCGCGCGGTTGCGGGCGATGAAATCCTCCATCGCCGCGATCTCCTCCTGCTGCTGCTTCCAGGTCTGCACGATCCGCTCCTTCCTGGCCTCCTTCTCGCGGAGGTAGAACTCGTAGTCGCCGTGATAGACCTGGAGCTTTTGTTCCTCGACGGCCACGATCGCGCGGCCGACCGCGTTGATGAACGCTCGATCGTGCGAGATGAGGAACACCGCTCCGGGGTACGCCTGCAGGTATCTCTGGAACCAGAAGAGGGAGTCGATGTCGAGGTGGTTGGTCGGCTCGTCGAGGAGCAGCAGGTCGGGCTCTTGGATGAGCAGGCGGCCGAGCGCCACGCGCATCGCCCACCCTCCCGAGAGCGTGTTCACCGGCCGCGCGAAGTCGGCGACCTTGAACCCGAGGCCCATGAGCAGCGCCTTCGCCCGGGAGACGAGCCGGCCGTCGGCGTCGGGACAATCCTCGAGCGTCTTGGCGAGGACCGTCTCGTCCGAGACGGGGGCGTTCTCCTGCGGGAGATAGCCGACGACGGTCCCGCGCTTGATCGAGAGCTGCCCTCCGTCGGCCTGCTCGAGGCCGAGCAGCATCTTGAACAGGGTGGACTTCCCGGCGCCGTTCGGCCCGACCAGCACGTAGCGGTCGCCGCGGTTGATCTGGAGCGAGGCGCCGTCGAGCAGGTGCTGCTGGCCGAAGGACTTGTGGACGTCGGTGAGTGTCACCATCCGGAAGGGACCATTATATCAGTCCCTGACCGGAGGATCAGCGGCGCTACGCGAGCAGGACGATCTTGCCGTGCGCGCCGGAACGCATCACCGCGCGGTGGGACTCCGCGGCCTCGGCGAGCGGCAGCTCGAGCCCGACGACGGGCTTGAGCGTCCCGTCCTCGAGGCCGGCCTGCACCGCGGCGTCGATCCTCGGCTTCTCCTCCGCCGTGGCGTTGCGCAAGGTCATACCGAGGATAGAGGCGTCGCGCGTCATCGCCTCGCGCGGGTCGATCTCGACCGGGCCGCGGCTGCCGATGACCGCGATCCGGCCGAAACGCGCGACGACGGAGAGGTCCTTGGCGAGGTTGACGTTGGCGAGCATCTCCAGGATCACGTTGAAGCCGGTCTTCTTCGTCCAATCCAGCGCCTCGTCGAGATAGCCGTGCTTGGAGTGGTCGAAGGCGGCATGGGCCCCTTCCCGCAGGACGAGGTCGAGGCCCCGCGGCGTGCCCGCGGTCCCGGCGACCCGCAGCCCGGCCGCGCGCGCCAGCTGCAGCGCGGCGAGCCCGACGCCGCCGCTCGCGCCGTGGACGAGGACCGTCTCCCCCGGCGCCGCCTTGGCGCGCACGAAGAGCGCCCGGTACGCGGTGAGGTAGGGGATCCCGACGGCGGCGCCCTGGCTGAACGAGAGGCCCTGAGGCAGCGGATGCACGGCATCCGCGGGGCACGCGGCGTACTCCGCGTAGGTCCCGCTGGTCGAGGCGGACACCCAGACGCGCATCCCCTCCACGAGGCCGGGGGCTTGCGATCTCTCGACGACGCCGGCGCCGTCGAAACCCGGCGTGGCGGGCAAGGGAGGACGATAGCTGTGCGTGCCGGCCCGGCGGTAGGCGTCGACGGGGTTGACGCCGGCCGCCCGGATCCGGACGAGCACCTCTCCGCTCTGCGGCTTGGGCGGATCGATCTCCTCGAGCCGGAGAACCTCCGGCTCCCCGAACTGCCGAAATACGACCGCTTTCATAGTCCACGCTCCAAGACAAGCAGACCGATCGACACGACCGCGAGGCCGTAGAGCGACGGCCGGATCTCCCGCCCCCGCCCGGCGGCGAGATACAGCGCCGCCTGGGAGATAAATCCCCACAGGATGCCTTGCGTGATCGAGAAGGTCAGCGGGATCAGCACGATCGTCAAGAACGCCGGCAAGGCGTCCTCGAAGCGATCGAGCGCCAGCTTCCCCACGCTCCGAAACATCAGCGCTCCGACGGCGATGAGGACCGGCGCCGTCGCGAACGCGGGCACGGCCTCGGCCACGGGGGCGATGAAGAAGCAGGGGAGGAAGCAGAGCGCCGTGAACACCGAGGTCCAGCCGGTCCGCCCGCCGGCCTCGATCCCCGCCGCGCTCTCGATGTAGGCGGTCCCCGAGGAGGTCCCCGCGAGGCCCGCGCCGAAGGTGGCGAACGAATCGACGACCAGGCCCTCGCGGAGGTTGCGGGGCTCTCCCTTCTCGTCGAGCAGGCCGCACGCCTGCGAGACGCCGACGAACGTCGACAGCGAGTCGAAGAGGTCCGTCATCAGGATCGCGATCATGGCCGGCAGGAACGCCGGGGCGAGCGCCCCGCGCACGTCCAGCTTCAAGAACACGCTCGAGAAGTCCGGCGCGCTCAACCAGCGCGCGGGCGCCTGGACGAGCCCGAGCGGCCAGCCCGCCGCCGTGACCGAGAAGATGCCCGCCAAAAACGCGAACGGGCTGCGCCGCTTCAGGGCCGCCGCGATGACCACGAGGCCGAGCAGGCTCAGCACGCTGCGGCGGTCGAGCGGCCCGAGCTGGACGAGCGTGACGGGGTGAGCCGCGACGAGGCCGGCGTTCTTGAGCCCGATGAAGGTGAGGAACACGCCGATCCCCGCGGCCGCCGCGGTGCGGAGGTTGCCCGGGATCGCGAGCGCGATGCGCTGGCGCACCGGCGTCACGGAGACGAGCAGAAAGAGCACGCCGGCCCAGAACACGATGCCGAGCGCGGTCGGCCAGGGTACCTTCTGCCCGAGCACGATCGAGTAGGCGAAGAAGGCGTTGATCCCCATCCCCGGCGCCACGGCGAACGGGAGGTCGGCGTAGAGGCCCATCATGAGCGTCATCGACGCGCAGAGGAGCACCGTCGCGGTGAGCACCCCGGAGAACTCCATCCCCGTCCCCGACCCGGCGAGGATCGCGGGGTTCACGACCACGATGTAGGCCATCGTGAAGAAGGTCGTCACGCCCGCGATGGCCTCTCGACGCAGGTCCGGCCGGCTCATGCGAGGCTCGGCAGACCGTCGATCTCGGAGCACAGCCGGCGCTTGTCCGCGTCCGGCAAGAAGCTCGCCTCGATCGAATTGCGGGCGAGCTGCGCCAGCTCGGCCGGCTGGAGGTCGAGGGCCGCCCGGGCGGCGCGGAAGTTGTCGAGCACGTACCCGCCGAAGTAGGCCGGGTCGTCCGAGTTCACCGTCACCCGCAGCCCCGCGTGCAGGAGCGACTTGAGGTTGTGGCGCTCGATCGTCTCGACGACGCGGAGTTTCACGTTCGAGAGCGGGCACATCGTGAGCGGGGTCTCTTCGCGGCGGAGCCGGTCCATCAGCGCCGGGTCCTCCGCGCAGCGGACGCCGTGATCGATCCGGGAGACCTTGAGCTCATCGAGCGCCTGCCAGACGTACTCGGCGGGACCTTCCTCGCCGGCGTGGGCGACCGCCTTGAGCCCTTCGGCGCGCGCCTTGGCGAACGCCCGGCGAAACTTCACCGGCGGGTGGCCTCGCTCGGAGGAGTCGAGCCCCACGGCCGAGACATGGTCGAGGTACGGGCGGGCCTGATCGAAGGTCTCGAGCGCCTCCTCTTCACTCAGGTGGCGCAGGAAGCACAGGATGAGGCGCGCGGTGAGCCCCCAGGCCTTCTCCGCCTCCCGGAACGCGGCGGTCAGGCCCCGGATGACCGCCTCGATGGGGACCCGGCGAGACGTGTGCGTCTGCGGATCGAAGAAGACCTCCGCGTGGCGGACGCCGTCGGCGTGCGCCCGCTCGAGATAGGCCCACGCCAGGTCGTGGAAGTCGCGCTCCGTGCGGAGGACGCCCGCCCCCTCGTAGTAGATGTCGAGGAACGACTGGAGGTCGGTGAACTCGTAGGCCGCGCGCAGGGACTCGACCGAGGGGTAGCGCAGCTTCACCCCGTTGCGCTGCGCCATCGCGAACAGCAGCTCCGGCTCGAGCGTCCCTTCGATATGCAGGTGGAGCTCGGCCTTGGGCAGCGCCCGAAGGTAGGCGTCGATGTCCACGGCGCTATCATGCCTATCTTCCCACGCGCGAGGCAAGGGGACGCTCCCTTGACACATCAAGAGACGGGGGTATACTGTCGAAGACGTCCCTCCGGAGGGCCCATGAGGAGACCGATCCTGGCCACCGCGGCATTCGCCTTGGCGTCTTTGGCTTTCGCCCAGCCCGCGCAACGGCTGCTCCTGCCTCCCTTGCGCGCCGGCCACTTCGCCTCCGAGGAGCCGAGCCAAGTCGCCCAGAACGTCCGCAACCACTCGAAGTTCCTGCAGCAGACCGTCGAGGAGCTCGCGCGCTTCGTCAAGACCGAGCCGGGCATCGACGAGGCCACGAAGAAGCGCGTGGATGAGATGGTTCGCGCGGCCGCCGACGAAAAGCGGCTCATCGACGAGGACGCCGGCAAGCTCGAGACCTTGGCCGGCGCGGAGCCCGCCGCCGCCCGCGAGGCCGGCGAGCGGGTCAGCAAATCCCTCGTCGAGCCCAAGTTCGAATAGCCGGCTACACGGGGACGTTCTTGCCGACCGCGACGAACGGGGCCTGGATCACGATGTACATCAGGTCGCGGTCCAGCGGCGACTCTCCCCGGATCTCGATCGACACCAGCCCCGCGGTCCACGAGACCTTGCGGATGTCGTCCTTCTTGATCCACTCGTAGACCCGCTTGCCGCCCTCCGTCCGGTCCGACCAGACGACGGCGTTATACCACGGCACCGCCTTCGGATCGGTCGAGGCCCCGATCTCCGGGAATGCGGTCTCGATCGCGCTCATACGCCCCTCCTTGCTCGGATCGGTAATACGCGAAGAGCAGCCCGAGCGCTCCCGCGGTGAGAAGATGCCATACCGCGTGCCCTTGGAGCCAGCTCTCCGGCGCGCACAGGACGCGACGCGCGTCCAGCGACCAGATCGTGAAAGCGACGAGGAAAAGCCCGAGGGCGCCCGCGAGCCAACGGCGGTCGGGACGCCGCTCCGAAGGCATGCACTCCACGGCCAGGAGCGCCGCGAGCAGCCCGCCGAAGAGGGGCCGCCGCAGGGCGTGGCCGGGCTCCGACACGAGGACGACCGCGGAGACGGCGGCGAGCCCGGCGAACCACAGGCCGAAGGGGCCGGGCAGACGGCCCGCGCGCTTGAGGCCGAGGAGCGCGAGGTAGCCGACGACCAGGTACATCCCCAGCACGTCGATGCCCTCGCCGACCCAGGTCAGCGACGCATGGAAGAAGAAGCTGCCCGCCCCGAGGAAGGCGACGAGCGCCCCGTAGGTCGCGGCGGACTTGGGATCGCGCTCGCGGCGCGCCGCCCACACGATCGCGAGCCCGAGGCCGACGGTGGCGAGGTTGGACCAGGTGTTCGCGGGCTGGCGGATGAAGGCGTCGCGCGGCGCCTCGCAGAAGCAGTCGGGCCAGCACATCGCCGGCCGCCACGAATCCCAAAGGGACTGTCCCCTTCAGGGAAGACAGACCGTCGCGACCGCGTAGCAGGCGATCGCCTCGCCGCGGCCGATCTCGCCGAGCCCCTCGTGACTCTTCGCCTTCAGGCTCACCCGGCCCTCCGGAAGGTTGAAGAGCTTCCCGAGAGAGTCCGACAGCTCCGGGTAGTGCGGCTTGAGCTTCGGCTCCTCGGCGACGAGGCTCACGTCGAGGTGGAGGAGGCGGGCCCCCTTCGCCTTCACCTTCGCCAGGACCTTCCTCACGATCTCCTTGCTCGCGATGCCCTTGATGGACGGATCCTCCGGCGGGAACATCTGCCCGATCTCGCCGAGGCCGCAGGCGCCGAGGATCGCGTCGCAGGCGGAGTGCAGCACGACGTCGCCGTCGGAGTGCCCGAGCAGGCCCTTCTTGTGCTCGAGCTTCACGCCCGCGAGCCACAGCTCTCGTCCCTCGACGAGCCGGTGGATGTCGAAGCCGAAGCCCGCGCGCGACTCGCCGGGGGTCGTCCCCAGCCGGCGGTCCATGAAGGCGCCCGCGATGGCGAGGTCCTCCGGCGTCGTGATCTTGATGTTCTCGTAGGTGGACGGCACGATCTTCACCTTGTGGCCCGCGCGCTCCACGAGCTGAGACTCGTCGGTCGCGGCCTTCTCCTTGGGGAATTTCACGAGCGCCTCCTCGAGCAGCTCCCGGCGGTAGGTCTGCGGCGTCTGCGCGAGCCAGAACGACGAGCGCTCGGGCGTACCGGAGACCCACATCTGCTTGTTGGTGACTTTCTTGAGCGTGTCCTTGACCGGGACGGCCGGGACGGCGGCGCCCGACTCCTCGGCCTCCTCGAGGCAGGCCCGGATGACCTCGGGCGTGACCAGCGGACGCGCCCCGTCGTGGACGGCGACGATGTCCACCGCGTCCGAAAGCGCCGCCAGCCCGTTCTTCAGCGACTCCATGCGCGTCTCGCCGCCCGCGACGACGCGCACGCGGTCCGACTTCAGCCGCTCGCCGTGCTCCGCGATGTTGTCCGGCGTGAGGACGAGGACGACCTCCTCGACGTTCGGGACCGCCAGGAACGTGTCGAGCGTCCACTCGACGACCGGACGGCCGCGCAGAGGCAAAAACTGCTTCGGGCGGCCCATGCGCTTGCCCGAGCCGGCCGCGACGATGATCGCGCCGGCCTTCACGAAGGTTCCGCTTCCTTGTTGCCCGGCCGGATGCGCGACGCCGACTCTCCGCGGGCCTTCCCGAAGATCATGCGTCCGGCGGGCGTCTGCAGGATCGACGTGACCGAGGCGTCCACGCGCTTGCCGATGTAGCGCTTGCCGTCCTCGATGACGACCATCGTGCCGTCGTCGAGGTAGCCGATGCCCTGGTCGCGCTCCTTGCCTTCCTTCATCACGAAGAGGCTCATCGCCTCGCCCGGGAGCACGACCGGCTTGAGGGCGTTCGAGAGGTCGTTGACGTTGAGGCAGGGGACGCCCTCGAGCGCCGCGATCTTGTTCAGGTTGAAGTCCGTGGTGAGGACCTTGGCGCCGAGCTCCTTGGCGAACCGCACGAGCTTGCCGTCCACCTCGCGGATCTCCGGAACGTCCTTCTCGACGATCTTGAGCGGCACGTTCGGGTTCTCTTGGAGCCGCGCCAAGATGTCGAGGCCCCGGCGGCCTCGCGCACGCTTGAGCGAGTCCTCGGAGTCGGCCAGCTGGTGCAGCTCGTTGAGGATGAACCGCGGCACGATCAGCGCGCCCGACAGGAAGTTCGTCTCCGCGATGTCGACCACGCGCCCGTCGATGATCGCGCTGGTGTCGACGACCTTCAGCTCGGAGCCCCGGCGTTTGCCGCGCTCCAGCAGATCCTTATCCAGCGTGTCGAGCTCGGGAAGCTTGCGAAACGCGACGATCGTCCCGAGCGCCGCCATGGCGAAGTAGCGCAGCGCGGCGTAGCGGTCCCAGACCTGGTTCAGCGAGTCGTTGTTGACCTGGAACACCGAGTAGTCGAGCAGCTTCATCGCGATGATGCCGCCCGCGCAGCCGATCGCCCCGGCCACGAGGTTGAACAGCTGGATGCTCTCGATCATCGCCTCCAGGGCGACGAGCGTGACGCCGACGGCCAAGCCTACGGCGACCCCACGGGCGTTGTGGGATATCTGAAAGTACACGATCGCGGGACATGCCGCGAGCACGACGGCTCTGTAGACCCAAGTGATCACTGGGGGTCCTCCTCGGGATAATTCTCGGCGGGCCCTTCGCTTGTATTCCCGCCCAGCTCGCGAGCCACGGCTGCGACGATATCCGCCGCGCCGTCGATAGTAAGGCCGGCGGCGCGCAGATCCTTCAGCGCCGCCTGGGGCACGAGCGCCCCGGAAAATCCCATCTTCTCCGCTTCCTTGAGCCGCTGCGGGATAAACGGCGCCCGCTGGATGTTGCCCAGGAGCCCGACCTCGCCGAGGTACACCCGGTCGGCGGGCAGGGCGGCGTCGCGCGCGGAGGACACCACCGCCATGCAGACCGCGAGGTCGAGGGCCGGGTCCTTCGGCTTGAGGCCGCCGGCGAGGCTCACGAACACGTCGCGGGTCTCTAGGCGGAGGTGCAGGTGCTTCTCGAGCGCCGCGAGCAGCACGAGCGTGCGGTTGAGGTCGAGGCCCGTCGCCATCCGGCGGGGCAGCGGGTACTTGGTGTGCACGACGAGCGCCTGCACCTCGACGAGGACGGGCCGCGAGCCCTCCAACGCGACGCACCCCGCGCGGCCGGGGAGCGAGCGACCGGTCCGCTCGGAGAGGAAGTAGGCCGATGCGTCCTTCACCTCGCGCAGGCCCTGCTCCGCCATCTCGAAGAGCGCGATCTCGTCGGAAGGGCCGAAGCGGTTCTTCGGGACGCGCAGGACGCGCAGAAGGCCTTGGTCCTCGGTGTCGAACGAGAGGACGGTGTCGACAATGTGCTCGAGCACTCGAGGGCCCGCGAGCGAGCCCTCCTTGGTGACGTGGCCGAGCAGGAGCACGATCGTCCCGCGCGACTTCGCGGCACGCAACAGCTCCGCCGCGCACTCGCGGACCTGGCCGACCGAGCCCGGGCTGCCGACGAGGTCCGGATGGTAGACGGTCTGGATCGAGTCGAGGACGAGGACGTCGGGCTCGACCTCGCGCAGCGCGTCGAGGACCTTGTGGAGGTCGGTCTCGGAGGCGAGGAGGAGGTTGTCGGCCTTCACGCCGAGGCGGCGCGCCCGCGCCGAGACCTGGGCGAGGGACTCCTCGCCGGAGGCATACAGCACCTTGCGGCCTTTGGCCGCGAGGCTCGCGGCCGCTTGAAGCGTGATCGTCGACTTCCCGATGCCCGGAGGCCCGGCCAGCAGCATCACCTGGCCCTTCATCAGGCCTCCGCCGATCAGCCGGTCGAGCTCGCCCAGCCCGATCTGGATGCGCTGCTCGCCCGCCTCGTCGATCTCGGAGAGCCTCTTCAGCCCCGACGAAAAATCGGTGAGGAGACGCGCGCCCGCGGCGCCCTTGCCCGGGGAGGAGGCCGGCCGCACCTCGACCACCTCTTCCACGAGGGTATTCCAGCCCTGGCAGCCGGGGCACTGGCCCAGCCATTTCGGGCTGGAAAAGCCGCACTCCTGGCAGCGATGGATCGACTTCAGACGGGGCATCTCGGCGCTATTTGCTGGACGACCGCCCCTTCGTCCCGGCGGCCCCAAAGGAGACCATGCCGAGCAGGTACGCGATGTCCTTGTCCTCGAAAGTGACGTTGAGCCAGGTCTGGTAACGCGAGACCTCCTGGAGGTCCTCGACGCGCGCCCCGAGCCCGACCCACTTGTGAACCTGCGCGAACGCGCCGACGTTGACGATCGGATGATCGAGGCGGCGCCCCTCGACGATCCGGTTGCGGCCGAAATCGTACGCCTCGCCGATCAGGCTGACCTTGCCGGCATACGGCTTGCCCGCGAACGGCGTGACCTTGAGCCGGCCGCCGCCTCCGGAGCGGAGCACGCCGACCCCGATGTCCCACTTCTTGTGGTCCCAGCCCAGCAGCGCGTCGACGGTGTTTTTGCGCTGGTAGTCGATGCCCCGCGACTCGTCCGTCGGGCTCGACAGGTTCGAGCCGCCGACGTAGTAGTAGCGGCCCTCGCGCGGCGAGATCTTAAGCCCGATGTCGGTGCGCCCGCCCTTGAGCGCGTGCTCGTAGCGCCAGTCGTAGCTCCACCAGACCCGGAACTGGGTGAGCCGGCCGAGCACGTCCTTCGCCGTGCCGGCGGCCTCGCGCACGTCGGCGACCGTCTGCTTGATGTCCTGCTTCATCTCCTGGTCGTTGAGGAGCGCGCCGACGGGGCCCTTGGACTGGTTCACCGAGGCCATCATCTGGTTCGTCTGCTCGAGGAGCCTGTCGAGCTTGGCCGTGATCTCGTCCATCCGCTGGAGCGACGACGTGACCGCGGGCTTCGCGTCGACCATCATGTCGTTGAGGTTCGCGGTCAGGTTGCGGACGTTGTCCATCGTCGCGTGGATCGACTTCGCGAGCTTGCCGGGCTCGCCCGGCGGGCCGTTGAGGTCGCCAAGCAGGTTCTGCAGGCTGGCAAGCGCCTTCGTCAGAGCCTTCTCGATCGACACCGGGTCCTCGCCGATGATCTGCGAATCCGGAGGCAGCGGGCCGGCCGAGGGATGGCCCTGATCGATCTGGAGGTACTTCGAGCCGATGATGCCGGTGGAGCCGATCGACCACGCCGCGTCCTTCCAGATCACGACGTCCTTGGAGATCGCGGCGACGACCTTGGCCTTGTCGCCCGCCAGCTCGATCCGGCGGACCTTGCCGACCTCGACGCCCGAGAGCTTGACCGGGGCCTTGTCGGTCAGCCCGGCGACGTCGCTGAAGAGGACGTACTCGTTGTAGCGCCGCTCGAAGGTGAAATCCCCGAGCAAAAAGATCGCGATGCCCAAAAACACCAGGCCCGCAATGATGAAGGCGCCGACTTTAGCCTCAGTAGACAAGTTGGGACGCGCGGCGTCTCGGCGGGACCGGCCCCGCGAGTTTGTCAGGATTATATTGCAAATTCATTGCACCGACCAGGGAAAAGGCCCTCAGTCGTACTCCTTGAGCTTCATCTTGATCGGCCCCTCGCTTCTCCCCTCGATGAACTGCTTGACCATCTCGTCGGTGGTGATCTTCATGACGTCCGGGTGGCCGACCTGAAGGATCCGCCCCTCGTAGATCATCGCGATGCGGTCGGCGATCTTGAAGGCCGACTTCATGTCGTGGGTGACCACGATCGAGGTCACGCCGAGCTTCTGCTTCAGGTCGATGATGAGGTCGTTGATGATGTCCGACATGATCGGGTCGAGGCCCGTGGTCGGCTCGTCGTAGAGGATGTAGCCGGGCTCGGCCGCGATCGCGCGGGCGAGCGAGACGCGCTTCTTCATGCCGCCCGAGAGCTGCGCGGGCTTGAGGTCTTCGATCCCCTTCAACCCGACAAGCGCCAGCTTGTCGGTTGCGATGCTTCGATACTTCGTCTCCGGTATGTCGTGCCTCAGATACCGCAGCCCGAATACCACGTTTTCGGCCACGGTCAGGGAGTCGAACAGCGCCGCTTCCTGGAAGAGATAGCCGAACTTACGCCGGTACCGCGCGATCGACTCCTCGTCTTTGAGCTTCGTGATGTCCATGTTGTCGACGATGATCTTGCCGGCGTCCGGCCGCACGAGCCCGATGCAGGACTTGAGGAAGGTCGACTTGCCGGAGCCGGAGCCGCCGATCAGCACGAAGGTCTCGCCCGTCTCGACGCGCACGTCGACGCCGCGCAGGATCACGCGCGGGCCGAAGGACTTCTTCACCCCTTCGGCGTCGATCATGTGATGCCGATCGCCACCAGGACCGCGGTGACGAAGTAGTCGAGCACGAGCACCGAGACCATACTGTAGACCACCGCCTCCGTCGTCGAGCGGCCGACTCCCTCGGCGCCGCCGCGCGTGAATATCCCCTTGTAGCAGGAGATGAACGCGATGCAGAAGGCGAAGAAGAAGGTCTTCACCAGCCCGTGGAAGAACGCCTCCATGTCCAGATGGTCGACGACCTCGTGCCAGTAGATGTTCGGCGGGATGCCGAGCTTGAAGTAGCCCACGACGCCGCCGCCGAAAATGCCGGCGAAGTCGGAGAAGATCGTGAGGATCGGGAGCACGATGAAGAAGGCGATCACCCGCGGGATTACGAGATAGCGGATCGGGTCCGTCCCGAGCGTGTATAGCGCGTCGATCTGCTCCGTGACCTTCATCGTGCCGAGCTCGGCGGCGATGGCGGCGCCGGCGCGGCCTGCGACGACGACGGCGGTCATCACGGGCCCGAGCTCCTTGGCGATCGCGAAGGCGACGATCGTGCCCGTGAACACCGGCTCGTTGAAGAGGTTGATAAACGATGAGCCCGTCTCGAGCGCGAGCACCATGCCGGTGAACAGACTGGTCAGGATGCTGACCGGCGCCGACTGCACGCCGATGTGCACGATCTGGATCATCGTCTGGCGCCACTCGACGGCGGAGCGCAGGAACCAGAAGAGGCTGGAGCGGACCAGCATCGTGAACTGGCCCATCGACTCGGCCGTGTTGAGCACGCGCCCGCCGAGAAGGCCGAGCAGGCTGCGGTCCGGGGTTTCGGCGGCGGCCTCGCTCATCAGCGGTAGACCCGGGGCACGCGGTGCCCCAGCCTCGTGACCACCTCGTACGAGATCGTGTCGGACCACTTCGCCCAGTCGTCGAAGCCCACGCGCTCGCGCCCGGACGCTCCGATCAGCACGACCTCGTCGCCGGCGTGCGCCTGCGGGACCGCGGTCACGTCGATCGTGGTCATGTCCATGGATACGACGCCGGCGATCGGACATTTCCGCCCGCGGATGAGTACGTGCCCGCGGTTCGACAGCCGCCTCGGCACGCCGTCGGCGTAGCCGATGGGGATGGTCGCGATGCGGGCGGCCTTCTTCGTCCGGAACGTCCGGCCGTAGCCGATGGGCGTGCCCGGCTTGACGGTCTTGAGGTAGACGAGCCGCGTCCTCAGGGTCATGACCGGCTCGAAGCCGCGTGCGAGCCCGTAGATCGCGATGCCCGGCCGCACCAGGTCGAGGCGGCTGGCCGGGACCTTGAGCGCGGCCGCAGAGTTCGCCGCGTGCCGGTAGCGCACGCGGATCCCCTCGCGCGAGAGGTCGCCCAGCGCCGCCATGAAGCGCTTGAGCTGAAGCCGAGTGAACGCCGGATCCGATTCAGCGCAGGAGAGATGGGTGTAGAGGCCTTCCAGCTCGAGCCCGTTGGCCGGATTGATCGCGCGCGCGACCTCGAGGCCCGAAGGCCAGCCCATCCCGATCCGGCCCATCCCGGTGTCGAGCTTGAGGTGGCATTTGACGCGGGCGCCGACGCGGCGCGCGACCTCGGCCAGCCCCTGCACGCCGGACTGGGAGGCGACGGTCGGCGTAAGCTGATACTGCACGCCCGCGAGGAACGTCTCGAACGGGTAGAGCGAGCCCAAGACGAGGATCGGCAGCCGCACCCCGGCCTCGCGGAGCGCGACGCCTTCCTCGACGGAGGAGACCCCCAGCCAGTCGGCGCCGCGCCGCTCCTGGACCCACCGGGCGACGGGAACGGCGCCGTGCCCGTAGGCGTCGCCCTTGACGACGAACATGAGCTTCGTGCCACTCGGCATGAGGCCCTTGAACCGGCGCAGGTTGCGGTGGAGCGCGTGGAGATCGACCTCCGCCCAGGTGGGACGGAAGAGCCGGGAGGGCGGGGCGCTGACGAACGGTCCGCTCTGAGCGGTGCCGTTTCGGGAACGCGTTCTCGTGCCGATCGATCGCATGGAGCCGGGGTGCGAAATATTAGCTCTTTTCAGGCGTCTCTCGGCGGGGACGGCGACAGCGCCTAAGTGTGGCAGCGGAAGCGAAAAACGTCAATACCCTTGCTGTTTTCTCCGGTAGGGGCCGGCCCTCACAGGACGAACGTCGTCTCCCGGATGACCCCGAAGACGATCGCGGCAGCGATCAAGGTGAGCAGGCCGATCTGGGGTCGGATTGGCGCCGCACCCAAGAAGGCTCTCCAGCCGAACCGCCGCGACTCGGGTGCACACGCTGATCAGCACCAGCGCGAGCGGCAGGCCGGTCACGAGGGCGCTCCTGGCGGCGCGGGCACCTACGACTCGGCGACCGACGATTCAGGACGCTCAACGGCGCGATGAGCCTCGGCGCTTGAGGGGAACTTCTTTCTCGACCTCCTCCATTATCACGACCCTCGCATCCGAGACCAGGGTGGCAGCCTTCCTTGTCTCCTCGCTGAAGCCACAGAACTCGTCACCGGTCATCAGCTTATGAGCTCGCATAAGGCCGAGGCGGGATATGGCATTCGACCTGCGCAGGTTATCGAAGATCATCGCGATTTCCGCATTCCCATCCTGCACCCGGGAAAAGACGTCCAAAAACCTCTCGTGCCGAGACCCGCTCACGTCGCAGCTCGCGGCCACCTCGACAAGAATCCGCTCGCACAGCCGATCGAGGGCGATCTCTTTTAAGTGTCGAAGCCGCTTCCAATCCGATTCGGGAATCTCGTGCATTGTCATATGGAGGCGATCTATCATAAGTGTGCCTAACGAGTCTGTAGAAAAA
>JACQPK010000245.1 GCA_016207565.1 Elusimicrobiota bacterium
CGTCTCCGCGATGGCCTCCGCCTCCTTCGACGCGCGCTACGGGACAGGCGCCCCGGCCTGGCGGGAGGATCGCGCGACCGCCGCCGCGCTGGCGGCCGCGGTGCTCGCCGCGCGGCCGGGCGCGAAGGCGCTGGCGGAGCACCGGGCGGAGCTGCTGCGCCGCAGCGAGCCGGCGGACGTGATGGACGGAGTTCAGGCCGTCACGGTCGCGATCATGAAGCTCAACGGCGCGCTGAAGGTCCGCGACCACCTCTGGCGCCTCCACTAAGTGAAGTAAGTAAAGTGGGGACTGTCCCCAATTTACTTACTTCACTTGCGCAGGCGGGCGCGGAGCCAGAGGATGAGGGCGATGGCGCCTGCCACGATGCCCGCCGACACCAGCGACTCGGCCTTGTTGATCGAGCCCGCCAGGCCCTCGTAGGTGTCCCGCGTCAGGTAGCCGAGGTAGCCCAGGACCAGGCAGCGCGGGATCGAGCCCAGGAAGGTCCACAGGGAGAAACCCGCCACCGGCAGCCGCAGCACCCCGGCCGCCGCCGAGATCAGCGAGAGCGGCACGATCGGGAGCGCCCGCAGCAAAAAGATCATGAGGGCCACTCTGCCCTGCAGCCTCTTCTCGAAGCTCTGGACGTCTTCCCACCCGAAGCCCAAGAACGACTGCAGCCGGTCGATCGCGGGCTTGCCGCCCCAGAACGCGATGCCGTAGGCGAAGAAGGCCCCGAGCGTCGAGGCGACGGCGCCGGGCAGGATGATCTTGAAGGCGATCGGCTGGAGCGCCGAGCCCCAGGAGAGCCCGGGCTCGATCAAGAGCGCGCCCGCGCCCATGATGATGAGGGGCGAGGGGATGGGCACGATGATGGACTCGATGATGACGCCCACGAAGACCATGGCCGCACCGTGCTCGCGGAGCATGAGCATGATCCACTCGGTGATGCCGCCGATCATGGCCCCGATTATGGCATTTGCGGAGGCGCTTGACCCGAGCCCGCCAGGCTGCTATAATAGACTGACCGAACGGTTAGTAAGCATGACCCGCAAGAACCGCCAAGACGGCGACGCCACCCGCAAGCGCATCCTCGATGAGGCCGAGCACCTCATCCACGTGCACGGCTTTCGCGGCACGAGCCTCGAGGACATCGCGCGGCGCTGCGGCGTGACCAAGGCGAACCTCCTGCACCATTTCCGCTCGAAGGAGGAGCTCGGGCTCGCCGTGCTCGACTACAAGGCCGAGTGCTACCGCGCCTGCCTCTCCACCGTTTTCGCGCCCGGGAAGTCCGCCGAGCAGGCGATCCACGACGTCTTCGAGCAGGCCGCGAGCTTCCTCAAGGGCAACGGCTGCAAGGCCGGCTGCTTCATCGGCAACATCGCCCTCGAGATGAGCGACGTGGACGCTCGGTTCCGGGAGCGCGCGGGCCGGTTCTTCTCCGAATGGGCCGCCGCGCTCGAGCGCCTCATCGCCGCGGCGGGGCATAACGGGGAGTCTCGGGCGGCGGCCGAGTCCGTGCTCGCCCTCTATGAAGGCGCGACGATGCTCGCCCGCACGCAGCGCGACCCCTCCGTGTTCGAGCGGACGCGCGACACCGCTTTGGCATTGATCCGGTCGCGGCCCAAACCGCGGCTTCACGGGAGGTAGACCATGGGCCCGAAGACCCCCTGCGGCTGCTAGCCGCAACGAAACGAAGCACTTAACCGGGGCTGCTCCACGTTGTGACGGCCCCGGTTTACTTTGTACCCTCCCAAAGTGAAGCAGCGGGCTTTCACGGCCCTGGCCGCGATCGGCATCGGGCTGCTCGCCTATCACGCGGTGAGGCAGCTTGGACCCGGGCCTCGCGCCGTACTAAAGGAAGGAGAACCGGCCCCGGCCCTGCGGCTGACGGACGTCGCGGGGCAGAGCGCCACCCTCGCGCAGTACCGGGGGCGCGTCGTGCTCGTGGATTTTTGGGCCACGTGGTGCGAGAGCTGCGAAGTCGAGCTGCCCGAGCTCAAGAAGCTCCATGCGAAGTACCGGGCGCAGGGTCTCGAGATCCTCGCCCCGTCGGTGGATCAGGGCGGACGCAAGACGCTGCTTCCGTTCATCGCGCAGCACGCGATCCCATGGCGGGTGCTGGTCGCGGACACGCAGGCCACCCGCTCGTACCGGGTGTTCGGGCTGCCCGCGAAGTTCTTGATCGATTCGGAAGGGGTCCTGGCCCGGCGCTACGACGGGCCGGTCGACCCGAAGGAGCTGGAGACGGAGATCCGACGGCTGCTGAAGCTGCCTTCGGGAGGAGACACGTGATGACACGCGCGCGCATGTGGTTGACGGCCGGGTTCTTGGCGTTCGTTTTCGCGAGGGTCCAGGCGCAGGACGCCCCGAAGCCCGAGACGCAGCCCGCCCCTCCGGCGGAGACGCCGGCGACGCCCCCGACGGTCGACCGGCAGACGCTGTACAAGCATCTGCAGCGCTCCTTCAACACGCCTCCCGGCGTGGAGTTCGAGCTGGGAGACCTCAAGCCCGCCCCGATCCAGGGCCTGTGGACCGGCCCGCTCACGTCCCGATTCCGCGGCAACGAGCAGAAGCACAACGTCCTGATCACCCAGGACGGCCGCTACTACTTCCTCGGCGAGGTGTTCGAGCTGGCCGAGTCCAAGCAGGTGCCCGGCGTGCTCGCGCCCAAGGCCTCCGGCGAGGAGGGGGGCCCGCCCATGGTGCACGTCAGCAAGGGCGGCACGCACTTCTTCATCGGCGAGGCGCGGGACTTAAAGACCGACCCCGACCAGGCCACGCTCGCCAAGATCAACCTCAAGAACGTCCAGAGCCGCGGCGGCGGCGAGTCCGCGCCGATCGTGCTGGTCGAGTACTCGGACATCCAGTGCCCGTTCTGCCGGAACGCGCACTTGGCGCTCGAGGAGAAGCTCGAGCAGACCTACGGCAAGAAGGTGCGCTGGGTCTTCAAGCACTTCCCGCTCACGAGCATCCATCCGTGGGCGTACCCGGCCGCGATCGCGGTCGCGTGCGCCGAGCGCCAGAAGGGCTCGGCCGCCTGGAAGGTCCAGGAGGCGCTCTTCAAGGAGCAGGAGTCGGTCAACCCCGGCAACCTCCGCGACAAGGTCGTCGCCGAGGCGAAGAAGGCGGGGCTCAAGTCCGCCGCCTTCGAGGCGTGCTTCGACAAGCAGGAGACCAAGGACCGGGTCGACGCCGACATGGCCGAGGCGCGGGCCGTCCGCGTCAACTCCACGCCCACGCTGATCGTCAACGGCCGGGTGATCCAGGGGTTCCGCGACTTCGAATCGCTGAAGTCCGTGATCGACGAGATGCTCAAGGACAAAGAGACGAAGAAGGACAACTAGACGAGTTAGTTCCTTTTTCGGATCACGCGAAAATCTACCGCGCGGGAGTCGAGATTCGCTCCGCGAACCTCGACGCGGACCTCCTCGAGGAGGCGCATGTCCTCCGCGTCTTTGCCGCGGTAGACCACCGTCGCGGGCGAGCCCTCGAGCGATATCTCGACTCGCGCGTCCATGCCCTTGCGGCGGAAGGTGACGTAGCCGGTGAAGGTCTTGCCGCGGTTCTCGGGCTTGGCGAGCTCGTAGACGGACATGAAGTCGTCGACCTCGTAGTCCATGTAGCGCGCCGCCGCCGCCCGGCCGTTGAGGTGCTCGAGGTACTCGTCGAAGTCGCGGAACCCCAGCTCGCGCAGGTCGCGCAGCACGTCCGCGTGGACCTGCCGGGGATCGCCGCCGGCAAGATACGACTCCAAGAGCGCCCGGTTGTACATGTCGGAGAAGCGGCGGATCGGAGCCGACGGGTGGTCGTAGGCGCCGGCCTCGAGCGCGAGCCCCTCGTGGCCCTCCGTATCCTCGGAGGCGTACCTTGCCGCTTTGCGCGTATTGCGCACGAGCACCTGCGCGACCTCGAGCTGGCGAGGATGCAGGTCCGCGCGCTCCCGAAGCGAGGCGAGATACTCCGCGACCGTGCCGCTCTCCCACGGCACGCCGATCTCCGCCAGCTCCTCGCGCAGCCGGAGGTTGACCGACTCCTGCTGCTCCTCGTGGACGCGGCTGATGTGCGGCGCGCCCGCCCGCTGGAGGCGCGTGGCGATGACCCGGTTTCCGTAGACCTTGAGCTCCTCGATCAGCCGGTGCGACTCGCGCGTCAGCGGGGGATCGACGGCCTCCTCGGTCCCCCAGACCCCCTCCACCTTGCGGTGCCTCAACTCCGGCAGGTTGAAGTCGAGCTTGCCGCGGTCGTCGTCCTGGCGCGTGAGCGCCCGCGAGAGCTCCCGCGCGAGCGCGATCTGGTCGAGATGGGCGATGCCGCCGTCGCCCTGATCGTTCCAGAGCCGGGCGACCTGGTCGTAGTCGTAGCGCCCCTCCACCTTCACAATGCCGATCCCGACGTCGGACTCCTCGAGCAGGAAGCGTCCGTCCGGGCCGAAGCGCATCACGGTGATCATCGCCAAGCTCTCCTTGCCGGCGAGGAGGCTGGCGGCGGACTTGGACACGACCGGGTGGTTCATCGGGAACTCCGGAACGCCGTCCTTGTCGATGGAGTAGAAGGTGTTGCCGATGCGGGCGGCGGCGCGAAAGCCCGGCGAGCCGGGCTTGACGAAGTGCGCGACGTCGGCGGTCGCCAGGTACCACGTCCAGCCGCCGTCGGGATGGCGCTCGATGGCGTAGGCGTCATCGAGGTCGCCGGCGCCCTTCGGGTCGATCGTGATGAAGGGCTTGCCGCGCAGGTCGAACGTCTTGCGGCCCTTCGCCTCCGCGCCGGCCTTGAGCTCGGCGAACTCGGCCGCCGCGTCGTGCGTCCGAAAGGTCCGCTCGGCCTGCTCGATGACCGCGCGCTCGAAGTAGCCCCGCGCGCCGTGGCGCAGCGCGATGTCCCGCGCCGCGATCTCCGGCGTCACGCGGCCGCCGAGGTCGAGCAGCGGGACCGCCTCGAACCCTTTCCCGGCCGGGCGGACGAAGGCCTGGACGATCATCCCACGGCGCGCCTGGCGACCGGAGACGATCGGGAGCGGGGCGTAGAGCGACGAGCTCCGGCCGCGATCGGAGAACAAGCCCTCGAGGACCAGGCCGTCCCCGCGGTCGACGATGCGGCCGATCATCATGTCCATGGGATAGGAGCCGATCGGCCGCACCCCGGCGATCCGCTTCTTGGCGAGCGCGACCTCGACGAGCGCGCCGTTGACCACGCCCTGGGCGAGGTGGTCGGGCACGCGGACGCTCGTAAGCCGCTCCCGCCCGTCTTCGCCCGGGAGCGGGATGCGGACCGACGGGCGGCCGTCCTTCCGATTGAGGATCGCGCGGTACGTCTCGCCGGAGACCCGCTTCGCGTCGCCGGCGGAGCGGCGCTTCCACGACTCCTCGAGCCCGGCCGGGATCGCCTTCGCTCCCTGCGCGTAGAGGAACGCGTCGCCCCGCTCGGCCGGGCGCGGTCCCGAGTTCGTGAAGCGGTCCAGGAGGCCGAGGGTCTCGCGCCCGAGGCCCTCCGCGTCCTCCAGCGCCACCGGGGGACCGTCGGCCGGCCGCGAGATCTCGAGGACGCGCACGAAAGAGGCCTCGTGCGAGAAGAACCGTTCCGCCAGGTTCGCCTGGGCGTTCGCGTTGACGTTCGGGCGCAGGTCCAGGCGGATGAGCCACTCCTCGGCACGGCCGCCGACGGGCCCGACGGTCCGGCGGATCGCGCCCAGCCGGCGAGCCAGACGGTCGCTCAGGCGCATGAGCTGGGTGCGGGTGCGGTTGCTCCTCGGCAGCGAGACCCGGACCGCCAACTGCCGGGGCGCCGTCGGGGACGACGCGTGGCGGCTGGCGACCGGACCCGGGCCGGCCTGGGCTCGAGCCAACGCGTCCTTCCGCTCCGCGAGCTCCGCCAGGCGGACGGGCTTGCCTTCGGCCCGAGCGTCGAGGTAGGCCCTCGCGGCGAGGCCGGCCTGCTTCCAGGCCTTGTCGCTCAACAGGTTCAGGAAGTTCTCCGGCTGCATGAACTCGTTGCGGACGAACCATTGGGCGCGCGCGTCCTTCACGGTGCGCGGCCGGCCGCCCTCGTCGACCGCCGCGGCGTGAAGGCGCTCGACCATCTTGTCGAACGAGCCGGCGGCCAGCACCAGCTGCTCGACGCCCACGCCGCCCGGGCCGCCATGGAAGGTCTTGTAGACGCCCACCGCCTCCCGGAAGAACCGCTTGGCGAGGCGGATGTCCGAGAGCATGCGCTCGGCCGCCGCCGGCCCCCCCGCGGCGCGGACCGCATCGAGCTGGGCCGCGAAACGGCGGGGATAGGCGTTGGCGTACTTGGGGCGGTCGGTCAGCGAGACGTCGGCGTCGACCAGGAGCCTGCCGGTGGCGGTGTCCCGAATCTCGAGCGGCATCAGGATGATCCCCTGGCTCACGCGACGGCTCGCGGGATCGATGATGCTCCGCGGCCGGGCCACCGACACGACGGTCGCCCCGGCGAAGACGCGGTCCGCCGCGCGCGAGCCTGCCTCCTGGAGGGCGCGCATGAAGGGAGTCACGTCCTCGGGCAGGCGCTCCACGGCCACCATCAGATCGTAGTCGGGCTCTTCCTGGTCGTTGGTGAGCCGCGAGGTCGAGCCGCGGGACACCGCCTCGCCGGCGGCTCCCAGCGCGGCTTTCGCGGCCTCGCCGACCGCTTCGACCAGCGCCTTCTCGACCTCGCGAATGCGGTGGATCCGGCCGGCGAGGAGCGCCGGACGCTCGGCCTCCAGCACGTCGAGGGCGCCGAGCCGTGCCTCGGGCGCGGCGAGATCGAACGCCTGCTGCTGTCCGGCGGCCTCGCTCTCGGCGGCGGCCGCTCCGGCCAACTCGGCCGCGGCCGCGGCCGCCTTCGGGGAGAGGGGACGGCCGAGAGCCGCCGCCGTGACGGGGGCGATCGCTCGAGCCGGCAACGCCAGCGCCGCCGGCGTCACGGGCGCCAAGCCCGGTCCGACGCCGGGCAGGACCGCGGCGGCGCCCGCCTGCCCGCCGATCGGCGCGGCGACGCCCTCGACGGGGACGACGACCCTGACCGGCTCGACCGCCAGGGCGAAGGCGGTGAGGAGCCTCGCCAGCAGGGCTATCTGGGGCATCTCGATAAGGGTAGGGCCTCGGACCGTCCCGGCGAAGGGACCTTCGGCCCCCATCCCTGGGCCCAGGACCTGCGATGACTGTCTATTGACAGCGGCCGGCCCCGCACGCTATACTGCTTATTGAAACAGCGTTTCAATTAGGAGCCCCCCATGAGCCTCGCCGAACTCGACGACGGACAGACCGCGGTGCTGGAAGGCTACGACACCGGCCTCTCCGGCGCATGGCGCCGCCGCTTCGAGGACCTCGGGCTCCTCCCCGACACGCCGATTCGCCGGGTGCGGCGGGCGCCCTTAGGGGATCCCATCGCCTTCGAGGTCCGCGGCACGCTGCTCTGCCTGCGCCGCGCCGAAGCTAGATTGGTGCGGGTCCGAGGCGAGAAGAGACCGTGACTCCGGTCGCCGCCGAGCGCGGGGCGAGCGTCGTCGCCCTCGTCGGCACGCCGAACAGCGGGAAGACCACCCTCTTCAACGCGCTCACCGGCCTCCGCCAAAAGGTCGCGAACTACCCGGGCGTCACCGTCGAGAAGAAGGAAGGCTGGGTCAGCGGCGCGGGCGGCGACCTACGGTTGATCGACCTCCCCGGACTCTACGGCATCGACGCCCACACTCCGGAGGAGACGGTCGCCGAGGATCTCCTCCGCGGCCGCGGCCGTTACGACCAGGCGCCGTCGGCGCTCCTGGTCGTGCTGGACGGCAGCGCGCTGGAGCGCTCGCTCGCCTTGCTCCGCTCGATCCTCGACTTGGGCCTGCCGACCGCCGCCGTGCTGACCATGGCCGACGAGATCAAGGCGCGCGGCGGCCGCCTGGACATCGACGCGCTCTCGCGGGAGGTCGGCGTCCGGGTCGTGCCGGTCGTCGGCCACCGCGGCATCGGCCTCGACGAGCTGCGCCGGCTCCTCGCGGATTGGCCCGCTTGGCCGAGGCCCCACGCGCCGGCTCGAGCGTTCACGTCCGCGGAGCGCTACGCCTGGTCGGCGAAGGTCGTCGAGCGGACCCTGGGCTCGAACCTCCGCGAGGACGGGTTCTCCCGCCGCGTCGACCGCTGGGTGCTCCACCCCGTCGCCGGGCCGGTCCTCTTTTTGGCCGTCATGACGGTCTTCTTCCAGTCGATCTTCACCTGGGCCAAGCCGCTGCAGGAGGCGCTGGGCGGGTGGGTCGACGGGATCGGGAGGCTCGCCGCGTCGGCAGTCCCGGCCGGCATCCTCCAAGGCCTCGTCGTCAACGGCGTGATCCATGGCGTCGGCGCGGTGGTCGCCTTCCTGCCGCAGATCATGATCCTCTTCTTCCTCCTCTTCCTGCTGGAGGATATCGGCTATCTCGCCCGCGCGGCGTTCCTCATGGACCGGATCATGGGCTGGGCGGGGCTGCAGGGCCGGTGCTTCGTGGCGCTCCTCTCCTCCTACGCCTGCGCCGTCCCCGGCATCATGTCGACCCGAGGCATCCCCTCGCCGGAAGACCGCCTCGCGACCATGCTGGTCTCGCCGTTTATGACCTGCTCCGCCCGCTTGCCGGTCTACGCCCTCCTGATCGGCGCCTTCGTCCCGGACCGGGCCGTCCTCGGGCCCCTGCGCGCGCCCGGGCTCGCGCTCCTCGGCCTGTACCTGCTCGGCAGCTTCTCCGCGCTCGCGGCCGCCTGGCTGTTCCGCCGGACGTTGCTGGCCGGCGACATCACGCCGTTCTACATCGAACTGCCGCCGTACCGCTTCCCGACGCTCCGCAGCGTCGTCCTGGCGATGCTCGACCGCGCGAAGCTCTTCGTGCGCCGCGCGGGCACGGTGATCCTCGGCGTCAGCGTGCTGACCTGGGTGCTCTTGAACGTCCCGCGGCTGCCGAGCGAGCCGGCTGCGGCGTCCGCGGCCGTCCAGGCCGACCGGCAGATGCGCCACAGCCTCGCGGGCCGCATCGGCATTCTGCTCGAGCCCGTGTTCTCGCCGCTGGGCTTCGACTGGCGCATCAACGTGGCGCTCTTGGGCAGCTTCGTGGCCCGCGAGGTCGCGGTCTCGACGCTCGGCCAGATCTACGCGGTCTCCGAGGAGGACGGCGAGGAGCTCAAGAAGATCGTGCGCGAGGGCAAGGACCCGCAGACCGGCCGGCCGTTCATGCCGCTGCCGGCGGCCCTGGCCCTCCTGGCGTTCTTCGTGTACGCGCTCCAGTGCGTCTCGACCCTCGCCGTGCTGCGCCGCGAGACCAACGGCTGGAAATGGCCCGCATTCGCCTTCGGCTACATGTTCGCGTGCGCCTGGACGGCGGGGGCGCTGACCCACTGGGCGGCGAAATCGATGGGGTGGGGCGGATGACCGACTCGGCCGAGCTGACGATCTTCCCCACCTGGACCGCCGGCCGCCCGGGCTACGCCCAGCGCATCCGCGAGGCGTTCCAAGAGCACCTCGAGAAGAACGGGCTGCGCCTGACCGCGCAGCGCCAGCGGATCCTCGACCACCTGCTGACCGCCGACAAGCACGTGAGCCTCAACGACATCTACCAGGCGCTGCGGAAGCACGGCGTCGGCCGGGTGACGGTGTTTAGGACGCTGAAGATGCTCGAGGAGGCCAAGCTCGTCGACCATGTCACCGCGACCGGAGGCACCTCGCGCTTCGAGGTGAAGCTCGAGCGGCCCCACCACGACCACCTGATCTGCGTCCACTGCGGCGGCATCCAGGAGGTGCGCTGGCCCGAGCTCGAGAAGATCCAAGACAAGATCTGCAAGGCGATGGGATTTACGGTCGCGTGGCACCGCCACGAGGTGTTCGGACGGTGCAAGACCTGCGGAGCATGAGCTTTTTTTTGGAGATCAATTGAAACGACATTTCAATAGGATCGTGCTTGCGGCGGGCGCGGCCGCGTTCGCGGTCGCCCCTGCCCGCGCCGAAACCGCGACGCGCTCGCGCTTCCTGATGGGGACCGTCTGCGAGATTACCGCGCACGGGCCGCACGCGTTCAAGGCGATCGACAAGGCGTTCGCGGAAATCGCCCGGCTCGACCAGGTCATGAGCCTCTACAAGGAAGACAGCGAGCTCTCGAGGCTCAACCGCGTCGCGCCCCTGGAGCCGCTGGTCGTCTCCAACGACCTCTTCGAGGTCCTGCACGCGGCCAACGAGGTCTACCGCTTCTCGGGCGGCGCGTTCGACCCGACCTTCGTCGCCGGGTCGGGGACCCACGGATTTGCGCTTGTGACGCTCTACCCCAACGAGAAGGCGGTCGAGTTCAAGCAGTCCACCCTCCGCCTCAACCTCGACGGAATCGGCAAGGGCTACGCCCTCGACTCCGCGGGCGCGACGCTGCTGGCCAACGGCGTCACCTCGGCCCTCCTCAACTTCGGCGGGCAGATCCTGGCCATCGGCGCGCCTCCGGGGGGCGACGCCTGGGGCATCGAGGTCGGCGGGACGGAGCTCATGCTCCGGCTCGTCGACCGCTCCGTGTCCACGTCGTCGCAAGCGGAGCAGCGCGGCCACATCAAGGACCCTCGGACCGGCAAACCCGTCGCGCGCAACGGCGCGGTCGCCGTGATCGACAACGACGCGACCCACGCCGACGCGTGGTCGACCGCTCTCTTCGTCTTGGGCGTCGCGAAGGCGCCCAAGGAGTTCCCCGGCTGCGCCTTCGAGACCCGGGCGGGGCGCATCGTCGCGCAGACCCGCGGATGCGCGCCCTACTTTGAGAAGGACAAGAAACCCTCGCAGCAGACCAAGACAACCCAGGAGAAACGACCGTGACGAAGACCCTCCACGTCGCACTGCTCGCGTTGGCGCTGGGCGCGCCCGCGAGCGCACAGGACCGATTGACGGACCTCGAGCGCAAGATCGACGCGCTCACGCACGAGGTCGAGCGCCTGAAGCTCGGCGAGGCCGAGCCGGCCGCCGACCAGGCCGGGGCCCCCGGGCACGCCCCGGCGGCAGGCAAGGTGTACCGGGCCGCGGAGCGCCGGGTCTCGATCGGCGGGTACGGAGAGATGACGCTGCAGGACTTCGGCAAGAAGCGCCAGGACGGCGCCACCGCCGGCACGCGCGACGAGATCGACTTCCTCCGCGCCGTGCTCTACGCCGGCTACAAGTTCAACGATTGGATCCTGTTCAACTCGGAGCTCGAGTTCGAGCACGCCTCGACCGGCAAGGCGCGCGGCGAGGTCGGAGTCGAGCAGGCCTACATCGACTTCAAGATCCACCCGGCCTTCGGCGTGCGCGCGGGCATGCTCTTACCCCCGATGGGCTTCGTCAACGAGATCCACGAGCCGACGACGTTCCACGGCGTGCTCCGGCCGTCGGTCGAGCGCAACGTGATCCCGTCCACCTGGCGCGAGAACGGCGCCGGGTTCTTCGGCGACATCGGGCCGGTCTCCTACCGGACCTACGCCGTCGCGGGCCTGCAGGCCGTGACGAACACCGGCGTCACCGGCTTTCGCGGAGGCACCCTGTTCCGCGACGGACGCTCGAGCGGCGCCAAAAGCCTCGCCGAGGACGCGGGCTGGGTGAGCCGCGTGGACGTGCAGCCGGTGCCCGGGGTGCTCACCGGAGCCTCCCTGTACCTCGGCCAGGCGGATCACAACCTCACCGCCGCGTCCGTCCCGGTCACCCTCTGGGAGGGACACGTCCAGCTCGAGCATCGGGGCGCCCAACTGCGCGCCCTCTACGCGGAAGGCACGATCGGCAACGCGGATGCGGTCAACGCCGCGAACGCGATCGCGCTGAACGCGAACACGGGCATCGGGCGCCGGTTCTTCGGGGGCTACGTGCAGGCGGCGTACGACGTCCTGTCGCTGTGGAGCGGGAGCAAGGGCCATTCGCTGTCGCCGTTCTTCCGCTACGAGCGCTACGACACGCAGCGGCAGGTCCCGGCCGGCTGGAACGTGAACCCGGCGAACTCGCGCGTCGAGTACGTCGCGGGCCTGACCTATAAGCCGATCCCGCAGGTCGTCGTGAAGGGCGACTACCTGTGGAACCGGAACCAGGCCCGAACCGGCGTCAACCAGTTCAACATGGGGCTCGGCTACATCTTCTGATGCCGCTGGCCTTGCTCCTCGCGGTCCTCGCGGCCTGGGCGGATCGTCCCGCCCAGGCCCGGGTGCTGCTCCGGCAAGACGAGGCGCTGAAGATCGCCTTCGGCGACGTCACGCCCGAGCGCCGGACGGCGTACTTCACGTCCGAGCAGCTCCGGCGCGCCGAGCAGTCGGCCCGCGTGAAGATCGAGTCGCGCGTCTGGACCTACTACGTCGCCCGTTCCAGCTCCGGGGAGGAGACCTTTGCGTACTTCGACACCCATATCGTGCGCACGATGCCGGAGACGTTCATGGCGGTCGTGGACGGGGCCGGCCGTCTCCGCTTCGTGGAGCTCCTGGCTTTCCACGAGCCGGACGACTATCTCCCGTCCAAGCGCTGGCTGCGCCAATTCGACGGGCGCCCCCTGGACGGAGAGCTCCTCGTGCGCCGCGCGATCCGCAACATCACCGGCGCCTCGCTGACCTCGCAGGAGCTCACCAGCGGCGTCCGCCGGGTATTGGCGGTCCACGAAATGCTAAACGGTCTCCGGATGGGAAAGACGCCGTGAAGCACATGCAGACCGGGGGGTTCCAGCACCACCCGCTGATGCGGCGGACGCTGGCCTTCTCCTGCCTCTTCATCACCGGGCTCTGGGTGAGCAACTTCGCGATGTACTTCACGCGGATGGGGCTGGCGCCTTCCTCCGTCGTGGACTACTACCGGGGCTCGGAGGCCGACTTCAAACCGCCCCGGTCCGCCGCCTCGATGCTCGAGACGAGCCATGGCCACCTGGCGATGATGGCGCTCGTGATGCTTCTCCTCACCCACCTCGCGATCTTCGCCCCGTACTCGGAGGCGACGCGGCGCCGGCTCATCACCGCGGGCTTCTCCGCCGCCCTGCTCGACGAAGGGTCGGGCTGGCTCGTGCGCTTCGCGCACCCCGGCTTCGCATGGCTCAAGATCGGCTCCTTTTTCGCGCTCCAGGCGGTGACGGCGGCGCTCCTGGGGACGCTCGCCGCGTTCCTGTGGCACGCGGCCCGCGAAGAGCGGCGGTCGCTCCCCAGACGCTCCGTTTAGCCGGCGGCGCCTTTGGTATAATCGCGGCTCTTCCATGTCCAACTCGACGGGTCGCTACCTCTCTTTCATCGCCGGCGCCGTCCTCGCGTGCGTGCCGTGGCTGGCCTGCCGGGCCATGGGGATCCATCCCGCCCAGCCGTGGACGGTGCTCACCCCGGGCATCTGCATCTTCGGCGCGGCGTTCCTCCTCACCTGGGGCGCCGAGGCGGCCGAGATGGACATCCCCCAGAGCATCTCGATCGGCCTGCTCGCGCTGATCGCGGTGCTGCCGGAGTATGCGGTCGACATGGTCTTCGCCTGGAAGGGTGGCAAGGATCCGACCTACATCCCCTTCGCCACGGCGAACATGACCGGCGCCAACCGCCTGCTCATCGGCGTGGGCTGGCCGGCGGTCCTGCTCGCCTACTGGTGGAAGCACGGTCGAGGCGCGATCCAGCTCAGCATGGACAACGCCATCGAGCTCGGCGTCCTGCTCGCGGCCACGATGTACGCGTGCGTCCTGCCGGTCAAGGGCACGCTCACGATCGTCGATACCGTCTGTTTCGTCGGGCTCTTCGCGTTCTACGCGTGGCGCGCCGCGCAGCAAGAGCATGAGGAGCCGGACCTCGAAGGGCCCGCCGAGATGATCGGCAATCTGCCCGCCTTTCAGCGACGGGCGGCGGTCGGCGCGCTCTTCGTGTTCGCCGCGGGGGCGATCTGCCTGTCGGCGGAGCCCTTCGCGGAAGGCATCCTCGAAGCCGGCCGGCACTGGGGCATCGAGGAGTTCTTGCTCGTGCAGTGGCTCGCCCCCCTCGCCTCGGAGGCGCCCGAGTTCATCGTGGCGATCCTCTTCGCGCTGAAGGGCAAGGCGGCCGTCGCGATGCGGGCGCTGATCTCGTCGAAGGTGAACCAGTGGACGCTGCTGGTCGGGCTCCTTCCCTTCGTCTTCGATCTCTCCCACGGCAGCCTCGCGCCGATGCCGCTCGACGCCCGCCAGGTCGAGGAGATCGCGCTGACCGCCGCCCAGTCGCTCTTCGGCATCGCGCTGCTCATCAACTTCGAGTTCGCCCTGGCCGAGGCCCTGGCGCTGCTCATCCTGTTCATGACGCAGATCTTCCTGCACGCTCCGGAGGCCCGATGGGCCTTCGCGGGGATCTACCTGGGAGGGTCGGTCGTGCTGATGCTGTTGAGCGCGAAGCGGCGGGAGCAGTTGGCGGAGATCTTCCGCCGTACGGTCGGCCGATAGGGCCGGCCTCCGAGTAGCCCCGACGAGGGCCGGCACAGCGGAGCTCCGCCCCGCTAGGCCGAAAAAGGTATAATAGCCCCCACGACGCGCCCATAGCTCAACGGATAGAGTGTTGGCCTGCGAAGCCAGAGATCCAGGTTCAATTCCTGGTGGGCGCAAACTTTCCCCGGCGTTCCCATGACCGAGCCCGACAAGCCGAAGTTCCGCGTCCGGCTCAAAGAATGCCCGGTCTGCCGCCACGCCTGGGAGCGCCACGACGAGAAAGGCGCCTGCCGGGAGGAAGGCTGCTGGTGCCTCTACAACCCCCCGGAAGAGGACGTGGAGGTCGAGTGACCCGCGTCGCGGTGCTTGCGCTGCTGCTGGCCGCCGCCTTCGGCGGGTGCCGCCCCGCGGAGCCCGAAGGCGAGGGCCCGGTCCCGGCGCTGTCTCGGTCCGGCAGCCGCTGGCAGGTCAGCCGGGGAGACAAGCCCGTCTTCGCCATGGCCAACGAAGGCGGCAAGATCCAATGGGCCAAGGGCGGCGAGACCGAGCACTACTTCGTGAGCGGGACCGTCTCCGACACCCGCGAGGACGCGCGCCTCAAGCAGCTCGTCCGCCAGTCCCGGCATTTCCGGGACCTCGTCCATCGCCTCAACCGCGCCGGCTACGCCGTCGCTCCCGCCGACCGACCGCCGGGCACTTGATCATGGACGCCTCCGACCCGCGCCGCCTCATCCTCCGCTCGCTATGGCTCGCGGGGAGCCTCTGCGCGGTGAAGACGGCCACGGGCCTCGCGACCGGCTCGCTCAGCATCCTCGCCAGCGCGCTCGACTCGTTGATGGACCTCTGCACGTCGGCCGTGAACTACGTGTCGGTCGCGATCGCCCGCTCGCCCGCCGACGACGAGCACCAATACGGGCACGGGAAGGCCGAGGCGCTCGCGAGCCTGTTCCAAGGCGCCTTCATCGCGCTCGGCGGCGCCTGGTTCATCGTCGAGTCCGTCCGCCGCCTCCTCCACCCCTCGCCGCCGCACGACGAGTTATGGGGCGCCGGGGTGATGGGCGTCTCCATGCTCGCCAGCCTCGTCCACGGCATGACCCTCCGGCGCGCCGCGGCCCGGGAAGAGTCGAACGTCCTCAACGCCGAGGGGGCGCACTTCCTCTCGGACGTCGCCTCCAACCTCGGCGTCATGACCGCGCTCATCCTCGTCCGCGTGACCGGCAAGGCCTGGTGGGACCCCGCGGTCACGGCGCTCGTCGTCGGTTACGTCCTTTGGCTCGCGATCCCGATCATCCTCACCGCGGTCGCCGAGCTGATGGACGAAGGGCTCCCCCCGACGTTGCGCGCCGAGATCGCCCGCATCATCCACGAGCACCACCCCTCCGTCGTCGGGTACCACAACTTCCGCTCCCGCCGCGCCGGCGCGCGCCGTTACATCGAGTTCCACCTCGAGCTGCGCGACGTCCGGGAGTTCGTCGCCGCCCACGAGATCACCGAGGAGCTCATCGACAAGATCAAGGCGGCGGTGCCCGATGCGGACGTCCTCATCCACGCGGACCCTGAGGGCGGGCGCTAGGGTCGTTGCCCGATTCAACGCCCGCCTGGCACGGCCGGCGGGGCGTGGGCTCGGCGGGTACGCGGCCGCGTCGACGCGGCCGCTCTGTCCTCGGCTCGCGACCGCGCGAGCCTGCGGAGGCCCCGCCAGGCCGGAGCCGGGGTTCCGCCACACTGAAATAAAGGCATTGACAGGACCGTACTTCTGGGTGTAAAGTACTTTGTCGTACAAAGCGGAGGGACTCATGGCGGCGGAACAGGCGCAACTGGCGGAGAGGCTCGATCGCATCAAGGAGATCATGGAGCTCGCGACCGAGTACAAGCTCCTCCCCGATTGGGCGGCGATCGTCGGCGGCGGGCTCATCCTCGTCTGCACCGCGCTCACGTACGCCATGACCCGGTCCTGGGACTGCGCCGCCGTCTTCCGCCTCGGCCCGGACCGCTTCTGGCTGGTCGCGGCGATGTGGGCCGGCACCGTCCTGGTCTCGGTCCTCCTCTATTACGTGATCGCGACGCGCGACGCCCGCCGGCTCGGCGTCTCCCTCGAGTCGCGCCCCTCTCAGCTCGCGCGGCGGTCGATGGGCCCCGCGCTCTTCGCCTCCGCGGTCATCACGATCAAGCTCCTCCTCGACGGGCACCTGGGATACTTGCCCGGGGTCTGGATCTTGGGCTACGGAGTCGCGCTGGTCAACGCGGGACTCTTCTCGACCGTCGCGCCGCGGGTCCTGGGCCTGCTGTTTATGGCGGTCGGCACCGGGGCGATCGTCTGCTGGCAGCGCTACGACCTGGTCCTCACCGGGCTGTCGTTCGGCGCCTTCCACGTGGGGTTCGGATGGTATGTGCTGAGCAAGAAGCACGGATGAGCGCCTTCATCCCGCCGGACGAGCTCGACGAGCTCATCCACGAGCGGGTGAGGCTCGGCATCGTGTCCGCGCTGGCGGCGGCCGGAGAGCTCTCGTTCACCGAGCTGCGGGACCTCCTCAAGGTCACCGACGGAAATTTGAGCGTGCACAGCCGCGTACTGGAGAAGGCGGGCTACATCGCCATCGAGAAGAGCTTCGTCGACCGCCGGCCGCGCACGTCCCTCAAACTGTCCGCCAAAGGCAAGGACGCCTTCAAGCGCTACGTCCAGCGTCTCGAGGAGCTCGTCAAGAAGCAGAGGTAGTCAGGGGGTGCGTATGGCAGCGAGCACGGAAGCAGCAACACCGCAGCAGCAGCAGCAGGACGCGACGGCGCCGCCGCTCAAGACGGCGCTCGGCGCGCTCGCCCTCGGGGTGCTCTTCGACTACCTCTTCTACGGACGGCCGCTCGGGGTCTCCGTGCCTCTCTTCGTGTGGCTCGCCCTCTACGTTTCCGCCGCGCTCGCGTGGCGGCACGGCCGCCCGCCCTCCGCCGGACAGCTCGCGGCCGGAGCGGGCTCCGCCGCCTTCGCGGCCTTCGCCGCCTGGCGGGCCGCGCCGGAGCTGATGCTCGCCAACCTCGCGGCCTCCGCGTACCTGTTCGTCCTCACCCTGTCGCCGTGGCTCCGGGAGCGCGACCTGTCCGCGTTCGAGGCGCGCGACTACGTCTCCTCGGCGGCCGAGGTGTTCGGGGAGTCGGTCCGGCTCGGGCGGAGCGAGGCCCGGAGGGCCGTCGCGGACGTCCGCTCCGACCGGCTCCCGCTCCGCGCCGCGGCGACGGGCGCGCTGCTGGCGCTGCCCATGCTCGCCTTGTTCTTGACCCTCATGCTGAGCGCCGACCTCGTGTTCAAGTCGCTGTTCGAGCGCGTGATCGGCGAGTTCGCGCCGTTCTCGCTCGCCGTCCAGGCCGCGCTCACCGGAGGCGTCGCCGTGCTGGCGCTCGGGGCGGCGGCGTGGCTCAAGCACACGCGACCCGGCTCGGCGCCGAGTCCGTGGGCGGCGCTCGCGAAATCCGGCCGGCCCGACTCCTGGGGCTTCGTCGAGTCCTCCGTCGCCGCCGGGCTGACGAACGCGCTCTTCGCCGCCTTCGCGGGCGTGCAGGTCCTCTTCCTCGTCGGCGGCAAGGAGCGGATCGAGGCGCTCGGCACCGGGATCACCTACTCCGACTACGCCCGCCAAGGCTTTTGGGAGATGATCTTCATCGGCGCCCTCGCGCTCGCCGCCTGCCTGGCGCTCGACGAGCGCTGCGAGGCGGATACGCCCCGCCGGCGCGCGATCAAGCGGGCGCACGTCGTGGCCGCCTCGCTGTCGACCGCGCTCATGATGCTGTCCGCGGCGTACCGGCTCTGGCTCTACGAGGAGGCGTACGGCTTCACCGTCCTGCGGTTCTACAGCCATACCTTCACCGGGTTCGTCGCGGTGCTGTTCTTGCTGCTGTGCGTCAAGTCCCTCGGCGACCGCGGGCTCCCGACGTTCATGCGCCACGGACTGGTCGCGAGCCTCAGCCTGCTCGGCGTCTGGAACGCGTCGAACCCGCACCACGTCATCGCGTCCGCGAACCTAGCCGCCGCCGAACGGGGCCTGCGGCCGCTCGACGCGCACTACCTCCTCCGCCTGTCCGACGACGCGATCGAGCCTCTCTTGCGGGCGGCCCCGCTCATCGCCAAAGACGGCGACCGGCGCTATCACGAGGCCGCCCTGAGGGGCCGGCTCCTCACGCTCGGGGACCGCTTCAGGAACGGCGGCTGGCCCGCGCTCCATTGGGCGCACGTGCGCGCGTTCCGGCGCCTCGATGCGGGCGTCCCGCTGCACGCGGCGTCTCACGGAGCGTGCGTCGCGCGCGGCGCGGCGGACTCCCCCGACTGCCGCGCGTTCGTCCTCGCCGGGCGGACCGTTCCCGCCGTGGAGCCGGTCTTCGATGACTGAGACGATCGTCTCCTCGGGAGCGTTCCGGGTCGACCGCGAGCGCGCGATCGAGGTGCTGCGCCGCCACCAACTGCCCGATCCGCGAGACTTCCTCTTGCCTTGGATCGGCCTCGCCGCCGCCTCGGGCGCGACGAACGTCGAGCTGTATGCGCGGCTCCGGGGGCTCGAGCTGCGATTCGACGGGCGGCCGATCCCGGCCGAGAAGCTGCGCGACCCGTTCGAGTGCCTCTTCGGCGAGCAGGACCGGGCCCCGCAGTTGGTCGCCGGGCTGCTCGGCGCGCTCCGGCTATCGCCCAAGCGCGTCCAGGTCCGGTCCGGAGAGCCGGGTCTGCGCGTCCGGCTCGTGATCGACCGCTGGGAGCGGCAGAGCCTCGCCCCGGACTCGGAGGACACCGCGTCAACCTCGCTCGAGGTGGAGTGGCGCGGCCTCTTCCAGTGGGGGCTGACCCGCGACTGCCTGCTGCGCGCGAAGGCCGCGCGCGCCCGGTCGACGCTGCCGGTCTACATCAACGGAAGGCTATCGTAGGAGGGATCATGACGACTCGGACCCACGACGCGATACCGCCGTTCGGCTGGTCCGTCCGCGCGTTGCTCCCGGCGGCGGCCGCGGCGATCTTCGGACGCAAGGTCGGCGAGCTGGTGGCCCACGACGCGCAGCTCGGCCATCACCTCGCGAGGGAGCTCCTCTCCGTCTTGGCGTTCGTCGTCTTCGTCGCCGTCGTCTTGTGCGGCGCCGGGCTGATCCTGCTCGGGCAGTCGAGGCTCGCGGCGTTGCCCGTCGGGGTGAAGGCCCTCTGGTGCGCGCTCGCGGGGGCCGGGCTCGGCTGCATCGCGTACGCGACGCTCGTCGAGCCTTACCACGTGACCGTGCGCCGCGTGGAGATCGAGAACGCGAAGGTCGCG
Organism: Elusimicrobiota bacterium; assembly: GCA_016207565.1. GTDB lineage: Bacteria > Elusimicrobiota > Elusimicrobia > UBA1565 > JACRDR01 > JACRDR01. Next base: position 19,601 of record JACQPK010000245.1, read on the forward strand.
GGCGAGGCCCTGCGGGTGGTCCATCTCTCCGATCTGCATGTCCGCCGATGGAGCCGCGTCGAGGACCAGGTCCTCGCGCGGGTCCGCGAGCTGAGCCCGGACCTGATCCTGCTCACCGGCGACTACGCGGGCTGGCCCGGCAAGAACGAGGACTCGCAGACGCTGCTCCGCCGCCTGGCCGAGATCGCTCCCGCCTACGCCGTGCGCGGCAACACCGACTTGCGCGTGGGCCTGCCCTCGGATCCCGGGGGCCCGACGTGGCTCATCAACCGCGACCACTCCCTCGTCGTGCGGGGCACCCCCCTCAGCCTCTACGGCATCGACGCCGGAGCCGAATGGCGCGTCTGGGAGCTGGCGAAGTTCGTGGACAAGAAGCGCCTCAACGTCTGCCTCTACCACTATCCCGATCTGATCCCGAACCTCTCGGGCTGTCCGTACGACCTGATGCTCTCCGGCCACACGCACGGGGGGCAAGTCCGCCTGCCGTGGATCGGCGCGCTGATCAGCCTGTCCCGCGCCGGGACGCGGTACGCGCGCGGGCTCTTCGTCGAGGATGGCCGCGCGGCCTTCGTGAGCCAGGGCGTGGGCTGCGAGAGCTTTCTGCCGAGGATGCGCTTCCTCTGCCCTCCCGAGGTCGCGCTGATCGTCTTGAAGAAGGCGAGCTAGGGAGTCCTCCGAAGCCTCTCTCGGGCCGTCCTCTCGGAGACGGAGTCGCCGTATCTCCGCGCCAGCGGCAGGACCTTTTCCCAATACGACCTCGCCTCGGCGTGACGTCCCAGGGAGTCGAGGACCGAAGCGAGCTGGTAGTGGGCGCCGTAGTGGTCTCTCCTCTTCTCGAGCACCGTCCGGAACGCCCGCTCCGCCAGATCGGACCGACGCATCTCGTAGTAGAACCGCAAACCCGCGCGCATCGGCGGCTCCGGGTCGCGCTCGAGCCCGAGTCTCTTCAGGCTTTCGAGGGACGCCGGATGGCCCGGCTCGACCACCTGCGCCGCCGCGAAGTCCCCGGCGGCTTCGCCGCCCCGTCCCATCCGCTGCAGGACTTGGCCCCGGTGAAAGTAGGAGAGGGCCAGGTCGGGGCCCGTGCGCACGGCGCTCTCCGCCGCCTCGAGCGCTTCGCTCAGGCGGCCTTCGGCGAGGCTCAGCACCGCGAGGTTCGCGTGGGTATAGGCCCAGCGGGGCGCGTTCTCGCGGGCCCGCTCGAGGTACGGCCTGGCTTCGGCGAGGCGGCCGCGAGCCATGAGGGCGACGCCCGCGTTCATGTTCGCGCGCAGGCTCTTCGGCTCCTTGCGGGCCGCGTCTACCCAAAGGACCAGGCTGTCGCGCCACTGCCAGTTGCGATATCCGCTCGAGCCCGCTCCGGCCGCGGCCAACAGCGCCGCCGACGCGAGGAACGCGCGCCGCGACGGCCCGGAGAGCCTGCGCAGGCCCCAGGCCAGGAGGACCGCGAGGCCGAGGCTGGTGGCGATGTAGGGCCGATGGTCGTTGATAACCTCCGTGCCGGGGATCAGCGTGGACTCCGGCGACAGGGTGATGAAGAACCACGCGGTGCCGAAGGCGGCCTGGGGCTGTCGCCGTGAGACGAGCAGGGCGGTGAGCACCCAGCCGCCGATGAGGGAAAAATAGAGCCAGGCCCCGTCCGCAAAGAAGCGGTAAAGGACGTAGGGCGCGTCGTGGGAGAGGCTCAGGCGGTCCGGCCAAACGAACTGGCGCACATAATGAAGGTGCGCGCGGCTCTGGGTCATGAGCCATATCCACGGAGTCAACGACGGGTCCTGAGGCTGACTCACCGCGGCGGGGAGGACGGCCCAGCGATAAACGACATAGAGAAGGGTCAGGACCACCGAGGGGGCGAGCCAAACCGCGGCCCGCTTCCAATCGCCGAAGCGCCGGTCCGTCGCGCGGTATATCCAGGCGTAGGCGAACAAAGACGCGGGAAACGTCACGGCGATGGCCTTACTGAGCAGCGCGCAGGCCAGCCAAGCCGCGGAGCGGATGCCGCGGCCGCGCAGGGCCTCCAGGAAGGCGATCAGGTAGAACGTGGTGGCCAGGAGGCCCGAGCGGGCGTGCATGTAGTTGACCGCTTGGGTGTTCAAAGGGGCCAGGGCGAAGAAGAGCGACGCCGACGCCGCGGCCGGCACCGCGTTCGAATCCGCCTTCCAGAGATGATCCCTCGCGATCACGAAGACCAGCCAGGCGTTGAGGAGATGGAGGGCGATGTTGACGACGTGGTAGCTCCAGGGAGCGGGGCCGGACACGGCCCAGTTGAGGGCGCAGGAAAGAAGGAAGAGGGGCCTTACGTCGAAGTTGGACCGGACGGGGCTGACGGCGTAGGGGTCGTAGAAGTAGCGGAAGACGTTCTTAAGGGAGTGGACCGCCGGGTTGCTCAAGATGGTATACGAGTCGTCGAAGTAGAACCCGACGTGCAGGGTGTGGGCGTAGGTCAGGAGGACCGAGGCGGCCAAGAGGAGCGGGAACATCCGGTCGAGGCGCCGAGTCGTTCCGGGGGTCATGCCAAGAGGAGCTTGACCGCGGCGAGCGCCAGGACGACGCTTAGGCAGCGGCGCAGGACCGGGCCCGTGAGGCGCCGCGCGCCGAGCGCGGAGCCCGCGGCGGAGGCCGCCGCCGCGGCGAGCACCCAGGACCACGGCACGGGCGCCTCGCGGAAGCGGTGCCAGTGTCCGGCGAGGCCCGCCGCCGAGTTCAGCCAGATGAAGGCCGCCGAGGCCGCGGAGGTCCGCTTCGCATCCGCCCAGCCCGCCAGAAGCATGAGCGGGCTGAGGACGATGCCGCCGCCCACGCCGACGACGCCGGACACGAACCCGATCAGCGCCCCGGCCGGCAAGCTCACGGAGAGGGGCGGCGCCGCCGGGGACTTCTCGGCGTCGCGCTCGGGGATCCACAGCCGGACGGCGGCGAAGATGAGCGTGGCTCCGAGCAGCGCCCCGTAGGCGCGAGGCGGGACGTCGAGTCGTCCGCCCAAATACGCCGCCGGGATCGACGCCGCGGCGAAGGGCCACAGGAGGCGGGGCTCGAAGTGCCCGGCCTTGCGGTAGTTGGCGAAGGCGATCCCGGCGACCAGGAGGTTCAGCGCCAACGCGGACACCTTCATCGTCGCCGGCTCGACGCCCGCGAGGGACATGATCGCGAGGTAACCGGAGGCCCCGCCGTGCCCCACGAGGGAGTAGAGGAACGCGACGGCGGCGATGCCGAACGCCACTAGTGCTCCGACATGATGCCTACCGAGACTGCGTAACGCAGAGGTACGCGGAGGGAAGTGACGGAAAGGAACGCGAAGGACGGATCGAGGGAGTTTCTCGCTTTGCGCGCCTTTCTGTCACTTCCTCTGCGTACCTCTGCGTTGCTGCGTTCGTTAGGCATCAGTTTGGAGGTGCACTAGCGTGGCGGGGTCAGCGCGCAGCCTGAGAGCCAGGCGGAGTCGCCGTCGACGTAGTGCTCGCGCTTCCAGACGGGCAGCCGCCGTTTGATCTCCTCGATCACGTAGCGACAGGCATCGAAGGCCTCGGCGCGGTGCGGGGTGCCGGCGGCGATGGCGACGCTCGCGTCGCCGACCGAGAGCTTCCCGATCCGGTGCTCGACCGCGACGCAGGCGCCGAAGCGTTCGGACGCCTCGGCGGCGATCGCGCCCAGCACGCGAACGGCGAGGGGCTCGAAGGCGTCGTAGCTCACCGCCACCACGCGGCGGCCGTCGTGGAGGTCGCGGACGAGGCCGACAAAGGCCGCGGTCGCGCCGCGTTCGGGCGCGGCGACGAAAACCTCGAGCGCGGCGGGCTCGAGCTTCTCGCGGCGCAAGGCGGTCCGAACGCTAGACGACATCAGCCCCCGCACACCGGCGGCAGCACCGCCAGCCGCGCGCGCTCGGGAACGGGCTCGTCCGCGGCCAGCACGGCGTCCTCCGTCGCGAGCACGGCCCCGGCCAGGATCTCCGGGCGGCCGAGCGCGCGTCCCACGGCCGCCAGCACCTCGGAGGCCGCGGGCCGGCCCGAGAGCTCCAGCTCGAGGGCGTCGCCGGCGCCGGCGTCGCGCAAGCGGCCGTAGAGCTCGACGCGCCACTTCACGCGCGCGCTCTCGAGGGCGCGGTCCGGCGCGCGCGAGCCTGGACCGGCGCCGGATAATCGGCATCGCGGGGCAGCCACGGGAACACGGCCGCGGTCGCGCCCGCGCGCACGCGCGTCCCCGCCTCCGGCAGCACGACCCAACCGTTCGCCTCGACGAGCGGGGAGACCTGGAAGGAGGCCTGACCCGCCGTGGCTCGGACACGGAGCTCTCCGCCTTCGGCCTCGAGCCTCGCCTTGAAGAAGCAGCGCAGCCCCTCGGGCTTGGCGACCGGCTCGCCCAGGCGGACCGGAAGCGGGCGTTCCTCAGGCTGGTCGAGCAGGCGGCGCAAGAACGGCACCGCGAAGAACCGGAGGCCGACCACGGTCGAGACCGGATTGCCCGGGAGGCCGATCGCGAGGGGCCCGTCCCCGAGCTCGGCACAGAGGATCGGCTTCCCCGGCCGGATCGCGACTCCGTGAAAGACCGTCCGGGCGCCCACCGCCGCGAGCGCCTCCGTCACGAAGTCGTAGCGCCCCTTCGAGACCGCCCCCGTCGTGAGGATGAGGTCCGGCCCGTCCTCGCGGGCCTCCGCCAGCGCGCGGCCGAAGGCCGCGGGGTCGTCGGACACGGGCTCGAACACGCGCGCCTGCGCGCCGACGAGCGGCAGCGCGACCCGCAGGAAGGCGGAGCTGGAGTCGTGGACCTGCCCGGGCCCGGCGCAACGTCCCGGCGCCACGAGCTCACGCCCCGTCGGGATCACGGCGACCCTCGGCCGGCGCCGGAGCCTCACGCGGTCGACGCCCGCCGCCGCGATCGCCAGCACGGCCCCGGGCGTGAGGACGGCCCCGGCCGGCACGACGACCGAGCCCTTCGGGAGATCGGCCCCCCGGCGCCGGACGTAGTCCCCGGCCTCGGCCGGAGCGCGGACGACGACGCCTCCGTCCGAGCGCTCCACGTCCTCCACGCGGACGACGGCGTCGCAGCCCGCCGGTATCGGCCCGCCCGTCATGATCTCCCAGGCGAAGCCCGGCCGCGGGGTGCACGCGGGAGCATCCCCGGCGGCGACCGTGCCGGCGACCGGCAGTTCCACCGGATGCCGTTTGGAGGCGCGTGCCGTGCGCGCGGCGGCGACGGCGAATCCGTCCATCGAGGAGTTGTCGAAGCGAGGCAGCGCCTCGGAGGCGCGGACCGCCTCGGCCATGACGCGGCCCAGAGCCTCTCCGGCCGGCGCGTCCTCGGCCTCGAGGGCCGGCCGCCGGGCCGCGGCGGCGAGCAGCTTGTCGAGCGCCTCGGCGGAGCGAATCAATGCCCGCCTCCGCCGGCGACGTGGAGCGCGTGAGGCAGCAGCTCGGCGAGCACCGTCAGGCCGTCGCGCACGCCGCCGCGGCTGCCGGGAAGGGCGCCGAC
>JACQPK010000239.1 GCA_016207565.1 Elusimicrobiota bacterium
CATACCGGCGCGGACAGCTGGCGGCGTACTACCGGACGCTGTTCTTCTTCCGGTTCCACCTCTTGGTCATGCTCTTCCTCCTCGTGTTCCCGTTCGTGGCGCAGGACTCGTCGCTCTTCCATGGTCTCTTCGTGTTTGAGCGGGTCGGCCCCCTGCCCAGGATTGCCGTTACCGCGAGCCCGCGCGCATCCAGATGTGCCAGGGAATCAGCCGCCGCTCGAGCAGCTCCACGCCGGCGAGCATGAGTATGCCGAGGACGGACAGGATGAGGACGATCGAGAACATCAGCCCCGTCTGGTACTGGCCCTGCGCTACGAGGAGCAGGTAGACCAGCCCTTTCTCGCCGCCCACGAACTCGGCCACCACGGTGCCGGTGATGGCGAAGATGGCGGCCGTGCGGAGTCCGGCGAAGACGAAGGGCAGCGCGTGCGGAAAGCGGAACTTGAGAAAGATCGTCACCGGCCCGGCACCCGCTGACCGCGCCAGCAAGATCATGTCGACCGGCGTGGACCGGAGGCCGAGCATCGTATCGATCAGGACGGGGAAGAAGGCGATCAGGAAGGTCACCAGGATCTTCGACTGGATCCCGAAGCCGAACCAGATCATCAGGAGCGGGGCGATCGCGACCTTGGGGACGGTCTGCGAGACCACGACGAGCGGGAAGATCGCCGCCTCGAGCCACCACACTGATGTCATCAGCACGGCGAGGGCGATGCCGACGACGGCGGCGCCCGCGAACCCGAGGAGCACGGCGCGGAGCGTCTCGAGCCCGTGCACCCAGAGCAGCGCGGCCTTGGCCGCCCCGGCTGCAACCACCGCCGTCGGCGGCGGGAGCAGGCGATCGGGCACCTGGAGCCCGCGGACCGCGAGCTCCCAGAGCAGGAGCAGGACGACGCCGGCGGCGACCGGGTAGACGAGACCGCCGCCGTCGGCGCGCCCCGCGGCCTGGCTGCCGCCTCTCCCGTCGTCAGCCGTGGGAACGCCCTCCTAGCCTTGCCGGTGCCCGAGCCGGTCGCCGAGCCAGTCGGCGATCAGCGGGATCGTCTCGGGAAAGCTGTCGTACTGGCAGTGGACGGCGCCGGCCTCGTCGTGCTTGTGGATGACGAGCTCTTTGGGGCAGGTCGCCTCCGCATACGTCTGGTGCGCGTGCTCGACCGGGACCAGGTGATCGCGCTCGCCGTGGATGATCAGCATCGGGCATTGGACGCGCCCGACCACGCCCTCGAGGGTGAACTTCTGGTACTTCTCCCGCGCCTCCTCGAGGCTCTTGGCCCCGACCAGCCACTGCCAGTGGCGCGGATTCCGCGTGAGCGTCTCCTCGCGGACCTTGTAGAAGGCGCCGAAGACGACGAGCGCCTTCGGCCGATGATCGAACGCGAGCGCCCGGCACGAGTAGTAGCCGGCGAAGCTCCGCCCGATGACGCCGAGCCGGTCGGGATCGACCTCGGGGCGCGACTGCAGATAGTCGAGCGCCGCGCCGACCGGCACCTCGTAGTCGTAGCGCGTGTGCAGCTTGCGGTGCCGCAGGCTGGTCCCCTGCCCCGGCAGATCGGCGGTGAGGAGCGCAAATCCACGATCGATGAGCGCGCGGCCGCCCATGAAGTAGAGCTCCTCCTTGAGCACGTCCGCGCCGGCGATATAGAGGACCGCGGGGACGCGCTGGCCCGGCCTCCCGCGTCCGGGATAGAAGTACGCCGGCAGCGACGTCCCTTCATAGGGGATCTCCACCTGCTCGAGCGGCGGCGTGAACCACCGCCCGGCGCGCTGGAAGCAGCCGACGCAGTCGTCGTACGTGGGGATCCGGCGCGGGTCCTCGTGGTCCAGGAACGCTTCCGACCAGCGATAGTAGTTCGACGACCGGAGGTAGTGCTCCTTGGCGGTCACCACGCGCCCCGCGGCCTCCGCCCGCTCGCCCAGCGACTTCACGTGGTCGGCCGTCCGCTTCCACTCCGTGTGCCAGGACTCCTTGTCGCCGAGCTTGATGCGCTCGGCCGTGCGGTAGCACTCGTTGAACTCGCCGCCGCCAAACACCGAGGCGGCGATCGGACGCAGCAGGTGCCAGGACCAGTTGAAGTCATCCCGCCAGAACTCGAACATGGCTCTCCTCCTCCTACATCGTCTTGACGATCTCCCCTTGCTCGCGCGCCGTTCGCGCGGGGGAAAGCACGCGCTCGAGACCACGGATCAGGGCAAAGAACGCCATCCCCAGCACGGCCAGCAGCACGAGCGCGGCAAAGGCCAGCGCGGTGTCCAGGAGCGCATCGGCGCGGAGCAGCACCAGCGCCAGGCCGGTGTCACCGCCGACCCACTCGGCCACGATGCTGCCGATCACGGACAGCGTCGCCCCCACCTTGAGGCCGGCGAAGATGTTCGGCAGGGCGTGCGGCAGGCGGATCTTCACGAAGGCCTGGAGCGTCGTCGCCCCCATCGAGCGCGCGAGCAGGAGCATCTCGGCCGGGACCGCCCGCAACCCGACCAGCGTGTCGATGAAGATCGGAAAGAAAGCCACCATCGCGGCGAAGGCCATCTGGGACACGGCGCCGGTGCCGAGCCACACGACGAAGAGCGGCGCCAGGGCGACCTTCGGGATCGTCTGCGACAGGCTCACCAGCGGGTAGACCGCGCGCTCCATGAACCCGAACTGGACCACGAGGACGGCGAGCGGGATGGCGATCGCCACGCTGAGCACGAATCCGGCGAGCACCCGTCCCGCGGTGGCGGCGGCACTCGCCGCCAGCGTTCCGCCGTGACGCGACGCGGACCCGAGCACCTCCGCCGGCGAGGGCAGCACGATCCTCGGCACCGCGAACACGCTCACGGCCACCTGCCAGCCGACGACCACCAGCGCCAGCAGACTCAGCGGCAGCAGGAGCCGGGCCAGCCGGTGCTCGGGGCGGTCCGTGTTCACCGCGGCACCTGCTCCCCCGCCGTGCTCCGCTCGCGCAGCACGCCCGCCGTCTTGAACAACCCGACGATCTGCCGCGTGTACGCGAGGAACTCCGGCGTCTCGCGGACGGCCAGCGTCCGCGGGCGCGGCAGGTCGATCGTGAGCGTCTCCTGGATCCGCCCCGGGCGCGGCGTCATCACGATCACCTTGTCGGAGAGGAACACCGCTTCGGGGATGCTGTGCGTGATGAAGATGACCGTCTTCTTCCGCTGCTCCCACAGCTCGAGGAGATCGAGGTTCATCTGCTCGCGCGTGAGCGCGTCCAGCGCCGCGAACGGCTCGTCCATGATCAGGATCGGCGGGTCGTGCAGGAGCGCGCGGCAGATCGCCACCCGCTGGCGCATGCCGCCGGACAGCTCGAACGGGTAGCGGTCCTCGAAGCCCTCGAGGCCGACCTGCACGAGCAACTCGCGGGCCCGCGCCAGCGCCGCGCGGCGGTCGAGGCGCCGGATCTCCGCCTGGATCATCACGTTGCCGAGCACCGTGCGCCAGTCCAGCAGCACGTCGCGCTGAAAGACGATGCCGACGTCGGTGTACGGGCTGCGGATCACGGTATCGCCGATGACGATCTGGCCGGAGGACAGCGGGAGGAGTCCCGCGATGAGCGACAGGAGCGTGCTCTTTCCGCAGCCGCTCGGCCCGAGGATCGAGACGAACTCGGAGGCGTGGACGCCGAAGGTGACCTTCTCGAGCGCGTGCACCGGCGCGTCACGCCCAGCGTAGACCTTCGTCGCCTCGATCGCACGTACCAGCGGGGCCCGCGCGCTCATGGCCGCGGCGCGGCGCCGGCCGTCGCGGCCGCCAGGATCGCCCCGCGGACGCGCTCGGCAGTGAGCGGGAGCGCCATGATCTCGACACCGAACGGGCGCAGGGCGTCACAGATCGCGTTGGCGAGCATGGCCGGTGGCGCAACCGCGGCGCCCTCCGCCATGCCCTTGGCGCCGGTCAGCGTGTACGGCGAGGGCGTGACGAGGTGGTGGATCTCCACGGGCGGAACCTGGGCCGCCGTCGGCACGGGATAGTCCATGAGCGAGGCCGTGAGCAGCTGCCCGCCCTGATCGTAGACGAGCACCTCGCCGGAGGCCGTGCCGATTCCCTGCGCCAGCGCGCCGTGGAGCTGGCCCTCCACGACCACGGGGTTGAGCATCGTCCCGCAGTCCTCGACGATGACGTACTTCCGGATGGCGAAGCGGCCGGTCTCCGGATCCACCTCGACCACCGCGCTGTGGACACCATACGAGCAAGGCAGATGATCCACCGGCAGGTCGTAGCTGGCCGTCGCCTCGAGCCCGGGCCCGAGATCGGCCGGCAGCTGGCTCGTCCCGAGATAGGCGGCGCGTGCGACATCCTCCCAGCGAACCGTGCGCGCCTCGGCGCCGCGCACCGTGAAGCGGCCGTCCTCGAGCACCACGTCCGGGGGCGCCGCCTCGAGGAGATGCGCGGCGACGCGGAGCGCCCGGTCCCGCACGCGGCGGGCCGCGAGGAGCGTGGCGCCGCCCGCCATCACCGCCGAGCGGCTCCCGAACGTTCCGGTCCCGTAGGCGACGAGCTGTGTGTCCCCCTCGGCGACGGTCACGCGCTCGAGCGGCATGCCGAGCGTGTCGGCGACGAGCTGGCCGAAGACGGTCTCGTGGCTCTGGCCCTGCGACGCGGCGCTCGTGAAGACCTCGACCTTCGCCGTCGGCAGCACCCGCACGAGGCTCATGTCGAAGCCCGCGACCGGCATGCCGCGCCGCTTGAACGACCACGACCCGCCCGCGGACGTCTCGACGTAGATCGAGAGCCCGACGCCGAGATACCGGTTCTGGCGCCACGCGTCTTTCTGCTCCGGCCGGAACCGCGCGTAGTCCACCGACTCGAGCGCCCGGCGGACGGCCGTCCCATACCGGCCGCTGTCGAACACCACGCCCGCCGCCGTCCGATAGGGAAACTGGTCGTCGCGGATCAGGTTGCAGAATCGGACCTCCATCGGGTCGAGGTCGAGCCGGCGGGCGATCATGTCGATGAGCCGCTCGGTCACGAAGTTCGCCGACGGCCGGGACACGCCCCGGTACGGGGCGGTCGGGCACTTGTTGGTCACGACCCCGAAGGCGTCACAGGCATAGGGCTGAAAGTCGTAGGGCCCCGGCAGCAGGCTCGCCGCGTGCGCGGGCTCCGTGGCGACCGTGTACGGATAGATGGAGTAGGCGCCGCAGTCCACGACGACCCGCGCCCGGAGCCCCGCGATCCGGCCGTCCCGCTGCACGGCCGCCTCGACCTCGTAGCGGTGCTCGCGCGCGTGAATGCTCGCCAGGAAGCTCTCGCGACGATCCTCGACCCACTTCACCGGACGCCCCAGCACCCGGGCGGCCACGCAGACCGCGACCTCCTCCGGGTAGAGCTGCCCCTTGACGCCGAACCCGCCGCCCACGTCGGGCGCTGCCACGCGGATGCGGGACTCGTCCATCTCGAGGAGCTCCGCCAGCACCGTCCGGAGGATGTGCGGCACCTGCGTGGAGGACCAGAGCGTGAGCCGCTCGGTCGCCCGGTCGAACTCCGCCACGCAGCCCCGCGGCTCGATCGGCACGCCGGTCGCCCGCGGCGTCTCGAACGCCGCCGTCAGCACGAGGTCGGCGTTCTCGAAGGCCGCGGCGACCCCGGGCGACTCCAGGTGGTGCCGGTACAGCACGTTCGTGCCGGCCTCCTCATGGAGCAGCGGCGCCTCCGCCGCCATCGCGGTGGCCGCATCGACCACGGGCGCGAGCGGCTCGTAGTCGACGGCCACCGCGTCGACGGCGTCCGCCGCCGCGTAGCGGCTCTCCGCCACCACCAGCGCAACGGCCTCGCCGACGAACCGCACCTTGTCTCGCGCGAGCACGGGGCAGTCGGACGCGATGAACCCGGGGGCCGTCACCACCGCGCGAATCGGCCGGCACCACCGGTGGATCTCCGCGCCGTCGAACACCGAAACGACCCCCGCCATCGCCCTCGCCCGCCCGAGCTCGAGCGCCCGGATGCGGGCGTGGGCATGCGGGCTGCGCAGAAACGCCGAGTGGAGGGGGGCGGGGAATCTAAGATCGTCGAGGTAGCGCCCGCGGCCACGCAGCAGGCGCCAGTCTTCGACCCGCTTCATAGGTCGTGCAGCTCGCCGATCAGTTCGCCGGAATGAACTCGTTCGTGTAGTAGCGATCCAGGGGGTGCCTCGGCGCTAGCTCCATGTAGCTCTCGAGGAAGTCGAGCGTCGCCGCCCAGTCTTTCTCGGACATCCACCCGAGCGGCTTGTCCTTCGTGTTCGCCGTGCGCAGCAGCGGCAGGCTGTTCTCGAGGCCGTACTGCGCGAGCTTCGCGTCAACCTCCGGCTTGTGCTTGACGACCGTCTTCCACCCGAGCTCCGGGTTGTCCACGGCTTCCTTGAGCCCCTTGAGCGTTGCCGTCACGAACGCGCGCACGACCTGCGGCTCCTCGGCGATCAGCTTCGTGTGCGCCACCACGGCGAGGGACAGCGCGTTCACGCCCCAGTCGCTCGCCCGGATGACCTGCATGTCCTTGCCGTACCCCTTCGCCAGGTACACCGCCCACGACGCGTTGATGAACCCGCTGCCGAAATCCGTCTTGCGCTCTAGGAACAGGCTCTCGGAGGCCTCGCGCGTGGTGCTGACCTTCTTGATCTTCGCCTCGTCGACCCCGTTCGCCTTCCACAGGGCGGTCAGCGTGAAGTTGGTCGCAACCCCCGGGACCCAAGACACGCTCTTGCCTTCCATGTCCTTGGGCTTGTTGACGGGCTTGTCCTTCCACGAGATCACGACGGTCGGGTTCTGCTGGATGATCACCGCGACGACCTTGAGCGGCGCGCCCTTCGAAATGCTGAGCGCCACCACGCCGGCGTCGAGGAAGCCGAGCTCCTCCGCGCCGCTGGCGACGATCTTGACGCCGGTGCCCGAGCCCTGCCCGGCGAAGAGCTCGACCTCGAGCCCCGCGGCCTTGTCGTACCCCTTGTCGACGGCGA
>JACQPK010000240.1 GCA_016207565.1 Elusimicrobiota bacterium
CCCGGAGCGCGACTGCACGGTCCAGCGCCGGCACCAAAAGCTCGTCGAGGAGTCGCCCTCGCCCGCCGTTACGCCCGAGACCCGCGCGAAGATGATGGAGGCGGCGGTCCGGCTCGCCAAGGAGGCGAACTACTCGAACGTGGGCACGGTGGAGTTCCTGCTGGATACCGACGGGCGCTTCTACTTCATCGAGGTGAACACGCGCCTGCAGGTCGAGCACCCCGTGACGGAGACGGTGACCGGGCTCGACCTCGTCCGGGAGCAGATCCTGCTCGCCCAAGGCGAGAGGCTCTCGTTCGACCAGGCGCGCGCCTCCCGGATCACCTGCCACGCGATCGAGCACCGCGTCAACGCCGAGGACCCCGCGAGAGGCTTCGCGCCCTGCCCGGGCCTGATCGAGAGGCTCCGCGTGCCGGGCGGGCCCGGCGTGAGGGTCGACACGCATCTCTACGCGGGCTACACGGTGCCGAGCTATTACGACAGCCTGCTCGCGAAGCTCATCGTGTGGGCGCCGGACCGGCTCGCGGCCGCCGACCGGGCGATCCGCGCGCTGGGCGAGTTCTCGATCGAGGGCGTCTCGACGACGATCCCGTTCCACCTGCAGGTCCTGGCCGATCCCCGGTTCCGCTCGGGGAAGTTCGACACGCACCTGGCGGACCACATGCTCGCCGCCACGGCGTCCGCCAATGCCCTCAAGGACTCTCCGGACGCTTCGCGTCCGGGGGGCGTCCCCGTGGGGGCGAAATGAGCAGCCTGCAGCTGATCAGGGACCAGCTCGCCGAGTCGGCGGGCGTGCTCGAGGCGACCCGGCGGGAGGCTCCGGTCATCGACCGGGTCGGCCAGCTCCTGATCAAGACGTTCAAGGCCGGCAACAAGCTCCTGACCTGCGGCAACGGGGGCTCTGCCTGCGACGCCCAGAACTTCGCCGACGAACTGGTCGGCCGGTTCCGAAGGAATCGGCCGGCATTACCCGCCGTTTCATTAACCGTCAACTCCTCCGACCTCACCTCCATCGGCAACGACTTCGGCTTCGAGTTCATCTTCCAGCGCCAGCTCGAGGCGCACGCCAAGCCGGGCGACGTGCTCGTGGCGATCTCGACGAGCGGCAACTCGCCGAACGTGCTGCGCGCCGTCGAGGCGGCCAGGAAGCGGAGGGTCCGGACGGTCGGGCTCACCGGAAAAGCCGGCGGGAAGCTCAAGGGCATGGTCGAGCACGCGATCTGCGTGCCGTCGGACTCCGTCGCGCGGATCCAGGAGGCGCACATCACGATCATCCAGATCCTCTGCGAGATCGTGGAGTCGGCGCTCTACCCGGACGCGCCGAAGGCCCACTAATGGCGGACACGGCGGCGAAGGTGCTCTCGCGCGGCGCGGCGGTCTCGCGCCGCCGCTCGTGGGCCAAGTCCCGCAAACGCGTGGTCTTCACCAACGGCGTCTTCGACCTGCTCCACCGCGGGCACGTCGAGCTCCTGGAGAAGGCGCGCTCCCTCGGCGACGCGCTGATCGTCGGCGTGAACACGGACGCCTCCGTGCGCCGCCTGGGGAAGGGCCCCGAGCGGCCGATCAACAAGGAAGGTGACCGCGCACGCGTGCTCGCCGCGCTGGCCGCCGTCGACGCCGTCACGCTCTTCGGGGAGGACACGCCCGCCGAGCTGCTGTCTCGCCTCAAGCCCGACGTCCTCGTGAAGGGCGCCGACTACAAGCCCGACGAGGTGGCGGGCCGCGAGCACGCCCGCAAAGTCGTGCTGATCCGGCTCACGAAAGGCTACTCGACGACGGCCGTCGTCCGAAGGCTCTCCCGATGACCCGCGGACAGCGCGTGCTCATCCTGCTCAACGGCGAGCTGGGCAAGGCTGGCCCGGTGCGCCGCGCCGCGCGCGAGTGCGGGCTGATCATCTGCGCCGACGGAGGGGCCCGCCATGCCTCGAAGCTCGGGCTCAAACCACGGCTCGTCATCGGCGATATGGACTCCCTGCCCTCCAAGCTGCCCCGCTGGAAGGACACGGTCTTCCTCTGCGACTTCGATCCCGACTGCTCGGATTTCGAGAAGGCGCTGCGCTTCGCCGCCGACCGGGGATTCAAGGAGGCCTGGGTCGCCGGGGCCTTCGGCGACGCCGACTACGCGCTCGTGAACTTCGCCGTGGCGGAGCACTGGGAACGAGACCTCCCCGTGCGGTTCGTCGGCGA
>JACQPK010000235.1 GCA_016207565.1 Elusimicrobiota bacterium
GGCGCAGGAACCGGTCAAGCCGCCGAGAGTCGACTTATCCTCGTACCGCCAGCCGGCCTCCACGGCCCTGCCGGCCCGCCTCTTCATCGCCGCCCACGGCCTGGGCCTGGCGGTCGGCGTGCTGGCGCTCGGAGCCGCGCTCGGCTGGGCGATCGTGCCCGCGGCCGCGCTCGTGGGAGGCGCGATCGCCTGGCAGCTGCGGCGCGCGGACTTCACGGCCGACAAGCGTCTGGCTTACGGACCCGAGCACGGCGAGAACGTGCGGAGCTACGTCGGCGAGATCCTCGACGGGCTGATGTCCCGCATGGGGATCGATCCGGCGCTCAAGCCCCAGATCGTGGTGACCAACGAGCGAGGCACCATGAACGCGATCGCGGAAGGCCGCCGCCTGGGGCCCGACGCGAAGATCCTCGTGGGCGAGGAGATCGTGCTGCGTCCCGTGGATCAGTTGGAAGGCACCCTCGCGCACGAGCTAGGCCATCTCGTTCACGGCGACTTCACGCCCGGCCGGTTCTTGCGCACGCCGGAGGCGATGGGGCTCGGGCTCGGCGTCTACGCCCGGGTCGCCCTGTGGGGCGCCGCCGCGCACGTGCCGTTCATGATCGCGAACCTTCCGGGAAGCGCCCAAGAGTGGCTCGCGCTCGGCGCGTCCGTGGCCGTCGCGCTCCTCTTCGCGGGCGCCGGCTACCTCGTGGCCGCCATCGGCCACCTCTTCGGCATCGCGGCCCTGCGCTGGCAGGAGCACGGAGCCGACGGCTTCGCGCGCCTGCTCGTCGGACGGTCTTGGGCGGATTACCTCGAGTCGTCGTGGACGCGGCAAGGCAAGCCCGTCCCGAGCCTCCTCGAGCGCCTGCGGCGTCCCCACCCGACCTATCCCGCCCGGCTGCGCCGCCTCCGCGGCTGACCCGGATTCTTCGGTTGATCGTACAGTTAGGTCCGAAGAATCCGGGATCTCATCCTGAATCTTTCAGGCGCCAACGAAAACGATCGGCTGAAAGATTCAGGTATAATCCGGGCGTTGAAGCGGATCTGGCCTTGGGCGTTCGCGGCCGTCGCGTTCGCCGCCTATGGGTGGCTCGGGCTCGGCTTCATCCGCTCGGCCGCGGCGACCTATGATGAGCCCGTTCATCTGGCGAGCGGCTACGCCGGGCTCAAGACCGGCCGCTTCATCAACGCGCTGGACCATCCCCTCTTCGGAGAGCTCTGGTCCGCGCTCGGCGCGCGGTCCCTCCGGCCTCACCTGTTCTTGCAGCACCCGGATTGGGCCGGCGCCCGCGTCTACCACTACGGAAACCTCTTTCTCTACAAGAACCGCGTGCCGCCCGACCGGCTGCTGAACGCGGCGCGAGCCTTCTCGCTCGCGTCGCTCGGGCTCGTCCTCGCCGCCGCGCTGGGCGCCTGGGCCTGGCGGCTGGCGGGTCCCGCCGCCGCCGCCGCCGCCGTCCTGGGCATGGCGCTTTGCCCCGCGCTCCTCTCGAATCTCGCGATCGTGGGGACGGACGGGGCGTCCGCCGTCTTGTTCTTCGCCGCGTGCGCGCTCGCGGCGGAGGCGTCGCGTCGCGAGGACGAGGGAGGGAAGGCGTTTCGGGTCTGGGCCGCCGCCGGGGCCGTCGTGGGGCTGGCCCTCGCCTCGAAGTTCAACATGATCGCTCTCCCGCCCTTGCTCTTCGCGTTGGGCGCGGCCGGGCCGCTCTCCGCCAAGCCCCGCCGCAGTCCGCCCCTCGGGCTGTGGGCGATGCTCGCCGCCGCCGCGACCCTGCTCGTCATCGTCTACCGTTTCCGGCTCGAGCTGTGGTGGGCGGGGCTGACGGCCACGCTCCAGCGCCTCGACGAGGGGCGCAGCTCGTTTTTCTTCGGCCGCCACTCGACGACCGGCTCCTGGGCCTACTTCCCCGTCGCCCTCGCGATCAAGTCGCCGCTGGCGACCCTCGCGTTCGCCGCGATGGGGCTGCTCTCGCTGGCGAGGCTGCCTTGGCGCCGCTCCCTATGGGTCTGGGCGCCGCCCGCGCTTTATCTCGCCGCCGCCCTCACGTCGAAGGTGCAGATCGGCTACCGGCACGTGCTCCCCGTCGTCCCCTTCCTCGTGCTCTGGGCCGGGCTCGGCGCGGCCGCGCTCCTCGAGCGCGGGCTCGCGGGCCGCGCCGCGTCGGCCGCCTTGGGCCTCTGGCTCGCGGCGACCGTCGCCCGCGTGCATCCGCATCACCTCGCCTACTTCAACGAGCTGGTGGGCGGCCCCGCGCAGGGCCATCGGTACCTCGTCGACTCGAACCTCGACTGGGGCCAAGCCCTCAAGCTCCTGGGCGACGAGCTGAGGAGGCTCGGCGGGCTCCCGGTCTATTTGGCCTACTTCGGCACCGCCGATCCCGAGGCGTACGGGATCCGTTACATGCCGCTCGGGATGATCGACAACCTCGAGCGCACCGGTAACGACCCCGACCCCGCCGCCTCCGGCCGCGTCCTCTTCGCGATCTCGGCGACCAACTACCAGGCGACCTACTATAAGGATAAGGACGCCTTCGCCTGGCTCCGCGACAAGACCCCGTTGGCCGTCTTGGGCTACTCGCTCTTCCTCTACGACTTCACCGCCGACCCCTCCGCCCGCCGCCGCCTGGCCGATTTCATCCACCCGGCGTCGCGCAAGAATCTCGTCGGGCGGGGGATTTAGTACACTTCGGGGGATGCGCCTCGACGGCTGGGTGCGACGCTGGCGGCGTGAATTCGCGCGCTGGCTCTGGCTCGAGCACGGCTCCCGCGTCCTGGCGGCGGCCGCGGCCGCCGTCGCCGGCGTGCTCGTCCTCGACGCGCTGATCGTCCTGCCCCTGGAGGCCCGCTGGGCCGTCTGGGTCCTGGGCGTCGGCGCGCTCGCCTGGGCGGCCTACCGGCGGCTGCTCGCCCCGTGGCGGGAGCTCCGGCCTCAGACGCTCCTGCGACGGGCGGAGGAGCGCTCTCCGGAGCTGGCCGCCTATCTCGTCAGCGCGTGGGAGCTCAAGGGCGGCGCGGCGCCGGGCACGTCGCAGGACCTCGCGGCCGAGCACCGTTCGCGGGCGGACCGGCTGCTCGCCGAGACCCGGGAGCTGCCTCCCTTGTACCCGGCGCGGCTTTCGGACCCGGGGCGGCGCGCGGTACTCTGGGCGGCCGCGTGGAGCGTCGCCGCGGGCGCGTGGCTATGGCGCGCGTCGCCAGGGCTCGAGCGGGTGCTCGCGCCGTGGCGCGAGGTCGCGCTCGACGAGCTCGTGGCCGTCTCGCCGGGGGACGCGAGGCCGCCCTGGGGCTCGACCCTCGAGCTGGTCGCCGAGTGGCGCGATCGCCGCCGAGACCGCTTGGAGCTGTGGCTCAAGACGGGCCCATCGGCCCTCGGCCGCGTCCCCTGGGACTCGGAGGACCGCGGCCGTTTCCTCTTGCGCATCCCGCAACTGAACGCGCCCGCCGAGTATCAGGTCCGCTGGCGCGGGCAGCGGAGCAAGCGCTACCGGCTCGAGCCCGTGCCCCGGCCGCAGCTCGTCGGGGCGCGGCTGCGCGTGTACCCGCCGGGCCGGCAGACCGGCTCCTTCCAAGAGATCGCGCTCGAGGGCGCCGGAGAGGTGTCCGCGCTCCGCGGCTCGTGGCTCGTCGCGATGGGCAAGCCGAACCTGCCGCTCTCTCGGGCGGCGCTGAAGGTCAGCTTCCTGTTCACGCCGGTGGAGATGCGCGCGGCGGCGGACGGGGCGTGGGAGGCCGGGTTCCCGCTCCATGAGGACGGGCGGCTCCAGTTCGACCTCGTCTCGCAGGAGGGCGCGACCGACCCGTCGCCCATCTCCTACTCCCTCAAGGCCTTGGCCGACGAGCCTCCCCGCGTCGACCTCCTGTCGCCGGCGTTCGAGGTGGAGGCGAGCCCCCGGGACCGGCTCCCGGTCTCCTACCACGCGGAGGACGATTACGGGATCGCGTCGGTCTGGCTGGTGTATCGCTTCAACGGCTCGGGCGGGCCGGTCGAACGCTCGGTCCAGCTGCCGAAGGCCGGCTCCGGGCGCGAGGCGTACGGCGACTTCGCCTGGGAGCTCTCCGCGCTCCCCGTCGGCACCCGCGTGGAGTTCCAGGTGAAGGTCGTAGACAACGCGTCTCCCCGCGGGCAGGACGGCTGGTCCCAGAAGGGCTACGTCAACGTCGCCGACTTCGCGGCCGCGCACGCCGAGGCGCAGCGCCAGTGGCTGGGCCTCGAGCAGACGCTCGGCCGCCTGGCCGAGCAGGAGGCCGAGATGCGGCGCCTCGCCGAGGAGGCGGCCAGGGACCCGGCGGCGGCCGCCGCCCAAGAGGCCCGCCGCGAGGCGCTCGGGCGGGAGCTCGACTTCAACTGGGAGGGCGCCGCCAAGCAGGCGAAGGATTTTGCCGAGGCGATGTCGAAGGACGCCTACGCGAACCCGGGCGCGGCCGCGGAGGCCCAGCAGCTCGCCCAGTCGCTCCAGGAGGCCGCGTCGCAGGAGCTGCCGGCGGCCGGCAAAGCGATGAAGGAGCGCCGCTTCGAGGAGGGCGCCCGGCGCCACGCCCGGCTCGAGGAGCGGGCGAAGGGCGCGGCGCGCCGGCTGGGAGAGGCCCGGCAGCTCCAAGGACTGCAGGATTTCTGGAACGAGGCGGACCGCCTCGACCAGGCCGGGTCCGAGCTGTCGAAGGCGCTCTCGGAGATGGCCCAAGGACGCAAACCCTCCGCCGAGGAGAAGAAGCGCCTCGACGAGGCGCTGAACAAGCTCCAGCAAGCGATGGAGGAGCTGGCGAAGCAGATCGCGTCGCTGCCGAAGGCGCAGGAGGGCTCGCCGGAGGACAAGGCCCGCAAGACGTACCAGGTCCCGCTGGGGCAGGCGATGCGGGCGGCCGACGCGCTCCAGCGCGCGCTCGCGGCCGGCGACTACGCGGCGGCGGCGCGGCTGGCGCAGCAGCTCGCGGACCAGCTGTCCAAGGTGCGCCAGGCGATCGGCGACGCCGCTCGCGACCAAGCGGGCGGGATGGGCGGCGGCGAGGACCGGCTTTCCGAGAAGCTCGAGCAGGCGGGCGCGCAGTGGGACGAGGTGATCGCCGACCAGACGAAGACCCTCGGCCAGACGCAGAAGCTCGAGGACGAGAAGACGAAGGCGCTGCTCGAGAAGCAGAACGAGCTCCTCGAGCGGCTTCGCGAGCAGCAGGCCGAGGCCGTGCGGCGAGGCCGGGCGCTGGGCGGACGCATGCCGATGGACGCCTTGTCGTGGATGCAGGCGACGCTCAGCGAGTTCGAGCGGAAGGCCGTCGCCCAGGCCCCGGAGCACCTGCGCCACGCGATCAACCGGCTGCGCGCCCAGGCGCAGGTCGACTCCGTCGCGGCGGCGGACTTCAACGACATCGCCTCCCGCGAGGAGGAGATACTCGAGTCGCTGTCGGCGGGCGCCAAGCCCCCGCCGCCCGGCCCGGAGCGGATCCAAGCCTCGCGTTCGGCCGGTGAATCCCAGGCGCAGGTGCGCCACAAGACCGAGGCGCTCCAGCGCCGCATCGAGGAGCTGTCGCGCGAGGCCGGGGCGCTGCCCAACGCCGTCACCGAGCCGCTCTCCGGGGCGCAGCAGGAGCAGCGCGGCGCCGAGGAGTCGCTCGGCCGCTCCGACTCCGGGCGCGCCGTGCAGCAGGAGCAGGCGGCGCTCGACCACCTCGACCGCGGCCGCAAGGCGCTCGAGCAGGCGGCGCAGCAGCAGGCCCAGATCGAGTCCGGCATGCGCCGCTCCTTCGACCGCCGCGGCGGGGGCGTCCGCCGCGCGGGGGGAGGGCGCGGCGGCGCCGACACCGGCTTCGTTCCGCTCCCCTCCGCCAAGGACTACCAGCCGCCGAGGGAGCTCCGCCAGGAGCTCGAGCGCTCTTCCAACGAGCGCCGCCCGCCGGCGTACGACCCGGTCATCAAGGAGTATCTGCGGCGGATGAGTGAGTAAGCGGCTGCGCCTTCCCGCCGTCCTCGTGCCCGTCGTGCGCCTCGCCGCCGGCGAGTCCGCCCGGCTGCGGACCCCCGCGTTCGCCGTCGGCGGCTGCGTGCGAGACTGGCTCCTCGGCCTGCCGACGAAGGACCTCGACGTCGTGCTCGAGTCCGATCCCGGACCGCTCGCGCAAAGCCTCGCCTCGCGCGTCGGCGGCCGCGTGGAGTCGTTCGACCGCTTCGGCACGCTGCGCCTGCTCGGGCCGCGCGGCCTGCGCGTGGACTTCGCGCGCGCGCGCGCCGAGTCCTACGAGGCGCCCGCGGCGCTCCCCGTGGTGCGCCCGGCGCTGCTGCGCGACGATCTCGTGCGCCGCGACTTCTCCGTCAACGCGATGGCCGCCCCGCTCGAGCGCGCCGGGCTCGGGCCGCTGCTCGATCCCTGGGGGGGGCGTGACGACCTCCGGCGCGGCGTCCTGCGCGTGCTCCACGGCGCGAGCTTCAGAGACGACCCGACCCGGCTCTACCGCGCGGCGCGCTTCGCCGCGCGCTTCGGCTTCCGTCTCGACCCAGAGACGGAGCGGCTGCGCCGCGAGGCGTCGGCGGGGCCGGGGCTCCTGTCGCGCGAGCGCCTCCGCGGCGAGCTCTGGAGGTTCCTCGAGGAGGCGGATCCCGAGCCGGCGCTCCGCATGGCGCGCGCATGGAGGCTCGATGTCTTCTGGCATCCCCGTCTCCGGTGGCCGCGGGAGCTCGGCCGCGCGCGCGACCCCTTGGTCCGCCTCACGCTGATCGCGCTCGCGATGGGTCCCGGGCCGGGGGCCGAGCTGGTCCGATCCCTGCACCTCGAGCGCGGGCGGACCCAGGCCGCGCTCGCGGCGTTGGAGGTCGCCCGCCGACGGGCGTCCCCCCGATTGGCGCTGCCCGACGCCGCGGCCGAGGCGCTTCGCCTCAAGCTCGCGCCCAAGGCCGCCGCCCTTTCGCCGCTCATGCTCGACGGCGCCGACCTCGGCCGCCTGGGCCTGCCTCCGGGTCCGTCCTTCTCGAAGATCCTCGACCGCGCCGCCCGCGCGCAGTGGGCGGGCGAGTTCTCGACGCGCGCCGCCGCGCTCCGGTGGCTGCGGGAGACGACTCCTTGCCCGCGTGCCTCGGCTCGATAACGAGCCGCGGCCTGCGGGAGACGATCGGCCCTACTCGGCGAGAGCGGCCTTCATCGCGGCGTCGAGATCGTCCTTCAGGAAACCGATGATCTTGGAGCGGATGGCGCCGTCCTTTCCGACGATCACGAACGTCGGGATGCCCCTCGAGGCGTACGCCGGCGTGTTCCCGAGCGAGCCCTTCTCGTCGACCGCGATCTGGTAGGGGATCGCGTAGTCTTGGACGTATTTCGCGAGCGTGGCCTTGTCCTCGCTGGAGTCCACCGCGATGCCCAGCACCACGACGCCCTCTTTCGACCGCCCGACGAGCCACGGGGTGGACTTCTTGCAATGGTCGCACCACGTCGCGAAGAAATCGAGCACGACCACCTTGCCTTTGTGCGCCGAGAGCCGCATCTTCGCGCCCTTGAGGTCGGTCAGCGTGAAGTCCGGCGCGGCGGGCTTGGCGGCGGCGCCGCCTCCGAGGGCGACGTCGCGGATCCGGCCGACGCCCGGGATCTCCCCGCCGCCGTCACGCCCTTGCAGGACTCCTTGCGCCTTCCCGAAGCCTTCTCCGAGCTGGGCGGAGACGAGGACGGGAAACAACAGCACGGCGGCCGTCAGGAGCGTCGGGTTTCTCATGTCGCTTGAGCATAGCGCGGGGGAGGCTCAGGATCAGGGGCCTTGAGGGCCTATCCGGGCTGGGTCCTTTGGCCCCCCGGGGGGCCGGGTGGCCGCGTTTGAATCCCCGTCGAGAAACAGCTAAAATCGCGGCACCGCATGGAATGGATCGTGCAGTTGCCGGTCCTGCTGTTCTCGCTGGCGGTCCATGAATTGTCCACGGGTCTCGCCGCGTTCGCGAAGGGAGACCGTTCCGCCGAGGAGCAGGGCCGCCTGACCCTCAACCCGATCCCCCATATGGACCCCTTCGGGACGATCTTCGTGCCGCTCCTCTGCTACTCCCTGCGGCTGCCGATGCTCGGCTGGGCGAAGCCCTTTCCGGTGGACGCCGGCAAGCTGTCGCGGCCCCGCGACGTCGTCGAGGTGGCCGTCGCGGGGCCCTTCGCGCACCTGGCCTTGGCCCTCGTCATGGCCGTCTCCTTCAAGGTGTCGGCCGTCGTGCACGTCTTCTCGCCCGCCTTCGAGAAGATCGTGCTCGACGTCCTTGTGTTCGGGGTGAGCCTGAACCTCGTCTTGGCGTTCTTCCACCTGCTGCCGTTGGCGCCGCTGGACGGGAGCCGCGTCGTCTCCGGGCTCCTGCCCCGGCGCTTGCGGGAGCGCTACGAGCGTCACGCGCCCTATGCCGGCTACCTGCTCGCGGGCCTGCTCGCGGCCCGCCTGCTGGACCCCGTCGTCATGGCTCCGGCGCGGGCGGCGCTGGACGTCCTCGCCCGGGCGGGGCTGATCCACGGATGAGCGGTCGCAAGGTCTTGATGTCGGGGATGCGGCCGACCGGCCGCCTGCACCTGGGCAACTACTGGGGCGCGCTCAAAAACTGGGTCGATCTCCAAGAGGCCTACCAGTGTTACTTCGCGGTGGCGTCCTGGCATATGCTGACGACCGGCTACGACGACACGTCGTCCTTGCTCGAGAACGAGCGGGAGATGGTGCTCGACTGGCTCGGCGCGGGGCTGGATCCGGGCAAGGCGGTGATCTTCCGGCAGTCGGACGTGACGGAGCACGCGGAGCTCGCCTTGCTGCTCGGCATGATCACGCCGCTCTCTTGGCTCGAGAACAACCCGACCTGGAAGGAGCAGCTTCAGGAGCTGGCCAAGTCCAAGCGCGAGAAGATGCTCGCGTCCGGACCCACCCAGGAGGCTCAGCCCCGGGAGGCCGAGGCTCGCGAGGAGCTTCGCACGCACGGTTTCCTCGGCTACCCCGTGCTCCAAGCGGCCGACATCCTGATGTACGGCGCGGAGGTCGTCCCGGTGGGCCAGGACCAGCTCCCGCATCTCGAGCTCTCGCGCGAGATCGCGCGAAAGTTCAACGGGCTCTACGGCGAAGGCACGCTGACCGTGCCCCAGCCGCTCCTGACCGAGACGCCGAAGCTGCCGGGCATCGACGGGCGCAAGATGTCGAAGTCCTACGGGAACGCGATCGACATGCTCGAGACGACCGAGTCCCTGTCGAAGAAGGTGATGGCCGCCTACACCGACCCGACCCGGCTGCGCGCGACCGACCCCGGGCACCCGGAGCCCTGTCCCGAGAACCCGCCGGGCTGCTCGGTTTACGCGCTCCATAAACTCTACAATACGGACTGGCCTCGCCGCGGCGACGAGTGCCGCGCGGGGCATATCGGCTGCGTGGCGTGCAAGAAGCTGCTCCTGCCGCCGCTGGAGGCCGGGTTCGCGAAATTCCGGGAACGGCGGGCCTCCTACGCGTCGCAGCCGGGCCGCGTGGAGCAGGTCCTCGACGAGGGACGCAAGAAGGCGAAGGCGGCGGCCGAGCGCACGCTGGAAAAGGTGCGGCGGGCCATGAGGCTCCGATGATCGCTAAGGAATACGAAGTCCATCTCGAGATGTTCGAGGGGCCGCTCGACCTGCTCCTCTTCCTGATCAAGAAGAACGACCTCGACGTCTACGACATCCCGATCTCTCAGATCACCCAGGAGTACCTCTCCTACCTCGACATGATGAAGGACCTGAACCTCGAGGTGGCCGGGGAGTTCCTCGTGCTCGCCTCCACGCTCATGCAGATCAAGGCGCGCACGCTCCTGCCCTCGCAGGACGCCGACGAGGCCGAGGGCCCCGATCCGCGCGCCGAGCTCGTCCAGAAGCTCCTCGAGTACCAGAAGTTCAAGGAGGCGGCGAAGTTCCTCGACCGGCGCGGCGCCGAGTTCTCGAACGTCTTCTACCGCGGCGCGCCCACGTTCGCCGAGGAGGAGAAGAGCCTCAACCTACGGATCTTCGACCTCCTCGACACGCTCAAGGAGATCCTCGAGCGCGCGGAGGACAAGGGCATCCAGGTCGCGGGCGAGGAGTTCCCTATCGAGGAGAAGATGCAGAAGATCCTGTATCTCCTCGAGGGAAAGACCCACGTCACCTTCCGCGACGTGTTCAAGGACGAGCGCAAGCGCCTGGGGATCATGACCTGCTTCATGGCGCTGCTCGAGCTCATCAAGCTGCAGAAGATCTTCGCTCGCCAGGACTTCCACTTCGGCGAGATCCTGGTGTATAAGCGCGAGCCCCCGCCGCCGCCGGCCATCTGGCCCGGCACGGAGGAAAAACCCTCCGAGAACCCGACCCCGTCCCCTGAGGTCAACCCCTAATGGAAACCGCCGAGCTCAAGACCACCATCGAGACGCTCCTCTTCATCACGGAACAGCCGATCCCGCTGCCGCGGCTGTGCAAGCTGGTCGGCGTGAAGGACCTGGCGCAGGTGTCGGGTCTCGTCCAGGAGCTCAAGCAGGAGTACGAGGCGAGAGGCGCGGGCATCCAGGTCCTCGAGATCGCGGAGGGCTTCCAGATGGCCACCAAGCCCGCGCAGGCGCCCTTCGTCCGGAAGCTCTACGCGGACAAGATGACGATGAAGCTCTCGACGGCGGCGCTCGAGACTCTGTCGATCGTCGCGTACAAGCAGCCGATCACGCGCGCGGAGATCGAGCAGATCCGGGGCGTCGAGGTCATCGCCGCCCTCGAGACCCTGCTCGAGCGGCGCCTGCTGAAGGTCGTCGGCCGCAAGGAGACCGTGGGCCGCCCGCTCCTCTACGGGACGACGCCGGATTTCCTCCGCCACTTCGGGCTCAAGAGCATCGCGGACCTCCCGTCGATGGACTCGTTCACCCCGGCCGAGACGTCGCATCCCGATCTTTCGGAGGAGGCCTGGCAGGAAGCGGGCAGCGTGCCCGCGGAGCCCCCGCCGGAGGCCGGCGCGGCCGCGGCGGCTCCCGCAGCGGAGGCGGCCCCGGCACCCGGGGCCGCAGGCCCGGAGAGCCCCGCGTTCGGGGAGGCCCCCGCGGAGGAGACGCCATCGGAGGGATGAAGCGGCCGTCGGCGAAGCGCGCGGCGGCGGACAGCATCGAAGGCGGCCTGCGGGCCGTCGTCTCGAACTCGCCGATCGTGTTGTTCGCGATCGACGCCGACGGCGTATTCACGCTGTCCGAAGGCAAGGGGCTCGCGGTGCTCGGGCTCAAGCCGGGCGAGGTGGTGGGCCGCTCGGCCATCGAGCTCTACGCGGGCTATCCCCGGGTCGTCGCGAACCTCAAGCGCGCGCTGGCCGGGCACGACTTCGTCGACCGCGTCGACCTCGACGGGATCACCTGGGAGACCCACTACACGCCGTTGGGCGGCAAGGGCGTCATCGGGCTCGCCGTCGACATCACCGAGCGCCGGCGCGCCGAGGCGCTCCTGCACCAGCAATCCGCCGTCGTGCGCGCTTCGATGGACGGGATGGCCCTCGTCGACGTCGAAGGCCGCTTCGTATACCTCAACGACGCCTACGCCAAGGTCCACGGCTATGCGTCCCCGGAGCACCTCGTCGGCAAGTCCTGGCGCAGCCTCTATCCGTCCGAGGAGCTCCACCGGCTCGACCGAGACGTGCTGCCGGCCTTCGGCCGCGAGGGCCAGTGGCGAGGCGAGTCGGTCGGGCGGCGCCGGGACGGGACGAACTTCCCCGAGGAGTTGAGCCTGAGCTCGATCGAGGAGGGGGGCTTCGTCTTCGTCATCCGCGACATCACGCGGGCGAAGACGCTCGATCGCGAGCGCGAGAACCTCCTCTCGGTCGAGAAGCTCGCGCGCTCCGAGGCCGAGATGGCGAGCCGCGCCAAAGACGAGTTCCTCGCGATGATCTCGCACGAGCTCCGCACGCCGATGACGGCCATGCTCGGCTGGACGTGGCTGCTCCGCGCGGGGTCGTTGGCCGACGAGGACCGCGTCCGCGCGATCGACGTGATCGAGCGGAACATGAAGCTCCAGGCCCAGATCATCGAGGACCTGCTGGACGTCTCGAGCATCGTCACCGGCAAGCTGCGGCTCGAGCCGAGCCTCGTCGACGCCGCTCCCGTCGTCGCGGCGGCCCTCGAGGTCGTCCGGCCGTCCGCCCAGGCGCGCAACATCAAGCTCGAGGCCTCGCTCGACGCGACGGTCGGTCCCGTGATGGCCGATCCGGACCGCCTCCAGCAGATCGTCTGGAACCTGCTCTCCAACGCCGTGAAGTTTACGCCCGAGGGCGGCTGGGTCCGGACGTGGATCGAGGGGATCGACGGGCACCTCCTCATCGGCGTCGAGGACTCCGGGCCCGGCATCCCCGAGGAGTTCTTGCCGCACGTCTTCGAGCGTTTCCGCCAGGCCGAGAGCGCCATCACGCGGGCCCACCGCGGCCTGGGCCTGGGGCTGGCGATCGTCCGTCACCTCGTCGAGCTCCACGGGGGCACGGTCTACGCCGAGAGCCCGGGCTCGGCCCGGGGCGCGCGCTTCACGGTTTCCCTGCCGCTGGCGCGCGTCGTGCCCGGCTCGGACGCGGTCCCCGTGCGCGGCCCGAGGCTCAAGCCCGAGGCGCTGCCGTCGCTCAAAGGCGTGCGCGTGCTCGTCGTCGACGACGAGGCCGACACGCGCGCCATGCTCGCCGCCGTGCTCGAGCAGTGCGGCGCGACCGTCCGCCTCGCCTCCAACGCCTCCGAGGCGATGGGCCTTTTCGCGACGGAGATCCCGGACGTGCTCGTCTCCGATATCTCGATGCCGGACACGGACGGCTACGAGCTCCTCCGGCGCATCCGCGCCCTGCCGGCCGACAAGGGCGGCAAGGTCGCCGCCGCCGCCCTCACCGCCTGCGCCAAGGCCGACGACCGGACCCGCGCGCTGCTCGCGGGCTATCAGATCTACATCCCCAAGCCCGTCGAGCCGACCGAGCTCGCGGCCGTGGTCGGCAACCTCGCCGGCCGCGTTGCCTAGTTATACAATATAATGTACATAATAGGCAATAATTGATCATTATAATGTATTGACTTAATTCACAATATGCATTATAGTGTCTATATGCTCAGCTCCACGGTCACTGAGTCCGCCATCGGCGAAATCGGGCAGCGACTCGCGCTCGCGCGGCGGCGCAGGGGCTGGTCCGTCAGCGCCATGGCCCGGCGTCTGGGCGTCGACCGGCGCACGCTGGCGCAACTCGAGGCCGGCCAGCCGACCGTCTCGCTCGGCGTATTCGTGGAGGCGCTCGCCATGCTCGACCTTCTGCGAGGACTCGGCGAGGCCCTGCGTCCGGAGAACGATCTCGCGGCGATCTCGAGCGAGATCCGCCGCGCGCGGGCAGGCTCCGCCGCATCCCGCGCGATCCCGGACGAAAGAGTCGACTTCTGAGTGCTGAGCGAACTCTACGTCTACGTCCATCTCAACGGTCCCGGCTGGGTGCCCTGCGGCCTGCTGGAGCACGAGGTCCGCGGCCGCGCCTCCGCCGGCCGATTCCGCTACGGCCGCAAGTACCTGAAGCGGCCCGAGGCGGTCGCCGTCGACCCGGTCCAGCTTCCGCTGACCGAGGCGACCCATGAGACGCCCGAGGGGTTCGGCGTGTTCAACGGGCTGCGCGACGCCGCGCCGGACGCCTGGGGGCGCTACCTCCTCGAACGCCGCTTCGGCCGCAAGCTGAGCGAGCTCGAGGTGCTCGCCGCTTCCGGGCCCGACCGCGCGGGAGCGCTCGCGTTCTCCGACGACCCGGCCGGCGGCCCCCGCGTGTACGGCCCCGGCGGCTTCGAGGCTCCGGACCCGTCCGGGCTGGACCTGCGCCTGTGCGCCGGCGCGGTGCAGGATCTGGAGCGCGAGGCGGAGACGGAGCGCCTCAAGGAGTTCCTCCGGCAGGGACCGACGGTGGGCGGCGCGAGGCCCAAGGCCACGGTCTCCTGGGACGGGCGCGCGACGCTGGCGAAGTTCCGCCTCGACAAGGACGCCTTCGACGAGCCGAGGATCGAGTACGCGACGATGACCCTCGCGCAGCGGTGCGGGCTCCGCGTGCCCCGGCTCGAGACCGCGCTCATGCTGGGCCGGGCCGTGTTCCTCTCGGAGCGCTTCGACCGCGGGCCGGAGCCCGTCGGATTCGTCTCGGCGCTGACCTTGGCCGGCTGGCACGAGAGCGGCTACTCCGAGTGGAGCTATCTTACGCTGGCGGACGCGGTGCTCAAGTACGCCGCCGACCCCGAGCGCGACCTGCGCGAGTTGTTCGCCCGGCTGGTCTTCAACATCCTCGTCTACAACAACGACGATCACCCGCGGAACTTCGGTTTCCTCGCCGGCCCCGACGGTCGTTGGAACCTATCTCCCCTCTACGACGTGACGCCCGCCGGCGTCGCCACGCAGACGTTCTCCCTCGCGATGACCGTCGGGAAGGAAGGCAAACGCGCCTCGCTCGCGAACGCCTTGTCGTCGGCGCCCCGTTTCCGCCTCTCGCCGGAGGAGGCGAAGCGCTGCGTGGAGAAGCTTCGCGACGTCGCGTCCGGCTGGAGGGAGCACTTCGAGTCCTGCGGGGTCTCACCCAAGGACATCGCGGCGCTGGAGAACAGCTTCTCTCCGAAACCGTAGGATGCTATGATCGCCGCGAGATGAAGATCCTTCTCGCGTCGAGCGAGGCGGTGCCGTTCTGCAAGACCGGAGGCCTCGCCGACGTCGTCGGCGCCCTGACGCAGCTCCTCAGCCGGCACGGGCACCAGGTCTGCCTCTTCCTTCCCAAGTACAAATCGATCGACCTGGGCGCCTTCTCGATCAAGCCGCTGCCCGGGGGCTACGTCATCCCGATCGGCGACGACCTGGAAAAGGCCTCCCTCTCGTGGGCCGAGTGGAAGGGCGCGACGGTCTACTTCGTCGACAGTCCGAAGTACTTCTCCCGGAACGGGCTCTACGGCGAGGAGGGGAAGGACTACGAGGACAACGACGAGCGCTTCCTGTTCTTCTCGCGCGCGGTGCTCGAGGGCGCCAAGTTCGTCGATTTCCGCCCCGACGTCGTCCACTGCCACGACTGGCAGACGGCGCTCATCCCGGCGTACCTCAAGCTCCTCTACCACATCGACGCCTTCTACGCCCGGACCGGCACCCTGCTCACGCTCCACAACCTGGCCTACCAGGGCGTGTTCCCGAAGGACGTCCCCTTCATCGCGGGGTTCGGGTGGACCCACTTCACGCCGGACCGGCTCGAGTACTACGGCGGGATGAACTTCCTCAAGGCCGGGCTCGTCTACGCGGACCGGTTGAACACGGTGAGCCCGACCTACGCGCAGGAGATCCAAGCCGACGGGGCGTTCGGCCGGGGCCTCGAGGGCGTGCTGAGGCAGCGGAGCGCCGACCTCCGAGGCATCCTCAACGGGATCGACCTCGAGCTGTGGGACCCCGAGAAGGACAAGCTCCTCCCGAAGGCGTTCGGCTCGAAGACGTTCGCGGAAGGCAAGGCCGCGAACAAGGCCGCGGTCCGCAAGGAATGCGGCCTCGCCGAGTCGGGGCGCGGGCCGCTCTTCGGCGTGATCTCCCGGCTCGATCCGCAGAAGGGCCTCGATCTCGTGGTCGAGCTCGTGCCCCGGCTCGTGGAGTCCGGCGCCCAGCTCGTCGTCTTGGGTGACGGCAGCCCGGAGCTGCGCGAGGATTTCCGCCGGCTCGCCTCCCGCTTCCCGCTCGCGGTGCATCTGCATTCCGGCTTCGACGAGCCGTTCGCGCACCGGCTCTACGCGGCGGTCGACCTGTTCCTCATGCCCTCGCGCTTCGAGCCTTGCGGCCTCGGGCAGATGATCGCGATGCGCTACGGCGCGCTCCCCGTCGCGACGAGGACCGGCGGGCTCGCCGACACGGTCCGCGAGGAGGCGACGCCCGCGGGCCTGCCGCCGAACGGCTTCGTCGCGCCCGCGGCCTCCTCCGCCGCCGTGTGGTCGGCGATCGAGCGGGCGCTGTCCCTCTGGGCGCGGCCGCCCGAGTGGGCCGACCGCGTGCGCGCCGCGATGGGCTCCGATTACTCGTGGGACCGCTCGGCCGCCACCTACGAGGCCCTCTGCCGCGAGATCATGGCCCTGCGGGGCCAAAAGGCCTAGACTGCGCCTAGGTCTTTGTTGCCTCGGCCGAGGAGAAAATGCTAGGTTACGCCCGTGCTGGCCTGTCTGGCGTTCTTCCTCTTAGGAACCCTGTCCTCGCACGCCGCCGAGCGCAAGCCGTATGGGCCGAAGTACTTCGGGGAAGGCCAGGCGGATCGAGAAAAGCCGCAGGCCCAGCCGCTCCCGCCCGCTCCCGAGCGCGAAGACTACTCGGCCAACTATGGGCGCGATCCTCGCGTGACGCCGCGCGAGCCTCAGACGCGTCCCGCCGCCGCGCTGGCGGGCGGCAAGCGCGACGCGGCTCCCGCCGTCCAGACGCAGGCATCGAAGACCGTCGCCGCGACCGCGCTCGCCGGCGCGGGAGGCTCCGCTTCCGAGCCGTCCTCGAGCCCCGCCGCTTTCGCGCCCGGCGAGCGCCCGCGCGACAGCGTCCATTCCGCTCCCGCTTCCGCTCCCGAGCGCGTCGCGCCGCCGGCTAACCCTTCGACGCCGCCCTGGGCGGCGCGGGCGGGAGGCTCCGGCCCGGCCCGCACGCCGCCGCCCCCGTCTCAGCTCTTCGACGCGCAGCCGCAGCGGCCGCCGCTCGAGGAGCCGAAGGCCCAGCCGCGCCCATGGCAGCGCGAGCCTCCGGCGAACGCGCCGGAGCCGCGCGCCGCGCCGCCCGGAGGGCCGTCTTTGGTCAGCATGTCGGCCCCGGCGCAACCGGCCGCGCCGGCGCCGGTGTTCGTCTCGATGGAGCTCGACCTGTCCAATGATCCCGGCAACTACCGCGACGCGGTGAAGTCGTTGTCCAAAAACGCGGGCTTCTCGTTGGACCCCCGGTTCGCTCCCGTGTATCGGGACAGCCGCCGCGACCGCGTGTCGGTCTGGGGCTGGGTGCCCGCGGCCCAGGTGCGCGAGGCGGTCTCGGCGCCCGGCGTCGTGCGGCTGGAGGCCGCGCCTCAGGCCCAGTCCGCTCCCGCGGGCGGAGAGCCCGAGGCTCAATGGCGGCTCCTCCTGCGCCTGCCGCCGGCCGAGGAGGGGAGCCCCGACCCCGCCGCGGATTTCGCCGGGACGCTCATGCGCCTGAGCGAGCAGGGCTTCGTCTGGAAACGCAGCGAGCCGAGGAACTCCGCCGGTCTCGTCGCGGTTCTGGGCACGATGCCGCAGCGAAGCCTCAAGCGCGTGCTGGCCGATCCCGCGGTCGTCCGCGTCGAGCCGTTTCGCCAAGCGCCCGCGCCTCAGCCCGCGCCGCTCCAGGCGTCGGCGGGGCCGTCCTGGGCCTGGCTGCGCGCGGCGGCCGGGAGCCCGATGTTCCTGCTGCTCATCGCGCTCGTCCCCCTGATCGCCCGTTTCCTGCGGGAAGCCACGGGACCAGGCCCGTAGAGCCGCCGCGAGCTTGACAGGGGCGGCCGTCGTCGCTATCGTTTCCGCAGCGTGAGAACGCCGTCGGTCAAGAACCTTTTCATGGCGGCCCTCGCGGGTCTGCTGTGCGGCGTGGTCGGCGAGACGCTGCTTTTCCTGGAAGCGCAGGCCCGCCGGGTGGAGACCGTGCTGGCGGACGACTTCCGGATCGTCCTCTTCCTCTCCTCCGAGCCGGCCGAGGCCAAGCGCAAGGCGCTCGAGGAGAGGCTCCGCGCCCTGCCGGGCACCCGCGACGTCCGGTACGTCTCGCGCGACGAGGCCCTGGAGTCGCTGCGGCGGCAGGACCCGGAGATCACGCGCTCGGTCGCCCTCCTCGGGGAGAACCCGCTGCAGTCGGCGTTCGAGGCCAGGCTCGAGCCGGAGTCGATCTCTCGCGCGTCGCAGTGGGCGGACGGCGCCGGGCGCTTGGACGGATTGGCCGACATCCGCTTCAAGCCGCTCGAGGTGCAGGCCGTCGTGCAGTGCCAGTTCTTCGTCCGCTTCCTCCGCCTCGCCGTCAGCCTCTCGGCGTTTTTTTGGCTCGCGGGCGCCGCCGCCGGGCTGTGGGCCGCGCTCCGCCTTCGCGAGGCGAGAGGCGTCGTCGAGGGCCTGCCCCCGCGGCTCGCGCTCGCGGCGATCGGCGCGGCGGGAGGCATGAGCCTCGTCTTCGTCGCGGCGCTTCCGCTCAAGACGGCTCCGGCGGGCTGGGCGTCTCCGACCGCGAGCGCCCAGGCCGCGCTGTTCGTTGCCGGGGTCCTCGGCGCGCTGCTCGCCTGGGACTGGAGCGGCTCCTCGCGCGCGGAGGGCCCCGAGCGCCGGCGCGAGCGAGAGCTCGTCTCGTGACGCGTTACTCCGTTCTCTTGGCATGCGTCCTCGGCGCGGCTCCGGCGCGCGCGGACCTCGCGGGGAAGCGGCAAGAGCTCGCCGAGATCCAGAAGCAGCTCGAGCTGAAGAAGCGCGAGATCGACGGGTTCCGCCGCCAGGAGTACGACCTGCACCGCGAGGTGTCGAAGCTGAAGGTGCAGACGGAGGACTCCCGGCGCAAGATGGCCGAGCTGGAGGGCCGCATCCGCGACGCCGAGTCCAAGAAGAAAGAGCTGCGGGAGCGCGCTTCCGCCCTGCAGCTAGCCGAGGGCCGCTGGCGCGGGGTGCTGGCCGAGGAGCTCCGCGCCTACCAGCGGCTGCCCGCCGACGACTCCCCGGTCTACGGCGCGCGCGGCGTCTGGGACGAGTCGTTCCGCCGGGCGGCGATCCTCGAGAAGACCGAGTACCTCGAGGGCGTGCGGGGCACGCGCCGGAGCACCGAGGCCGCCGCGGCCGAGGCCCGCAAGCTGGCGGCGCAGCTCGCGGCCAAGGGGCAGGGCGCGCGAGCCGATTATCGGACGCGGGAGACGCTCTACCAGCGGACCCACGCGGTCTATCGCGAGACGCACGGCAAGATCGAGATGATGCAGCGCGCCATTCGCGAGCTCCAAGACTCGGCTCTCGCGCTGACCCGGCTGCTGCGCACGCTCGAGACGAAGTCCGCGTACAGGCCTCAGGGCGAGCGCAGGCCGCCGGCCGGGCCGGCCAAGTCCTTGCCGTGGCCCGCCGCGGGCAAGGTCGTCACGTCCTTCGGCCGCCAGCCCCTCCGGGATCTCGGGACGGTCGTGATCCATCAGGGCATCCGGATCGCGACGGCCGCGCACGCTCCCGTCCGGCCCGTGAAGCCGGGAAGGATCATCTTTTCGGGGCCTTTCCGGTCCTACGGCCAGGTGCTCATCGTCGATCACGGGCAGGCCTTCTATACGATCTACGGCCAGCTGGGCGAGCTGCGGGCCAAGAAGGGCGACGACGTGACCCCCGGCGACGTGGTGGCTGTCGCCGGAGAGCCGGAGTCCCGTCCGGGAGAGAGGGACGTTACCGACGGCGGCGTGGTCTACTTCGAGGTCCGGCAGAGCGGCGAGGCGCTCGACCCGCTTC
The DNA here is from genome assembly GCA_016207565.1 of Elusimicrobiota bacterium. Lineage (GTDB taxonomy): Bacteria > Elusimicrobiota > Elusimicrobia > UBA1565 > JACRDR01 > JACRDR01. The sequence continues at coordinate 19,379 of JACQPK010000235.1, forward strand.
GCTGGCTGAAGTAGGGGTGGCCGTAACAAAAAGGGACTGGCGTTTAGGCTCAACCCCTCCTATACTCACGCTGGTATGAGGCCCCTCACCATGAACACCGGGAAAAAGCTCTTCCTTTCCGCCGCAATCTGCTTCGGCGCCCTCCAGATCGGCCCCTCGGTCGTCGCCGCGGCGGACCGGACCTACGAGCAGCTGAAGATTCTTGTCGATATCCTCGACTACATCAAGGAAAACTACGTCGAGGAGGTCGAGACGCAGAAGCTGATCTACGGGGCCGCAAGCGGCATGGTGAAGACGCTCGACCCGTTCTCCCAGTTCATGGAGCCGGAGGTCCACAAGGACATCAAGACGGAGACCGAGGGCCAGTTCGGCGGCCTGGGCATCCGCATCGCGATGGACAAAGACGGCTGGCTCTCCGTCATCACCCCGCTCCCCGGCACGCCGGCGTTCCGCCTGGGCGTGCTCCCGAACGATCGCATCATCAAGATCGAGGGAGAGAGCACCAAGGACATGACCTTGACGGACGCGGTCAAGAAGCTCCGCGGCACGCCCGGCACCAAGGTCTCGATCACCGTCGCGCGCGAGCCGGAGGGTGAGGCGAAGACCGCCGCGTGGACCACGCACGAGTTCACGATCGTGCGCGAAGTGATCAAGATCGAGAGCGTCCGCGCCCGGATGCTGGCCGAGAAGGTCGCCTACACGCGGATCACCGAGTTCAGCGCGCACACGCCCGAGGACCTCCAGAAGGCGCTCAACGGTCTGAAGAAGGAGGGCATGAATTCGCTCGTCCTCGACCTGCGCAACAACCCGGGAGGGCTCCTCTCCGCCGCGGTCGAGGTCGCTTCCACCTTCATCGGCGACGGGAAGCTGATCGTCTACACGCAGGGCCGCCGCGCCGACAGCCGCCAGGACTTTCGCGCGAACTCGAAAGCCCCGTACTCGGCGGTCCCGATGGTGGTGCTGACGAACCGCGGCTCGGCCTCCGGCTCCGAGATCGTGGCGGGCGCGCTGCAGGACCACCGGCGCGCCGTCGTCATCGGCGACCGGAGCTTCGGCAAGTTCAGCGTGCAGTCGGTCATCCCGCTCGCGGACAGCTCCGGCCTGCGGCTCACGGTGGCGAAGTACTACACGCCCCTCGGCCGCTCCATCGCGCGCGACGAGAAGAAGGACACGGGCGGCATCTCGCCCGACATCCAAGTGCTCGTGCCGCGCGAGACCGAGATCAAGCTCATGGCGCAGTCGGACGAAGTCTATCTGCCCGGCGGCAAGACGAAGTCGGTCACGAAGCCCGAGGACCAGGTCAAAGACGAGGTCCTCGAGCGTGCGATCGAGATCCTGAAGGCGCGCGAGGTTCTCGCGAACCTGAAAATCAACGAGGGATAACCTCTCATCCGGATACTGGGCATCGAGACGTCCTGCGACGAGACCGCGGCCGCCGTCATCGACGACGGCCGCGTCCTGTCGAACGTCGTCTCGTCGCAGGTGGAGCTGCATGGCCGCTTCCTCGGCGTCGTGCCGGAGTTGGCGAGCCGCGCGCACCAGCAGAAGATCGCCTCCGTCGTCGGCGAGGCGGTCTCGGCCGCTTTTGAGGGCTCGACGCTGACGGACCTGCCCGGGCTCGTCGACGCCGTCGCCTACACCCAGGGTCCCGGGCTCGCCGGCGCGCTCCTCGTCGGCAAGGTGGCGGCGCAGTCGGTGGCCTGGGCGCACGGCCTGCCGCTGATTCCGGTCAACCACCTCGAGGGGCAC
>JACQPK010000236.1 GCA_016207565.1 Elusimicrobiota bacterium
AGTGATCACCGCGAGCACCTCGTGCTCGCGGCGGCAGGACTCCAGGAACGGGACCGCGATGTCCGGGGTGCCGAAGAACAAGAGCTTGAGGCGCGCCATGCCCCCATTCTCGGATTTCCACTTGGCTCAAGCCAAGCGGTTTCAGGCGAGGAGCCCGAGCGCGAGCGCCCCGAGCGCGGCGCCGGCGAGGATCGCCCCGGGCCCCAGCAGGGCCATGAGCCCGAAGCCGACGAGCGCGCCGCCGAGCGCGCCGAGCGCGAGCGCCGCGCCTCGGCCGCCCGAGCCGCCGGACGCTCCCGGCTCCTGGCCCGGGTTCTCGGGCTGGGGCGAGGGAGGCTCGATCGCGTCCGGCACGGCCGGCGCCGAGCCCGTCTCGGGCGGTCCGGCCACCAGATCGTCCCTGTCCGCGCCTCCCGCGGCGGAGGGCTGGGGCGCCACCGGAAGCTCCGCGGCCCTTCCCTCGGCAGAGCCGTCGAACATCGTCCCGCCGTCCGCGCGCTGGCGAAGCGCGTCCGCGTCAAGCTCGGCCGGAATCTCGCCGCCGCCGTCCGGCGCCCCGGCACCCGGCGGCGCCGGGACGGGCTCGCCTCGTCCGTACGCCGAGAGACCCACGACGAGCGAGCGTCGTATCCGGACTATCGCGTCCGGCGCGAGCTCGCCTCTCTCTTCGAGCCTCCCGTAGTACGACGCCAGGGCGGGATCGGCTCGGATCGCCGCCACCTCTTCCTCGGACAGGGGACCCTGCCGGTCCTTCCACTCCCGGGCCCGCGCCGCCGCGACCGCGCGGAAATACGCGTCGGCGCTTCGGTATACGCGCTCGCGCGGCTCCGGCCTGTCGGCGGCGCCGGCCAACTCGGCGGACCAGTGGCTCATCATCAAGCGAGTGCGGGCGCCGCCGAGCTCGAGCGCGGCCGGAGCCCGGATCGAGTCGGCGAGGCCCACCCGCTCTCGGAGTTCAGCCTCTCCACGAGTCTCGTCCGCCGCGGCGAAGCGGCCGGCGAGCGCGTCCTGCAAGGCCGCCAGGACCGCGCGCGCGGCGGCGGACTGAGCCTCCGGCGGCTCCTGGGAATCCGCGGCGAAGGCCTCGACTTGGGCTTTCAGGAAGTCGTTCCACCGCCGGCCCACCTCCGTCAGGACCCGTGGCCGGTCCTCGCCCCGCAAGCTTCGGTCGAGCTGCTGCTGCTGCGCGCTGTGCCAGCCGGCGAGCCCCCCTCCCTCCGCTCCCTCGTCAAGCTGATAGAGGTATATCTTCACGAGCAGCACTCCCTTCCAGCCGAGCGCCTCGCGGAGCGAGGACGGCTCCTCCGAGCGGTCAGGTCCTTCCACGGCGCTCCGACCGGCGCACGCGAGGCGGTGCCGCAGCGCCGACGAGACGTCCTCGATCCGCCGCTCCTTTTCCTCGGGAGTCGGAAGCGCCGCGTAACGCTCCGCCTCCCCTTGAATCCGCTCCAAGGTCGCGACCCAGTGGTCCCGCTCCCCGGAGAATCGGCCGAAGATCCCGGGGCCCCACGGACATTGCTCAGGCTGCATGTACTTGGTCAAGAGCGCCGCCCCGAGCGGACCGACACGGCCGACGACCCCGCGCAGAAACTCCTGGGGCCCCGCGCGCAGAGCCGCGCCGTCGATGGAGGGATGGCGTTCCGCCCCGCCGTCGCGGGGAGTCTTGTCGAGGACGGCGCGCAGGAACGAGTCACCCGCCTCGGCCGAGAACCGCGCGGAGAATTCCGGGAATCCGGACAGCGCCGCCTCCGCGCGGCTCCGCGCCGCGCGGACATCCGGGCGCTCCTCGGCCAGGAAGGCCTCCAACTCCGCGTTCAGATAGCGCTTCCAGTAGGCGGCCAGCGCAGGTGCCGCTCCCGCGGAGATCTCCGCGCGATCGAGGCGCGACGCCAGGACCTCCCCGCCTAAGCGCCGGAGATACGCCTTCAGCACCCGATAATGGCCGGCCGGGAGGCGCTCCGCCAGCGTCCGCCCCTCCGCCTGCGAAGGCGTGCGGTCGTCGCGCAGCCGCCGCGCGGCGCCGGCAAGCCCCCCGGATTCCGTCGTGACGCCCGCCTCGAGCAGGGCTTGCGCCATCGGCCCATCGGCGTGCGCCGCCGACAGCGCCATCGCGAGCAGCAGAGCGTTCACCGCTGCCTACCTCGCCGTCCGCACGGCGTCGCGGAAGTCGTTGAGGGCGGGCCGGCACTCCGGCGCCTGGCGCGCGATGAGCTCCGCCATTTGCCGGTGGCGCCGCGCGAGCTTGCCGAAGGCCTCGCAGAGCTCCGGCAAGTCGCTCCGCTCCGGGGCGGGCCTGGAGCCCGCCTCCAAGACGGGAACCCCCGACGGGCGCGGGAGGATCAGTCCGACCGCCACCAGGGCGCAGAACGCCGAGGAGGCATACAGGTTCCGGATCACGCGGTCGCAGGAGATAGCCATAACGTGAGTATGCGCGCGTAGGCGAGGCGGGGCCAAAGCAAGAAAGAATCACGGAAAACGGATTATAAAAACAGGATTATTTGGCCATCTGCACCGGCGGACAAGCCGGCGGTGATTACTCGATGTAGCGGAAGCCCTTGCCGGGAATGTTCTGGATCCGGTCGGAAAGGACGGGGGGGAGCTTCTTGCGCATCTTGTGCAGGTGCGCGTCGACGACGTGGTCGACGGTGATCGTGTCCCACACCTGCTTGAGGATCTGCTCGCGGCTCATCACCTTCGGCCGCTTCTCGACGAGGAAATAGAGGAGGTCGAACTCCTTGACGGTGAAGCGCGGCAGCGGCGTCCCCTGCCACTTCACCATGTGGGCCTTGGCGTCGAGCTCGAGGTCTCCGGCGCGAAGCACGTCGCTCTCGCCGTGCTCGAGCGCGAGCCGCCGCAGGAGCGCCTTCACCCACAAGAGGAGCTCCTGCGGATCGACGGGCTTGACCAGGTACTGGTCGGCGCCCGCCTCGAACCCGCCCTTCTTCGACTCGAGCCCGCTTTTCGCGGTGAGCATGATGACGGGCGTGTCCTTCAGCTCCTGATGCTCGCGAATCTTGCGGCAGAAGTCGACGCCGCTGCCGTCGGGGAGCTCGATGTCGAGGATCGCGAGCCTCGGCTTGTGCTCGAGGAAGAGCTTCCAGCCGGACTCGATCGTGTCGGCCGGGACGACGTGGAAGCCGCCGGCCGAGAGCATCTGGCCCGCGGCCACGCGCGCGCCTTCTTCGTCTTCGAGGAGGAGGACCTTCGCCGGGGCTGCCGCCATGCGCGCGGCCGATCATACAAAATCGGCCGCGCTGTGGCGGCGATTAGGGCTCGACAGCCCCGAGGCGATCGACCGCCGAGCCCGGCGTGTCCACCGGCGGCTCGAAGTCCAAATCCGTCTCCATGTCGCTGATCTCCAAGTCCTATTTGCTGGGCTTCTGGTCGGCGCCAAGCCCCTTGTCGGCCTCCTTCGCGTCTTTCGCCAGGCGTTCCTCGGGAAGCTTGTCGGCCTCGACCAGCGCCTTGACGGCGAAGAAGCTCAGGACCGCGCCCATGATCGTGAAGATCAACCCCTGCATCGCGTCGCTCAAGGCGGCGATGATCATGCCGATGACGAACAGCGCGAACGCCGCGATGAGAGCGCCGACCGCCGCCCAGAACGCGACCTGCTTGCAGATCAGGTAGCCGATCCCGGTGATGGAAGTCTCCTTCGCGATCGTATGGGCGATAAACGAGAGCAGGAGCAGCGCCGAGGCGACGATCAACAGGATCTTGGCAGCCTCGATGAGGTCGCGGTGCGGAGTCCGGTCCTCCTCGGGGCCCACCGGGGGAACCACCGGAGCCTCGGGCCGCTCGGCGCGGGGGGACCTTTCCCGCCCGCCGAACATCGGCCCGCCCTCGGCACCATCGGCGGCGCCGCCGCCCAGGCCGCCCGACGGGCCGCCGGCCCGAGGAGCCGCCGCGGGAATCGCCACCGGCTCCGCTCCCTGAGAAGCGCCGGTGCCCGAGCTCCAAAGCGACGTGTGCTGTTGCGCGATCGGCGCGACGTCGGCGCCCCGCGTGGCCGTCATCGCCTGCTGCATCGCACCGAGCCTGGGGGCGCTCCCATCGGGAAGCGCTCGAGCGCCCGAGCCCGCCCTTCCCGACGGCGTGCCTCGCTCGCGGCCGCGGAGGGCGCGGAGCGGACCGGTCGGCTCGCGCGGCGGCACGCCGGCGGCTCCGCCCTTCAACGCGTCGCGCAAGGCGGCGGGGTTCCCGGCGGCCACGGCCGGTCCGCCGGAGGACCCGCCGCCCGATCCGCCGGCGGAGCCGCTCAGGCTTCCGAACCCGCCGATTGGCGAGCCGCCGTCGCTGCCCCGGCGCGACTCACGCCGCTCGACCTCGCCGCCCGCGGCGCCGTTTAGGAGAGAGCCCAACTGCGCGGTCATCGCTGGGTCCACACCCGCGACGGCTCCAGCGCCCGGCCCTGACGGCGCGTCCGCATTCGCCACGGCGTTCGCGGCCCCGGCCGCCTCCGGCCCGTCACCGGCGGCGGGGACGGCTCCTACCGGGGCGAGGTGCGGGGAAGCCTTCACCTTCCACGTCGAATCGCGAGGCCCCGAGATCGTCACGGCCGCGGACTTCAGCATGGCCTCCCGGGAGAACGCCGGTGCGGATACGCTCACGCTAGAATGAGCAGAGCCCGGAGCTCGCGGGACGCTTCGCGAGGCCGCCACGCCGGCAGCCACCGACACCGCCAACGCCGCCAGCGTCGGGCCGGCGAGCTTCAACGCGGCTTCCGCGGTCAGCGGCCTGCCGAGCGCCCAGGCGAGCCCCGAGGACTTCCTCTCCTGCTTCGGCCGAGTGAAGGGTTCCATGGTCCTCTCCTATGTGCGTCAGAAGATGAGCTTCGGAATGCCGCCGAGGAAGTCGCCGATCTTGCTCAGGATCGTATCGATGATGCCTTCCTTCGCGCCCTCGACGACGGGCTCCTGCATCGAGGAGGAGTCGGGGATCGCGATGTACGAGAGCACCATCAGCACGCCTCCGATGAGGCTGAAGATCAAGCCCTGCATCGGGTCCGCGATCGCGGCGATCGTGAGCCCGAGTACCACCAGGATCGCCGACACGCAGAGGGCAGCGATCGCGCAGATCTTCGCGGCCGCCTCGCACCACGGGAACTCCTTGGCGAGCAATCCGAATACGCCGGCGGCAAGGAGCAGCGTGGACGCGACGATCATCGTGATTTTCGCGGCGAGGATGAGGTCCTTGTGCGGCGTCTTGTCCTTCGACCCGCCGACCGGCGGCGGCGTCGCGGCGGGCAGGTGCGGCTGGACCGGGTCGTCATCGAGTCCCGCGGCATGCGGGACGGGGGTCCCCGGCGCCGCGCCCGGGGCCTGCGCGGCGGCGGGGCCGACCGGCGCGTGCGGCATGCCCGAAAGGGTCACCGGCGAGCCGCCCGCGCCGTCGCCGGTCCCCGAGCTCCACAGGTCGGTGTGCAGTTGGGCGACCTGGGCGGCGTCTCCTTGCGGGCCGCCTTGCGTGCCCGAACCGGTCGCCTCTCCCATCCTTCGGCTCATCAGGGACAACCGGACCTTCGAGCGGTCGCCCGCCCCGGCGGTGCTCGACCGGCGGAGGGAGCCGGCCGGCACGACGTTGGAGCCGCGCATGCGGGAACTGCGGCCGAACGCCTCCGCGAAGGGGCTGAGTGACCTCGCCTTCGAGCTCCCGGCCGGTTCGCCTGCGCCGCGGCCGGCGAGCATGCGCCCGAGGCTCGCGGCGGGCCCGCCGGCGCCGAACCACGACGCGATCCCGGAGGAACGGCGGCCCCGCCTCGCGTCGAGCGACCCCGGACGCCGGAGGCGGCCGGGCGCGCGCTCCTCTCCGCCGTCGGCGGCGACCTCATCCGCCGCGTCGCCGGCAAGCGGGGCCTTCGGCGCCTTGCCGAGCGAGCCGAGGCCCAGATTGAACGCGGGCAGTCCCTCGGCCCCCGACGCCGCGGCTCCGGCGGCGCCGGCGGCCGCGGCGACGGTCTGCGCCGCGCCGCTCACGGCATCCTTGAGCTCGCTACCGACGACAAGGTCGACCGTATCGGGACCCGCGAAGGACTCCTCGGGCGACGCCGTCCGCGCGGAGGCAAGGGCAAAATAGTCGGTCACGGACTTGACGCGCTTGAGGCGATCCGCCTCCCGCTTCTGCTTGCCCAAGACTACGTTCAGCGCCGTCCCACCGACGCAGAGTACGGCCAAAAGGCCGATCGCGAACGTCTTCCCGAATCCGGCAGCGGCCAACCCGGCCGGAGCCGCCGCGACCGATCCGGCGGCAGGCGCCGGGATGACGACGCCCGCGCCCCGGTTCGGGCGACGGTCGCGCCGCGGCCCCTCCTTGAGCTCGGGAATCTGGGGAAAGGCCTCGAGGCCCCTGAGGTCCATCCGGATCGTTCGGTTCGTACCCACAAGGTAACAGCCCCGGCTCCGGAGTCCCAGTTCATGATAAATTTCCTAAAAACTGGCGTTTTTATCAGCATTTTCACGACAGCGCCTGCTGAAGGAAAATCAACGTTGATCCCCATGTTAGTCTCATGGCTCCTAAGTTAACTGCGCTGTCGACGAGGAAAACGGACTAACGCAAAGGTACGCTAAGGAATTCACTGAAAGGACCGCAGAGGAAGAAATCATGAATAATTCTGTCCTTTGCGTGCCTTTTCGTAATTTCCTTTGCG
>JACQPK010000237.1 GCA_016207565.1 Elusimicrobiota bacterium
ACCAGGACGAGCACAAGCGGCTCGTCGACCTCCGCGGTGGGAAGGATGTCGATCACCAGGCGGCGAACGAGGTGCTGCGTGTCGCGGACCGCGAGCTGCGCGGCGTGCTCACGCAGGCGCTCAACGACGTCGCCCGCGAGACCCTAGGGCGCGAGGGCCAGTTGAAGGCGAGCCCGTCCGCGACCCCGACGGCGACCGGAACGGCCAGCGCGACGCCGACCCCGACCCCGACGGCAACAGCGACCGCGACGGCGTCGCCGACCGCCACGCCGACCTGCACACCGGAGCCGACGGTGACCGCCACGCCTACCGCGACGACTACCGCGACACCGACGGCCACGGCGACGCCGGCAGGCTCGCCGAGCCCCGAGGCGCGCGGTCGAGCGGCTGTCGCCGCACGGGTGGCTCTGAACGCGAGCCTGCAGGCGATCGTCGACAAGGCGAAGGCCGACATGAAGACGATCGTCGACAAGGCCGAGACCGATCTCGCGGCCCTGCCCGCGGCCGAGCACGGCAAGTCGTCCGAAAAGGGCAAGCCCGAGTCGCAGCCCGGCAAGGCCGAGGAGAAGACGAACACCGAGCACGGCAAGCCCTCGGAGCGCCCTGGCGGGAAGCCGAGCAGCGTCCCCGGGAGACCCTGATCCAGCCCTCCATATCCCCCACCCCAGAGCACGAACGCCCCGCCGATCAGGCGGGGCGTTCGGCGTCGTCCTAGGCTCAGCGCATCGCGGATCCAGGCAGGGTGCTCGTCATCGGTGGCGCCGGGCTTATAGGGGCGCACGTTGCTGCTGAGTTCGCGAGCCGCGCCCTGGTCACCTACCACGGCGCGCCCGTGGAAGGCGCGACGCAGCTCGACATCCTCGACGCGGACCGCACGCGCGCCCTTATCCGGAGGGTCGCGCCCGGCACTGTGGTCCTCGCCGCGGCAGAGCCATGGGTGGAGCGGTGCGAACGCGAGCCAGCCGCGACGCGACGCCTGAACGTCGAGGCTGCCCGCGCGGTCGCGGAGGGCGCGAGCGCGGCCCGGTCGCTTCTCGTCGTCTTCTCGAGCGAGTACGTATTCGACGGCACCAAGGGCCGCTACGTCGAGGACGACCCTGCCCGGCCGATCAACGAGTACGGCAGGCAAAAGGCCGAGCTCGAGGCCATCGCGCGCACGGTCCCGCGGCACCTCGTCTGCCGCACCTCGGGTGTGTTCGGATGGGAACCGGAGCGGAAGAACTTCGTGTGCCGGCTCCTGGAGCGCCTGCGAGCGGGCCGCGAGTTCGTGGTCCCGGCAGACCAGCTCATCACGCCGACGTACGCCGTAGATCTCGCGCGGGCGCTGGCCACGCTCGTCGCGCGCGGCACCACCGGCACCATCCACGTCGTCGGTCCGCGGATCGTCCGGCGCACGGCCTTCGCGGCCACGGTCTGCCGGGTCTTTGGCCTCCCGCGAGAGCTGATCGTGCCGCGGGCGACAGATGAGATGGGGCTCGCCGCGCCCCGCCCGCGCGACACAGGCCTTGCCGATGACCGCCTCAGAGGGGTCCTCGGCGCCTCGCTGGCCGATCCGGCGTCGGCCCTCGCGGACATGCGGGCGCGCGAGGTCGCTGCACCACGCGGCTGATCAGGCCGGCTCGCGGCCCCAGTCGTACGGCACCGACGGATCGTCATGCGGGATCCGCTCCTCGTCGGGATCCGCCGAGTCGTACACGCGGTCAGGGAAGTTCACGATCAGTGCGGGAGCCGTGCCGATCGTCTTGTATCCGTGATAGACGCCGGGCGGGATGAACAGAGCGAAGGGCCGCTCGCCGTCGGCGACGTGGTCCTCGACCGTGCCGAATGTCGGCGAGTCCGTGCGTCCGTCGTACAGCGGCAGGAGTGCACGACCTTGGACGACGACGATCACGTCGGTCTGCCGACGGTGCCAGTGCCAGGCGCGGATGACGCCCGGCAGGTTGAGCGTGATGTTCGCCTGACCGAATCGGGTGAATTCGGGCCAGTCGGATCGGAGGAGCTCCGTCAACGACCCACGTGTATCACGGCGCGGCATCAGATCACGGACGTGAACGCGGTGGATCACGGAGTCGCTCGCGGTCGCTCGAACGTCGGCATGCGGCCATACTGCCGGACGTGAAGCTTCTTGTGACGGGCGGCGCCGGGTTCATAGGATCGAACTTCGTACGTTTCTGGCTCGCGCGCCACGCGAGCGACGAGGTCGTCAACTACGACCTCCTGACCTACGCCGGCGACCGATGGTCGCTCGCGGACGTCGAGCAGAACGTGGGCGACCGGTACCGGTTCGAGCAGGGAGACATCGCGGACGCATCGAGTGTCAGGCGGGAGCTCGAAGCCCACCGGCCCGACGTGATCGTGAACTTCGCAGCCGAGTCCCACAACAGCCGTGCCGTGCTCGACCCGGCAGCGTTCGCGCGGACGAACGTGCTCGGAACTCAGGTCCTTCTGCACGAGGCCAAGAGAGCTGGCGTCGGCCGCTTCCACCACATCTCGACGTGTGAGGTCTACGGAGACTTGCCATTGGAGTCCTCCGAAGCGTTCACGGAAGCGTCCCCGTACCGTCCGCGTACCCCGTACAACGCATCGAAGGCCGCCGCGGACCTCGTCGTCCGTGCCTTCCACGAGACGTTCGGCTTTCCTGTGACGATCTCGAACTGCTCGAACAACTACGGGCCATTCCAATTCCCGGAGAAGGTGATCCCGCTGTTCACGACGAACGCGCTGGAGGACCGGCCGCTCCCGCTCTACCGGCAGAGCCAGCATCGGCGCGAGTGGCTCCACGTGGACGATCACTGCCGCGCGATCGAGGCCATCCTCGAGCGCGGCCGGATCGGCGAGACGTACAACGTGGGGAGCGGCGATGAACGGAGCGTCGAGCAGATCGCGGATGCCGTCCTGGCCGAGCTTGGGAAGCCGCGTGAGCTGAAGACCTACGTCGAAGACCGGCCGGGCCACGACCGAAGGTATCTGCTCGACCACTCGAAGATCACGACGGAGCTCGGATGGCGACCGGAGACCCCGTTCGCGGAAGGCTTGGCCAGCACGGTCGCGTGGTACGTCGCGAATCGCGCCTGGTGGGCCCCGAAGAAGCGCTCGATCCCCGACGAGACCGCGTGGGTCGCGCCGAGCATCACAGCGGCGAGTTGACCGCGATCGCCGACGACCCGGCCGTGGCGAACGTCTGCATCGTCATGCCCGCCTACAACGCCGCGAGGACGCTCGAGCGGACGTACCTCGCGCTGCCGGCATCCCTGCGCGAGCACGTCGTGGTCGGCGACGATGCCAGCGCCGACGAGACCTCCGCCGTAGCCGGCGCGCTCGGCGTGCGATGCATCCGGAACGAACGGAACCTCGGGTACGGCGGCAATCTCAAGCGTCTCTTCGGTGTGGCCCTCGACGAGGGTGCGGACATCGTCGTTGAGCTCCATGCCGATGATCAGTACGACTCCAGCTTGGTCGACATCCTGGTCGAGTACATCCGTCGAGGGCACTTCGACGTGATGCAGGGGAACCGTATCCGCAGCCGTGACGAAGCGCTGGACGGCGGGATGCCCTGGTACCGGTACTACGGCAACCGTGCACTGACGCTCTTCGAGAACGTGTGGTTCGGCCTGACGCTCGGGGAGTGGCACTCCGGTCTCAAGGCCTTCCGGGCGGACGTCCTCCGCGCCCTGCCCTTAGGTGGCTATCCGAACGACCATTCCTTCGCGAGCGAGATCCTCATGGACTCCGTTGCTGCTGGCTACCGCGTGGGCGAGGTCCCGATCCCGGTGCGCTACCGCAGCGACAGCTCGTCCGTCGATGTCCCGGGCCTAGTGAGCTATGGCCTGTTGACCGTCGGAGGCGCCCTGCGGAGGCCACCGTGGCGCAGAAAGAGGTACGGCTCGAACCGGTTGCCGCCGCTCACCGGGCGAAGGACACACGGTGAGGAACGCGGGTGATCGCTCCGCCGGCCGTCCAGGAGCACTGTCCTTCGTGTCAGGCGGCTGACTGGCGCCCGGTGGGTACGCGACCGGATCGCATGCTCTGGACCTGCCGCCGCTGCGGCTGCGTGAGGATCCGCCGGACCGACGATGGACCGGCGGACCTCTACGAGCACTTCTATCGAAGCCATGAAGCCCGGCGTCTCGCAGGCGCGTTCGATCCGCTGTGGAGGTGGCTGCGCGAGCGTCGCGCCGACCCGATCGCGCTAGCGGCGCGGCCGGGCGCTCGGGTCCTGGACGTCGGCTGCGAGCGCGGGACGCTTCTGCACAGGCTGCAACGGCAGGGGTGCATCGTCCAGGGCACGCAGCTATCCAGTGCCGCGGCGGAGTACGCCCGCTCGAGGTTCGGCATCGACGTCTTCGTCGGTGAGCTCGACGCCGCACCGTACGCGGACGGATCTTTCGATGTGATCCTCATGCTGAACGTGATCGAGCATCTCCCCGATCCGGACCGGTACGTCGGCGTGGCGGCACGCCTGCTCCGTCGCGGCGGGTTGATCTGGATCGAGGCACCGAACGTGCGCAGTCCGACGGCGCGCGTCGCGGGCGTCACCTGGCTCCATCACGACCCCGAACACCACTTGTGGGGATTCCATCTCGATGCGCTCGAGCGGCTGCTGTCCCGGCATGGCCTCGCGATCGAGCGCGTGCGGGGCATGAGCTGGGAGTTCGGCCCGATCGGGACGATCCAGGCGCTGCTCGACCGTCTTCCGGGCCCGACCGGTGTCCTCTTCGGTCTCGTGCGGAACGGACCGTCCGCATCGCGCATCGGCCTGCAGGGAGTGCACGCGGCGGTGGCCGCGCTGCTCCTTCCCGTCGGCCTGCTCGTCGCGCTCGGCGAAGCGCTGCTGGGTCAGGGGCAGGTCGTACTCGTCCAGGCGCGGCGAGCGTGACATGGAGGGCGTGGACAGAGCGACCCTCGACGTGATGCTGCGCGTCTCGGACGCAGCGCCCGAGCCATTCCGGCCATCGCCGTTCTGGAAGGAGCTCGGTTCGGAGCACCTGCGTCAGCTCGAGCGATCGGGGCTGGCGACCTTCAAACGGACGGTGAACGTGCGTTACTTCAACTGGCGGACGCTCGGGATCCTCCGGCACCAGTTCGTGCCGGTAGCGATGCTCTGGTCGGCGCGACCGACGGCTGCTCTCGCGACAGCCCGCCTCCTCCCGCCCCTGCATGCTCCATCGCGCGACGCCCATTCCTTCGGTCCGCTGACGTCGGCGCTCTATGCGGCGTACGTAGCGATGCTCGCGGACGTCCTCCAGCGCGATGACCCGCGGGGCTTTCTCGATCGGCTCGATGAGCCGCTCCTCGGGGATCCATTCCTCGTCCGGTACAAGGGCCGGAACAGATCCCAGGACCTGTGCAACTCGATCCACGAGTTCTACAGCGCGCTCGGGGACGTCGATCCGGCGGCCGATGTCGATCTCGCGGAGGTCGGCGCTGGATACGGCCGGCTCGCGTGGCTCGCGCTCCAGGAGCTACCGCAGGCGAGCTACTGCGTGGTGGACCTTCCGCCCGCGCTCTACGTCTCGCAGCACTATCTCACCACGCTGTTCCCGGACCGGGCCGCGTTCCGGTTCCGCGCGTTCGAGCGCTACGACGAGATCCGCGACGAATTCGAACGAGCACGGCTCCGCTTCCTCTTGCCGCACCAGACGGAGCTCCTGCCGGCGCGCGCCTTCGACAGGATCATCACCATCAGCACGCTGCACGAGATGACCCGGCCGCAGGTGCATCGGTACTTCGCGCTGTTCGATCGCCTCTGCCGCGACCGCGTCTACATCAAGCAGTGGCGACGGTCACGAGCGCCGGTCAACGGTGACATCCTCCGCGAGTCGGACTATCCCGTGCCGGTGCACTGGCGGACGGTCTTCCGCCGCCGGCACCCGATCCAGACCCTGTTCTTCGACGCGCTCTTCGCGGTCCAGTGAGCGACCGCCGCGTCCTCGGGGCGCTCGCGCTGCTCGCGGTCGTCGCGCGGCTCGCGGCGCAGATCGGCTTTGGCTTCTACGAGCACCCGGAGTCGTGGGAGCAGGACATCGTCGCGCGCAACGTGGCGGCCGGTCAGGGCTTCCAGCTCGGCTACGCCGGCACGACGTTCCATGCGCTCGTCGCTCCGGCGTTCCCGCTCCTGCTCGCTGTCGCCTACGTCTTGCTCGGCACCACGGCGGTCGCCGGCGGCGCGGCGCAACTCGCGATCGGAGCCACGCTCACGCTGACCGTCGCGCTCGTCGCGCTCCGCGCCGGTCTCCCACGGATCACGGCCGTGCTCGCGGGCACGCTCGTCGCGCTGCATCCCGGCCTCCTCGTGTACTCGGCGAAGCTGCACCCGCTCGCGTTCGACGCCCTGCTCGCAGCACTGCTCGTGTTCGTGCTGGTAGCGCTCGAGACCGACCTCGGCCTTCGTCGGATCGCGTCGCTCGGAGCGCTGATGGGCGTGATCGCGCTCGAGCGCATCACGCTGCTCCCGCCCGCCGCACTCGCGCTCGCGGCCGCGGCCTCGGCCTCGGCCGGGCGGTGGCGCGGCGCCGCCCGAGCCGCGGCGCTCGCCGGAGGCATCGCGGCGCTGATCGTCACGCCCTGGGTAGTCCGCAACGCCGTGACCATCGGCTCGCCGACCATCGTGACGACCGGCGGGCTCGCCCTCTGGCTCGGCAACAACCCGGTCGGGGCGGGTGGCGCGACGCTCCCGGGAGGTGTCCCGGTCATCCAGGCCGTGCCCGAAGTGCGCGTTGCCGTCTGGGGCTGGCCCGAGACGGCGCAGGACGCGATGCTGCGATCGTTCGCTCTCCGCTACGTCCAGGAGGACCCATGGCGCGCGCTGCGCAACGCCGCCGCCAGGTTCGTCGCGTTCTGGTGGGCCGGACCGCAGACGGGCGTCGAGTACCCGGCAAGCTGGACGACCCTGTACCTCGCCTACTACGCCATCGTGGTCGCGCTGGCGGCGCTCGGGGTCGTCGAGCTTGTGCGGCTGCGACGGATCTGGCTCCTCGCGATCGTCGGCTCTCTCGCGCTGAGCGTGTCGCTCGCGCATGCGCTCACGTACGTCGAAGGGCGGCACCGCTGGGCGATCGAGCCGGAGATCCTGCTCCTCGCTGCCGTGGGCGTGACGGTGCTCGCCCGCGGCGTACGGTCGCGCCCGCTCACGACAGCGAGCGCTCCGCGCATGTGAGCGAGGCGGCCGCGCGTACGATACGAGCGCTGTGAGGGCGCGGATCCTCGGCGCGCGCTCGATCCTCCGGTCGCACCGCACCCGGATCGTCCTCATCGTCGGGCTGCTCCTGGCGATCGTCGTCGTCGCGAACGCTCCGACGACCACGAGCGTCTTCGTCGACTACAGGCCGGAGCCCGTGACGCAGCCGCTCTACGCGAAGGTGATCTCGTTCTTCCACCGCGACATCCAGATGCGCCAGCTTGCGGATCGCATCGCGGGGGATGCGCGGGGACCCCGGGAGAAGGCGGAGCGGCTGCTGCGCTGGACGAACGCGAACGTCCGCAGGACGCCCGCGGGGATGCCGGTCGTCGACGATCACCCCTACCACATCGTCGTCCGCGGGTACGGGGAGCCCGATCAGGCCGCCGACGTGTTCGCGAACCTCGCCGCGTACGCCGGGATCGACGGGGGTCTCGTGCGATCCGTCGCCGAGAACGGATCCATCCTCTACGCCTTCGCGGTGCTCGAGATCGATGGCGCGCAACGGCTGTTCGACGTCCGCGAAGGCCACGCCTTCCGGGACCGCAACGGCGCGCTCGCATCGGTCGACGAGCTGCGGCGGGATCTGACGCTCGTCGATGGGCTCCGACCACCCTCCGAGGCGCGGGGCGTCCCGTATGCGGCGCTGATCTCACGCCTCGAGGCGGGGCCGCATCGCCGCCCTTCGGACCAGATGCCACTGTCGCGCCTGCTGAACGAGCTCGGCCGCATCCTCTCGCGCCGCTGACCGACCCGGCGCTACGCGAGCGACGCCGCGCCGATCCCGTAGTACGTGAAGCCGACCGCCTCCGCGAGACCCCGGTCGACGACCTGCCGGCAGTCGAGCAGGCACGCGCGACGCACGGTGCGACTCGCAGCCTCCAGATCCAGGGCGCGGTACTCGGTGTGCGCCACGACCAGGATCGCGAGGTCGACGCCGGCGAGCGTCGCGAGTGCGCCTTGTCCCGGCGCGACGAGGGGATCGTGCGTGACGATCTCGGCGCACGAGCGTTCGAGGGCGCGCACGATGCGTGGGCCGGGCGCGTTCCGAACGTCGTCGGAGTCGCCGTTGTAGGTCAGGCCGAGCACCGCGACACGAGCATCCGCGAGCGGCGCGCCCGCACGCTCGAGCGCGCGCCGCGCGATCGCCGCGACATGCTCCGGCATCGAGTCGTTCACCTCACGGGCGCCACGGACGAGGGCCGTGGAGGCGGTCGGGGGCAGAGAGCTGACGAGCAGCCACGGATCCTTCGGCACGCAGTAGCCGCCGACACCGGGTCCGGGCTCCAGGATGAGCGGCTCCGTCCGCCACAGCCGATTCACGTGGTCGCGCACGAGCGTGATGTCAGCGCCGACGTGGTCGCACACGACCGCCAACTGGTTCGCGATCGCGATCTGGACGTCCCTCGCGGTGTTCTCCGCCGTCTTCACGGTCTCGGCGGTCTCCCACGTCGTGACCGACGGGGAGCGTGGAGGATGGTCGAGTAGAGCTCGACGCAGAGCGCGCCGACCTCCGCGTCGTCCACGCCGACGAGGCGCTCCATCCCGCGCAGGTTCGCCAGGAGACGTCCGGGGCGGACCCGCTCGGGACAGTGCGCGATGGCGACCGCAGGGGCGCGCGCGAACGCCGGAGCCACGACGCCGCGCATCGTTCCCGGCGCGACGGTCGACTCGACGACGACCAGCGATCCCGGCCGCGCGTGGCGAGCGATCGTGTCGCACGCCGCCCTGAGGTTCGACGTGTCCGGCCTCTTCCGGTCGTCGATCGGCGTGTCGACCGCGACGATGAAGACGTCCGCTCCGGACAGGTCGCCGTGCTCCGTCGTGACGTCCAGCGCGCCGGTCCGTGCGCCTGCCACGACGAGATCCTCTAGTCCCGGCTCCGAGTGCGCGAGCGGCAACCGGCCGGCGCGGAGCGCCGCGATCCGCCCGGCGTCGCGGTCGAGGCCGATCACGCGGAAGCGCGCCGCCGCGAAGCACGCGGCGACGGATAAGCCGACATAGCCGAGTCCGATGACGGCGAGCCGAGCGGAACGGTCGGACACCCGAGCGCGGAGATCGCCGAATGGTTCCACGCGACCCATCGTGCCCGACCGCCCTCCCGCAGTCAGAAGAGCGGGTAGATCAGCGGCGCGAGCGGGGTGGACTGACCGAGGATCACGAGCGCGCCGACAAGCACGAGCGCGATGAGCGGAGGCAGGAGCACCCAGTTCTTGTGCTCGGCGATCATGGCGAACAGCTCCAGCACGGTCTTGGCCCTGTGCAATGGTCCTCCAGGCTGTCGGCGTGGGGCGGGTCCGGGACCGGACCATCGTAGACGAGACCAGTCGGCGATCGGACGGGGAGCGCGCGAAGGATGGTCATCCGCCCTCGCCGCTCGCCCGCTGCTCACGCACGTAGCGACCGGTCAGGATCTCGATGCTCAGCCCGAAGGCCGCGCGCGCGAGCGAGAGCAGCGAGATCGCGATGAGCGACCCGATCGCAAATGGGACGACGCCTCCGGACAAGAGCGCGCTTGCGGGGCCGATCAGCAGCCACGAGGCCACGACCGGGATCAGCCAGACGAACGCAGCCGCAGCGATCCGCGCCGGCCACGACGCGTACATCAGATCGTCATCTCCGCGGCCTCGTCCGGGCGCGCCCGACCCGGATATGGGGCCAACGGACGCTTCGCGTCGGCAGCGACCGCGAAGCTGCCGAGGACGAGGTGGTCGAGCTCGGTGTGACTGAAGTCATTGAACGCCTGCTCCGGCGTGCAGACGATCGGCTCGCCGCGGACGTTGAATG
>JACQPK010000242.1 GCA_016207565.1 Elusimicrobiota bacterium
GCTCGAAGAGGTCGCGCACGCGCGAGGCGCCGACGCCGACGAACATCTCGACGAACTCGGAGGCCGAGGCCGTGTAGAACGGCACGCCGGCCTCGCCGGCGACCGCGCGGGCGAGCAGCGTCTTGCCGGTCCCCGGCAGCCCGTAGAGCAGGACGCCCTTCGGGATCTTGCCGCCGAGCCGCTGGAACTTCTGCGGGTCCTTGAGGAACTCGACGATCTCCTGGAGCTCCTCTTTGGCCTCGTCGCAGCCGGCGACGTCGCCGAAGGCGACCTTCTGCTTCTTGTTGTTCTGCAGCTTCGCGCGGCTCCGGCCGAAGGAGAGCGCCTGCTTGCCGCCGAGCTGGACCTGCCGCACGACGAAGAGCCACCACAGGCCGAAGAAGAGCACCACCCACCCGACGTTGATGAGGACCGCGGTGATCCAGGTCTTATCCGGCTCCCCCTGGAAGTGCTTCACCTTGTGCTCTTCCATCTCCTTGACCAGGTTCGGGTCCGGGAGCGGGATCGTGCGGAAGTTCTGCGTGCCGCCCTTGCCGTCCTCGATCTGGCCCCGGATGAGGTCCGGCCGCATCGTCAGATCCTTGACCTGGTGGTCGCGGAGCTTCTGCTTGAACGCGGAGTACGGGATCTCGACCTCCGAGCCCGCCTGCTTGAGGTTCTGAAAGAGCGCGAGGAGCAGGAAGAAGGCGAGGATCCATACGATCAGTTGGCGGAGGTTCTTGGTCACGGGGTTCATGCGCGCGGGGGCTTCAGGATGCCGACGTAAGGCAGATTCCGGTACTGTTCATTATAGTCGAGTCCGTAGCCCACCACAAACTCGTTGGGGATCGGGAAGCCGACGTACTTCGCGCGGACCTGGACCTTCCGGCAGTCCGGCTTGTCGAGGAAGGCGCAGATCTCGAGCGAGCGCGGGTTGCGCGTCTTCAGGTTCTGCATGAGGTAGCTGAGGGTCAGGCCCGTGTCGATGATGTCCTCGATCACGAGGATGTCCCGGCCCTCGGCCGACTCGCGGAGATCGAGCATCACGCGCACGACGCCGGTCGACTCCTTGCCCGAGTACGAGGAGAGGCACATGAAGTCGACGGTGCAGTCGAGGTCGAGCTCCCGCATGAGGTCCGACAGGAACATCACGCTGCCCTTGAGGATCCCGACGAGCGTGAGCCTCCGCCCCGCGTAATCGCGGGTGATGGCATGGCCGAGCTCGCGGATACGCTCGCGAATCTGCTCCTCCGTGAGGAGGACTCGGGCGATATCGGGGTGCAGCGCCGCCGTCTGGTTCTTGTTGTCTCCCACAGGACGAGAAACGCGGCGCATCGGCGCCGCGATGGCCCCAGGATAGCTTATTAAGGAAGCGTGCGGCAACAAGGCCGGGGCGGCCCGGTGCCGAATGTTTTTGACAACGCGGTACCAAAGACCTAGAATGGGGGAAGCCTGAAGGGCCTAGGAGATTCACTGATGACTTTGACGAGCGTCCTGGTCGCGGCACTCGCCGCGGCCGTCCCGGCGGAAGCCGGCAATGTTTTCGTGAACGGCCGCGTGTCCCGGCAACTGTCGGGCACGGTCGAGATCTACGAGCCGTGGCTGCGCGTGAACCAGTGGGTGTCTCCCTGGGGCGGCGGGGCGTCGGTCAGCGGCACGCCCCTGCAGGGCAACGTCAGCCGCACCGGGAATTTCCTCCATTTCTTCGGCTCCGGCGTCGACGCCGACGCCCACCGGTTCGGCGATCGCTGGCGCGTGAGCGGCTCGATCCGGAGGCCGGGCCAGAACCCGCTCCCCTTCTCCTTCGACATGCAGATCACGGGCCGCATCGACGACCCGGAGATCCTGCCGCACTTCGACGTCTGGAACCGCGACGCGAACCTCCGCCTGACTCCCTCGGGCGGCCGCGACTACAACCTCAGCGGCTGGGTCGACTCGGCCCGCTTCGGCGCCGAGGGGGTCGCGCTCGTCGGCCTCGTGGCGGCGATGACGCTGGATCGCCACTCCGCGCAAGGCGCGGACGGCGGACCCCACACGGCCCCCGACCGGGTCTACCGCGTGCTGCCGTTCCCGGCGCTTCCCCTGAAGCCCTAGCCCGGAATAGGCCCTCTGTCCGCTGGCCGCGGAGAAAGCCGCCTGTTACACTCTGGCGGTGAGCGTCCGTAAGGGTCTCGCGGTCTTCCTCGCCGCCTATGCGCTGCCCGCGCACGCCTTCGCCGCGAGCTGGGTGGGAGCCCGGCTGTGGCAGGAGGGCTTCTTCTGGGACGCGCTGATCCACGCGCGCGACCGCGCCGCCCGCCAGCAGGCGGACCCGCAGCTCATCCCCGTCGTGAAGACGATCGCGGGACAGGTCGCCCAGCAGGTCGCCAACATGCAGCAGATCCACGCCTACATCAAGGGGCAGCAGGACAGCCTGCGCTACGCCTTCGCGCAAGACAACCCGCAGTCGTCGATGACCATCATCCGGAACAACTTCGACACGCTGGCGAAGGGCACGCAGCAGATCGAGCACAACCTCTACTACCTGACGGCTCGGGAGCGCATGGCCATCACCCAGGCGCTTCCGGACCCAGAGCTCACCGCCGCCTCGACCCAACTGATCGGCCAGATCCAGCAGCTCCAGCTCTCGCTCAACGCGATGTACTTGGACACCCAGTCGCTGCGCCAGCTCATCGACACGGAGCCGTGGGCCGTCGACGACTTCTTCCGCTACGGCGGCGACCACCTGCTCAAATCGGTCGTCTCCGTCCAGGACTCGGTCTTCGCGGTCTACAACGCCGCCTACGAGCTGCACGTCCGGTCCAGGCAGTAGTGCCGAATCGTTGACCGGCCGCGCGGCTTAAGTCCCGCTCCCCGATCCGCTCTTCGCTCCATGCGCCCGGCGCGCCCGCCGGCTACGCTCGGCTCATGACCCTGTTCTCGCTCGTCTTCTCGCTCTTCCTGCCGGCCGCCCACGGGGCGAGCCTATTTCGCCCCCTGATCGGCGACGCCCCGCACCCGAGGCCCGAGCCCCGGCCGGCGGCGCCCGCGCCGGCCTCGCGCCCGCTGCGGCTCGCCATCATGGGGCCGCCCGGCTCGGGCAAGGGCACGCACGCCGCCCGCATCCAAGTCGAGTTCGGCGCGCGGCACATCTCCTCCGGCGAAATCCTGCGCGAGTACGCCAAGACGGACCCCGAGGTCGCGGCGATCATGGCGCGCGGGGAGCTCGTGCCGTTCCCGCTGGTGATGGGCCTCATGAAGCGACGGCTCTCCCAAGACGACGTACGGCGCCACGGCTTCGTCCTCGACGGTTTCCCCCGCCGGCTCGAGGACGCGATCGCGCTCCTCGATATCTTAGCGGAGCTCGGCCTGCGGCTCGACGCGGTGGTCAAGCTCGACGTCCCCGAGGATGTCCTCCTGCGCCGGATCCTGGATCGCGGCCGGAGCGACGACACCGAGGCGGTGTTCCGGGAGCGCCTGCGGGTGTACCGGCAGCAGACCGAGCCCGTGTACGCGTATCTCGAAGGGACGGTGCCGTTTTTGACCCCGAACGTGCGCGGCGACGACCCCGACGCGGCCTACGACAACGTGAGACGGGCCCTGGTTTCCCTGCCGAACCGGTAGTATGATTAGCGGGTGCCCGGCATCCGGCAGCTGGTCGCCATCGTCGCGCTGACCGCGGCGTTCGCGGTGGCCGCGTTCGTCGTCTTCACGGCGTTCCAGCAGCCCGCGCCCTCGGCGGTCTCCGACGTGAAGACCGACCCGGCGAAAGCGACGTTCGTGCCGGTCCCGAAGCCGCTCCCTCCTCCGCCCGCGCCTCCGCCGCCGCAGGTGTTCGGCATCACGCCCACGCGAAGAGCGGGGAACGTCGAGGGCGGCCCCGTGGATTGATGCGGACCTGGCTCTTCGCCGCCCTCCTGCTCTGCGCGGCCGCGCCCGGCCGGGCGCAGACGCTCCGGCCGCAAAAGCCGCTGAGGGCGCCCGACCTCGACTCCTGCCTCGCGAAGAAGCACGAGTGCTGGGGCTTCGTCGAGCGTTTCTTCGGCAAGCTCTTGAAGGCGCGGCTGCTCGAGGTCGAAGGCTCGCTCCCCGACCAGTTCTTTCCCGGCCAGGAGACGATGACGCTGGCCAAGCGCGGCGTGGACCCGGACGGCCACTTCCTGGAGGTCCACTGCGTGCGCCGCACGAGGACTCGCATCCCCTGTCCGGCGGAGCGCGACTCGCTCGAGGAGCGGATCACGCTCGCGACCCTGCTCGACACCTTCCCGAAGCCGAAGCGCCCCTACGTCGACCCGCAGAAGTGGACGCTGACGCAGGCCGGCCAAGGCGCGCTGGTGAAGCTCCGCGTCGCCTACCCCGACCTGTCGAAGCGGCTCGACCGGCTGCTGGTCAGGAGCCTCGGCCGCAGCTCCGGAGTCGAAGCGATCCGAGCGACCCAAGAGACTCAGCTCGAGCCCGACGCCAATCTCCCGTTCGGAGGCAAGCAAGCCCCCTCGGAAGTGCAGGTCGAGGAAGACAAGCCGATCAAACTCCTCCGCTAGGCCCAATACCACTCACTTAAGCCCAATGCTCCTAAGTTTACTCAGACGGAGCAGCGCAGAGGTACGCAGAGGAAGTCACGAAAAGGTACGCAAAGGACGGAGTAATTCAGAAATCTGTCCTTTGCTTCCCTTTCCGTAACTTCCATTGCGTACCTTTGCGTCAATCCGTGTTAGGCGTCGACAGCGAAATTAACTTAGGAGCATTGGGCTTAAGTGAGTGGCATTGCCGCTAGGCCGGGTAGGCCGGAGCGGGTGGTGGTTCGGCGGGGCCTCCGCAGCCGCGCGCGGCCGCGGCGGCTACAGCCGCTCGAGGACGCGCCGCGCGAGCGGCACGTCGTCGGTCCAGAAGCGCGCAAACCCCTGCGCGGCGAGCCAGGCGATGTCCGCCTCGGAGTTCGCGATGCCGGCGCTCAGGGCGACGCCCGCCGACCGGGCCGGTTCGAGCGCGCCGGGGATGTCCCACAGCGCCGAGGCGAGGCGGTAAAGCACCCGCGTCGCGGCCCCGTCCCAGCCGAGGCAGAGGGCCTCGGGGCGAAGCGTGAGCGAGGGAGCGATATTCCACGGCGCGCCGGGCATCACCGCCAGACGCGCGCCCGGCGCGGCTCGCCGGACGGCCGCGAGCAGCGCGCGGTCTCGATGGAAGGCGAGGATCAGGACGCGGGCGGCGGCGGAGCTCGCGGAGACCGTCGCGGCGACCGTCTCCGCAAGCGCGAGGCTGCGCTCGTGCAGGTCGACGAAGAGCTCCGCGCCGGGCCAGTCCTCCACGGCGCGCAGCGCCTCCTCGAGATGCATGACGCGATGGCGTCCTCGGACGCGCCACGAGCCCACCTCGCCCCAGCGGACGTCGCGGACTTTGAGGGCGATCCCCGCGAGCCGCCGCCCGTCCGGGTCGTGAAAGACGACCGGCTCCCCGTCGGCGGTCAGGCGGACGTCCAGCTCGACCGCGTCGGCGCCTTCGTCGCGGCAGCGGCGCAGCGCCTCGAGCGTGTTCTCGATGCCGGTCGCCGGCCCCGCGCGGTGGGCCAGCACCGCGTAGCCCTTCACCACGGCAGCCAGGGGTTCAGCACCCCGCCGGGGTCCGCCCAACGGCGCGCCGAACGGAGCTCCGCGCGCCGGCCCGCGGGAATCGCGGAGTCGAGCCAAGGCCGTTTCGCGCGGCCGATCCCGTGGTGGTGGTTGACGCCCCCGCCGGCCGAGACCGCGGCCTCGAGCGCGGAACGCCAGGCCGCCGCGTGCGCCTCGGGCCCGAGCGCTCCGGCAAGCGTGACGTACAGGCACGCGCCCGCCCGGTCGAAGTGCGAGAGGTGCGCGTAGGCGAACGCGTACGGCGCCACCGCCTCGCGCACCCGGCGCTCGAGCTCGGCGACGCGCGGGTACGGCGCCCACAGGTCCACGGTGTCGGCGAAGCAGCCGTTCGCGAAGACGCGCCGCAAGCGCTCGGCGTCCGGCGAGAACCGCTTTTCCCACCAGCGCCGGGCCGGGGCCTCCGCGCTCCCGCGCGTCAGCCGCGCGGCCGCGGGGACGTGCGCGCCGAAAGGGGCCTCTTCCTCGTAGACCGCGATGAGGGTCCAGCGCCTCCCGGCGAGCGGGGCCAGCGCGCGCAGCCAGGAGAGTCGCGAGAGCAACAGCCGCTCGACCCGCGCCTTGAGCCTCGAGCCCCCTGTCCCGTGGCCTAGCCGGTGCACGAGCCGGTCCACCGGACCGAAGGCGCGCAGCACCGACGGCGGCGGCTCGGCGGACACAAGCGTCCGGGCCAGGCCCGCCGCCTCCTCCGGCCCTCCGAAGGTCCACGCGAAATAGCGGCGGCCCCGCGGGCGCGGACGAATCCTGAGCACGGCCTCCGTGATCACGCCGAGCGTGCCCTCCGAGCCGGCGTAAAGGCCGGGCGGCACGTCGCGCTCCCGGCCGTCGACGCCGACCACGCGAAGCGAGACCACTTGATCGCGGATGCCGCCGTAACGGGTGGACAGCTGGCCGAAGCCGTCGTGCGCGACCCAGCCGCCGACCGAAGAGCTCTCGAGCGACTGCGGCACGTGGCGCAGCGCCAGACCGAGGGTCTCGAGCCGGCGCTCCAGCTCGCCGCCGAGCCAGCCCGCCGATACCCGCGCGACGGGCTCGGGGCCCTCGAGGATGCTCAGCGTCCCGGTGAGCCCCGTGCAGTCCAAGACGACGGCGCCCGGGTCCGGGACGGCGGCCCCCACGACGCC
>JACQPK010000010.1 GCA_016207565.1 Elusimicrobiota bacterium
CACGACGGCGAAGGCCGCGGCCCAGGGCGGCGTCCTCCGGCTCGGCTACTGGCACCACCTCGTGGGCACCTACGACGCGCAGACGGTCCGGCTCTACGTCGACGGCGCGTTGGTCTCGGGCACGTCCTTCGGCTCCGGGATGAACTCGCCGGCGACCGCGCTGCTCATCGGCGCCTCGGGCGGCGCGTGCCTCGGCTCGGCCTTCAACGGCCAGATCGACGAGGTCCGCTTCCTCAACTACGCCGCGGGCGCGGAGCAGATCGCCCGCGACTACGCGGCCGGCCAGCCCTTCGTCGTGGAGACCTCGACCGACGCGGGCAAGACCTGGCGGCAGGTGATCTCCACCTACTCGCTGAGCGACCAGCCTTTCCTGTCCTTGAGCGGCGCGGCCGGCGCGTTCACGCCGGAGACGCTGCAGGTGGCGGACCTCACGCTGGCCAACTCCACCTCGACGCAGACCGGGAACCGCGGCACCAACGAGCTCAAGCTTACCGTGTTCAACCTGGCGGGCACCTCGACGACGGCCGGGCCGTTTGCGGTCATCATCGACACCGTGGCGGCGATCGCGAAGCCCGGGCCGATCGACCCGCCGAGCGGCGCGCCGGTCACCGCGGCCAACCCGTCGTTTGCCTGGACGCTGCCCTCCAGCGTGAACCCCAACGACATCCAAAGCTATACGTTGTCCGTTTCCAGCTACTCGAACTTCATTGCCTCGATGGTGGCCAGCGGCATCGCCTCGAGCCCGCACGTGTGGGCCGGCCCCGCGCTCCTGCCGCAGGCGCAGTACTGGTGGCGCGTCACCTCGAAGTCCCGCGCGGGCGTCAGCTCGTCGTTGTCGGGTCCGCTCCGCGTGCCGCTCACGTCCGGCCTGGTGAGCGCGTCGGGCCTGACCACCGCGGGCTTCCCGAACGGCGTCGTCAACAACGTGCTCGCGGAGAACACGTGGAACACCGACTCCGCGGTGCCGGGGGCCTACCTGGGCCTCGACTTCGGCTTTGGGGTCCAGAAGAGCCTCGTCCGGTGGCGCGTGTCCTCGAACGGCGCCAATCACGCGGGCAACTTCATCGTGCAGTGGTCGGACGACAACGCGGCCTGGACGGACGCGTCGGCGCGGATGCTTCCGCGGCTGCTGGGCTGGAACGACGTCGGCTGGGCCGACGCCGGCCCGCACCGCTACTGGCGCCTGCTCCTCAACAACACCCCCGGGGCCGGACCCTGGTTCGACGACATCGAGGTGTACGAGGCGGACTCGGCGCCGGCCGACGCCACGTTCCAGTACGTGGGCCCCGGCATCCTCCCGACCGCCTCGAGCTTCGTGAGCTTCAACTCGAGCGGCGACCCGGTGGTCGAGAACTCGTTCAACGACCTGTCCATGGGAGTCACCGTGCAGGTCACGGTGCAGGATTCGATCCTCGGCCTGGGCTGGACCTCGATCGGGCCGATCGCGGGCACCGTCGGCTTCTGGCGGCTGGACGAGGGCGCGGGATCGGTCGCTCGCGACGCCTCGGCCGGCCACAAGGACGGCTTGCTGGTCAACGGCGCCACGTGGCTGACGGGCTCGACCTGCCGCCGCGGCGCCTGCGCCCAGTTCGCGGGCGCGGGCTCGCAGCGGCTGCATCTGCCCGTGCCGTCGTTGGGCGTCATCGACCAGCCGTGGACGATCTCGCTGTGGGCGCGGCCGACGGCGACCCGAGGCGTCCTCGTGCACCTCAACGACGGGGCGTGGTGCAAGCCGATGCTCGGCTTCGACGCGCCCGGCAACCGCCTGATCGCGGAGAGCTATAACGGCGGCTCCGTGCCCGCGGCCTCGAACTCGGCGCTGCCTCCCGGCGTGTGGTCGCACGTCGCGATGACGTGGAGCGCGGTCAACGGCCTGCGGCTCTTCGTGAACGGCCAGCTCGTCGCCTCGGGCTCGATCGGCAGCTTCGCCGCCTCGGGCGGGTCGCCGTATCTCTGGGTCGGCGCGGCGGGCGCCCCGAGCTGCCCGACGGCGCTCATCGACACCACCCGGGACTTCGCGGGCCAGGTCGACGACGTGAAGGTCCGCGATTACGAGGCCACGCAGGCGCAGGTCAACGACGAGCGGAACGCGGGCGTCGGCTTCTTCGTCGAGGTGTCGACCAACGCGGGCAACACGTGGCGGCCGGTCGTGGCGTCGAGCGCCCCCGCCCCGTACGTGACCCTGAGCGGCGCCCCCGGCTCGCTCGGCGTCGAGACGCTGAAGGCGGTCGGCCTGAACCTCTCGTTCTCGACCTCGAGCGCGACGGGCGGCCAGGCGACGAATCAGATCCGCTTCCACATCGCCAACACCGCGGGCAACGTCCGGACGGCGGGACCGTTCGCGGTCATCGTGGACACCGTGGTCGCGAAGGCGATCCCGGAGGCCTCGCTGCCGCTCGACGGCTCCGACGTCGCCACGGTGAACCCGATCCTGAACTGGATCCTGCCGTTCGGCAACTACTCGGACATCATCCAGTACCGCGTCGAGTTCAGCGAGGAGGACGACTTCACGCCGCTGGTCGGCTCGACGGAGCCGGTGGCGTTCACGTTCGCCGTGCCGATCTCGATGGGCCTGCAGAACGGCCGCACGTACTACTGGCACGTGCGCAGCCGGAACAAGCTCGGCCAGTGGTCGGTCTACGGGGCGAGCGCGTCCTTCCATGTCGACACCGACGTCCCGCAGCCCAACGCCTTCCGGAGCCTCGGCACCGGCGGCGCCGAGATCCCGGAGACCGGCTACAACGACCTGGCCGACGGCGTGACCGCGCAGCTCGTGCTCCAGGACGCGGGGAGCGGCCTCTCGAACACGTACACGCTCGGCGCGCTGCCCGGGACGCTCCGGCTCTACCACTTCGACACGGGCTCCGGCGGCACGGCGACCGACTTCAGCGGCTTCGACCGGCACGCGACGATGAACGGCGGCTCGCCGTGGGCGCCGCCGGGCATCATGGGCTACGGGTCGAGCCTGCGCGGCGACGGCACGGCGACCTACGCGGACGCCGGGTTCGCCGGCTTCGGCGGCGTCTCGTCGATGACCTTTGAGGCCTGGATCCGCACGCCGAACTCCTTCGGCTCGCCGCCGAACAACCGGCGCTGCATCGTCTGCAAGCAGGACGCCGGCGCGACCGACCGGGACTTCGCGTTCTACGTCTACTCCGGCGACGGAGGCCGCGTCACGGGATTTCAGTTCTTCTCGACGATCTTCGGCAACCACCCGCTCAGCGGCACCGCGATCAACCTGCCGCGCTCCTACGCTCCGAACACCTGGCACCACGTCGCCTGGACGATCGACACCTCGGGCTTCTTCCAGGTCTTCAGCGACGGCGTGCTGATCTACTCGGGCACGAACCTGACCGGCAC
>JACQPK010000273.1 GCA_016207565.1 Elusimicrobiota bacterium
CGTGTACTCGTACGTCTCGCCCGCCACGGCGGCGGCGAGGTTCTTCGCCGTGTCGCCGATCGGCAGCCCCGTCGCCGGGTCGCCCGCGGACTTCAGCCAGTCGAGGTGGCCGTGCGCGTGGCCGGTCTCGCCCTCGGCGGTGTCGCGGAAGTTGCCCGCGATCTCCGGCAAGCCCTCGACGTCCGCGACCTTCGCGAAATAGAGGTAGCGCCGGTTCGCGCCCGACTCGCCCGCGAAGGCGGCCTTCAGATTCGCTTCCGTCTGACTCCCTTTCAACGTCTTGCCCATGGTCGAACCCTCCTCAGAGTTTCTTAGTCTTGCAGCGGCCGCAAAGTCCATAGAAATGTACGGAGTGCGCGCCCAGCTCGAAGCCCTTCACGCGCGGAGCCGACAGCCGGTCGAGGCGCGCGTCGAAGACGTCTTCGATCCGCCCGCAGCCCCGGCAGATCGCGTGGTGGTGCACGCCCGTGATGGCGTCGAAGCGAGCCTCGGCGTGCGGCGCGTTGACCACCTGCGCGAGCCCAACGTCCTTGAGCGTCTGCAGGGTCTTGTAGACGGTGGCCAACGACAGGCTCGGGTACTTCCCGCGCAGCGCGCGGTGCAGCGCCTCGGCGCTCGGGTGGTCCTTCGCCTTCTCCAGCGCCTCGAAGACGGCGAGGCGCTGCTGGGTGAGAGGCAGGCCCTTGCGGGCGAGCGCCTCGCGGAGCTTTTGGGTCGGGGTCATGTTCTTGTGGATAATTATTATTAACGGATAGTTATTTGTCAATAGGCAATGAAAAGCCCCTTCCGAACGCGGAAGGGGCTTTTCCTTACTGCAGCTTCGAAAGGACTTGCTCGACCTCGTTGTAGTCGCGCTCTTTGGTGATGTCCTTCTCGACCTTCACCCAGGCGACCTTGCCGTCCTTGCCGACGACGACGGTGGCGCGCTGGCTGATGTTCGCGGCCGCGAGGAACAGCCCGTAGTCCTTGGTCACCTTCCGGTGCATGTCGGACAAGAGGCGGTGCTTCAGCCCCATCTTCTCCTGCCAGGCCTTGTGCGACCAGGTGGAGTCGATCGAGATGCCCACGACCTCGGCGTGCGTGGCGAAGCGGGAGAGGTCGTTGGAGAAGCAGGCGTTCTCCTTCGTGCAGGTCGGGCTCCAGTCGAGCGGGTAGAAAAAGAGCACGACGGGCCTCTTGCCCTTGAACTCGTTGAGCTTGAACTCCTTCTTATCCTGGTCCGGCAGCGTGAAATCCGGAGCCTCGGCTCCGATTTCGATCGGCGTGCTCTCGCGGGTGGGGACGGCGGTAGTCATTGGTATCTCCTTATTTTACGGTCTGGATCTCAAGGGGCTTGTGGCTCGCGACGCGCACGCTGACGGCGGCGGCGACCTTGCGGGCCAGCTCCCGGAAAGCCTTGGCGGGAGCGCTGTCCGGCCGCGTCTTCGACACCGGCTTGCCGGTCTCGCCCGTCTCGCACACGGCCGGGTCGAGCGGCACGGTCCCGAGCAGGGGCACGTTGTGCTTCTTGGCGAGCTCCTCCGCTCCGCCCTGCGAGAAGATGCGGCTCGCCTTGCCGCAGTGCGGGCACGCGAACTCTCTCATATTCTCGACGACGCCGAGGATCGGGACGTTGAGCTTGTTGAACATCGCCACCGCCTTCCGGACGTCGGAGAGCGCGATCGACTGCGGGGTGGTGACGATGACCGAGCCGACGAGCGGCACGGCCTGGCATAGCGAGAGCTGGACGTCGCCGGTCCCGGGTGGGAGGTCGACCACGAGGTAGTCGAGCTCGCCCCATTGAACGTCGCGCAGGAACTGGGTGATCGCGCCGTGGAGCATCGGACCTCGCCAGATCACCGGCTGGTCCGGCTCCATGAGGAAGCCCATCGAGAAGACCTTCACCCCGAAATTCTCCGCGGGGTCGATCTTGTTGTCGGCGCCCGCCTGGGGCTCGAAGCCGGAGACACCCATCATCTGGGGCTGGTTCGGGCCGTAGACGTCCGCGTCCATGAGGCCGACCCGGGCGCCGTCGAGCGCGAGGCTGACCGCGAGGTTGCAGGCGACCGTCGACTTCCCGACGCCGCCCTTGCCGCTGCCGACCGCGATGATGTTCTTGACGCCGGACGGCATGACGCGCTCGAGGCGCATGTCCTTGCGGACGGCGGCGGTCATCTTGATCTTCACCTCTTGGACGCCGGGGACCTTGAGGACCGCCTCCCGGGCCTCGAGCTCCATCATGCCCTTGAGGGGGCACGCGGGCGTCGTGAGGACGTAATCGAAGGAGACCGTCCCCTCCTGAATCTCCAGGTTCTGCACCATGTTGAGGGTGACGATGTCCTGGTGGAGCTCCGGCTCCTGGCAGGCGCGCAAAGCGTTGAGGACTTGCTCTTGAGTGGGCATGGGAAAGGCTAGTGTACTAAATCAGGGAGCGAACGGGAGCCAGCCGGGCCATGGCGTTTACCAGGCTGGCGGACCCGCGCGCCGGTGGGGAGCGTCGAAAAGCCTAAGAGTCCTTAGGACACAGGGACCGTGATCTTGAACTTGAGCGTCTGGCCGACCTTGAGCTTGCGGCGCTTGGCGGCGCCGGCCGGAAGCTCCAAGACGTAGCGCCCGAGCCCGCCGCGTCGCGCGAGCTTTTCATCGGGCGTGTGCGGGTAGGAGCGCGGCACCCGCGGATGCACGGCCGTCACCTTGCCGCGGGTGTCGATGAAGACCATGTCCAGGTCGACGAACGTGTTCTTCATCCAGAACTCGAGGCCCTGCTCGATCGGGAAGACGAACAGCATGCCGTAGTCTTTCGGCAGCTTCAATCGGTTCATGAGGCCGATCTCGCGCTGCTCGGGCGTGACGGCGAGCTCCACCTCGATCGCCTTGCCGTCGGGAAACCGCAGCGTCGTGGTCGGGAGTCCTTGCTGCGGCCGCCCGTCGAGCAGCGCGACGGCGGAGCTCGAGGGCCAGGCCGGAATCGGCGGCAGGAGGATCGACAGGGCGAGGACCAGGGTCTTCATCTCTTCTTCTCCGGGCGCGGCTTGGGGGGAGTCACGGCGACGGTCATGATCGACGGGAGCAGCTCGTCGATCACCCGCTTGTCGATCGCCAGCGCCTCCCCGTACACCGAGTCGAAATCGAGCCCCTTCGCTTGAGCCACCTCGCGTAGGGACTGCCCCTTGTCGTGCGCGGCCGTGACCTCCTTTAGGGAGGCCTTCGCGCGCGACGCCACGAGCACCGCCTGCAGCAGCTCGAGCTTGTAGTAGCCCCGCTTCAGCAGCGCGGACAGGTCCTTGGCCGGGACCGTCGAGACGCCGACCGTCGTCCAGGTCGTGGCGTCGAACGCCAGGCTCGCGGCCAGCGCGAGCGGGAGGATGGGCATCTGCTCGCGGACCGTGCGCTCGCCTTGGACGAACGCCTCGGGGCCGATCCCGGCGCCCACGCCGACCTGGGCGGACGCGGGGTGCAAGAAGGCGGCGAGCCACAGCACGGCGGCGACGATCATCGAGCCTCCTTGGGCCGGCGTCGGGCCGGCACGAACAAGACGGGGGACAGCGGCTCGGCCGCGAAGCCGTCCGCGGCGCGGCGCAGCCGGGTCATCACCTGCCGGGGCCCGGGCCCGACCGGGCCGAGGAAGAAGCCGCCGGGCGCGAGCTGCTCCAGCAGCTCGCCGGGCACGCCCTCGAGCGACGCGGAGGCCACGATGCGGTCGAAGGGCGTCTTCTCCGGCCAGCCCGCGAGCCCGTCGCCTTCGCGCACGCGGACGTTCGAGAAGCCGAGTCTTCCCAGCGCGTCGGCCGCCCGGGCGGCGAGCGAGGGCTCGAGCTCGATCGCGTAGACCTCGGCGGCGAGCCGGCCGAGCACGGCCGCCGCGTAGCCGGAGCCGGCCCCGAGCTCCAGCACGCGCTCGGAGCCGGCGAGCTCAAGCAACTCGGCCATGTACGCGACCATGTACGGCTGGGACATCGTAGCCCCGAGGCCGATCGGGACCGGCCGGTCCTCGTAGGCGTCGGGCCACGAATCGGCCGGAAGGAACGCGTGGCGCGGCACCGAGCGCATCGCGTCGAGCACGCGCGGGTCGCGGATGCCTCTACCCTCGAGCTGCTCGGCCACCATCCTTGCCCGGCGCGCGTCGAAGGCGCTCACGTCAGCCTCCGCCGGGCCTTCAGCTGGCGGACCGCGTCGCGCGCGGCGTCCATCCATTGGCGCGTCGTGTAGGGGCCGAGCCGCCCCCAGAGCGCCCGGCCGACGTCGTGCACGAAGAGCCCGGCCGGCGGCTCGCCGTCGCCGTAGACCCGGTCGATCGCGGCCGCGAGGCGCCGGCGAAGCTCCTTCGGCCCGCGCCGCTGGTGGAGCGGCCAGTCGACGACGTCGCCCACCATGAGCTGCGCGTCGTGCCGGCCCACGTAGGCGTTGAACGAGCGCAGGATGTGCTCGAACTGCTTCGAGTCCGCCTCATAGAGCATGAGCGCGTCCGCGTCGACGCCCGCGTCGTTCATCATGACGACGTCCTGCCCGTGGTTCCAGCCCTTGTCCCAGGTCAGCGTGAACGCCCACAAAACCTCGTCGGGGACCGCCGCGCGGATCTCACGCACGATCCGGCCCACGCGATGCGCCCGCCACCACTGCCACGCGTCGACGAACGCGAGGTCCTTGCGCATCACCTTCTTCCGGTGGAACCACACCATCCGCTCCTCGCGGCTCAGGCCCTCCCACCCGGGCGGCGGGCGGACGCCCGGCATCTCGGCGAAGAAGTCGTCGATGAGCTCGTAGCCCCCGAGCGCGTTGCGGATGTAGTCGAGCCCGACATAGTCCACGCCGGGAACGGCGGCGAACCGGCGGAGGAGCGCCGCCACGTCCTTCGGCCGCTGCGGGTCGCGCAGGCTGATCGCGCGCGTGATCTTCGCTCGGCCGGACTCCACGTCCCACGCGTACTCGTAGCGCGGCAGGCGCTCGCGCGACGTCGTGAGGTAGCTCATCGCGTAGACGCCGAACGCCAGGCCGCGCCTCTTGCATTCCTCCGCCACGGCGGGGACGAGGTCGAAGTTTTCGGCGCGCCAGAGCTCTCCCGGACCGGAGCCCGGCGTATCGCCGACCAGCATCCAGAACGCGTCCGCCTCCATGTACTGCACCCAGTCCAGGAGGCCGGTCCAGCCCTTCTCGACGCCGTCCGGGGCCACGACGCGCAACGACGCCAGCGGCTGCTGCGCCTCGAGCGTGAGCGCGGCGAAGCCGGGCGGCAGCGCTTTCGGGACCCGCCGCCGGATCTCGAATCCCTTGACCGTCAGGCGGTCGTCGAGCTCGGGCCCGCCCTCCAGCGCAAGCTCGTAGGCGCCGGGCGCGGCGTTCCACGGGCACGGCCAGCGGGCCGCGAACGCGCGATCCTCGTCGCTCCACTCGAGGCCGACGCGCGTGAGGCCGGCGATCGTGGGCACCGCCGCGCCATCGCGCAGCACGACCACGCGGGGGGGGGCCTCCTCGAGGCGGCGTCGGAGATCGCCGTCTCGGGTCCGCAAGCGGATCTCGACGAACTCGTCGTGGAAGAACGCGGGGCGCGACGTCTCGAGGACGACCGGGCGCCGCCAGGCGCGGCCCGCGGCCACGAGGCCGAGGCCGGCGGCGTAGAGGGCGACGATGCCCGCGAGCAGGGCTACGGGTGAGCGCTGTCGAGCCATAACGTGACGGGTCCGTCGTTGA
>JACQPK010000257.1 GCA_016207565.1 Elusimicrobiota bacterium
GGCTGCATGGTCTGCTGGAGCATCTCGTAGGAGACCTGCAGCGTCATGAGCGAGTTCGAGAGGTCGTGAGACGACATCGACATGAACTTCGACTTCATGTTCGACAGGTTGAGGAGCTGCTCGTTGGCGCGCTTGAGCTCGTGGATGAGGCGCCGGTTCTCCCGCTCGATCCGGAGCTTCTCGAGCGCCTTCGAGATGGAGCGCTTGAGGTGCTCGAAGTCCACGGGCTTGCTCAGGAAGTCGTACACCGACTCCTGGATCGCCTTCAGCGCCGTGTCGAGAGACGCGTGCGCGGTCAGCATCAGGATCTGGGACTCGGAGTTCGTCTTGCGGATGCTGCGGATCGCGTCAATGCCCGTCCCATCGGGCAGATTGAAGTCCATCAGGATGACGTCGAACCCGCCCGCGCCTCCCTTCGTGAGGGCCTCCGCGGCGGTGCCGGCCTCGTGGATCTCGTAGCCTTCCAGCTCGAGGTTGTCGCGCATGCTGTCGCGCAGGTTCGCGTCGTCATCGACGATCAGTATCTTTCCCTTCATAGGCTAGACTCAACCAATACGATCTTACGAGGCGCGATCATGGGGCCGTGGTCTCGGCGACTTTGGCGGCGATGGGCAAGTATAACCTGAACGTCGTGCCTTTGCCCACGGCGCTCTCGACGTCGACCTTTCCCTTATGGCGGTCGATGACCTTGCGCACCACCGCGAGGCCGAGGCCCGTGCCGCGCGCCTTGGTGGTGAAGAACGGCGCGAAGATCTTCTCGAGCACGTCCGGCGGGATGCCGGAGCCGGTGTCCTTGACCGAGATCCGGACCCAGTTCTGCTCCACGACCTCGGTGGAGATCGTGCACGTCCCGCCGTTCGGCATGACCTCGACGCCGTTGCCGATGAGGTTGCGCACCGCCTGGCGCATCTCGT
Organism: Elusimicrobiota bacterium; assembly: GCA_016207565.1. Taxonomy (GTDB): domain Bacteria; phylum Elusimicrobiota; class Elusimicrobia; order UBA1565; family JACRDR01; genus JACRDR01. The sequence goes on from JACQPK010000257.1 coordinate 915, forward strand.
CGAGGTCGATCGACACGATCGGGTTGCGGGGATCGAACTCGCGCACGACGTTGACGTGCGACGGGAACGGGTGCACGCTGATGAGCTCCTCCAGGAAGTTGTTGATCGCCACGACCTCCGGCTTGAGCTCGCGCTGCCGGGAGAAGGTCAGGATCTCGTTGATGATCCCGTTGGCCTGCTTGATCTCGGACTCGATGATCGAGAGGTGCTTGGCGATCTTCGGGTCGAGCTGGGCGCCCGCCGCGGCGGCGAGCTTGGTTATGATGAACTAGGTCGAGTTGTTGATGACGGCGAGCGGGTTGCGGATCTCGTGGCCGACCACCGAGGCCATCTGCCCGATCGCGGCGAGCCGCTCCTTCTTGATCAGCTCGTCCTGCGCGGCGCGGAGCTCGCGCGTCCGGGCCTCGACGCGCTTCTCGAGGAAGTGCGCGAACTTCTCCAGCTCTTCTTTGGCGTGCACCAGCTCGCCCGTCTTCTCCTTGAGCGACTCGGCCATGCCGAGGAACGTCTGCGCGAGATCGCCGATCTCGTCGTTGGTCATGCTTAGCTCGGGCAGGTCCTCGAACTGGCCCTTGCCGAGCTTGTCGGCGGCCTGGTTCAGCACGCGAATGGGCTGGGTGATGTGGCCGGCGACCGCCAACGACAAGAGGATCGTGACGGCCACGACCCACACGAGCACGCGGAGGATCTCCCCCTTCATCTCGATCGCCGCGCCGTACGCCGACTCGATCGGCTGCTGCACGAAGACGACCCAGCCGAGCTGCGGCACCATCGCGTAGGCGCCGAGGAGCGTCTTCCCCGCCGAGAGCTGGATCTCGCCGCCTCCCTTGTCGGTCGTCTGCGTGAGGATGACGTCGGTGATCTCCTTCGGGAGCTTCGCCTCCGTCTTGAAGACCATCTTCGGATTGGAGTGCGCCACCAGGAAGCCGTCGACCCCGACCACCGCCGCCTCGGACTTGCCGCCCTCCGGGAACTGCTGCACCAGCATCTGCGAAAGGCCGTTGAGGCTGATCTTTCCGAGGAGCACGCCGGAGGCCTTTGCCTGCGGCACCCTAGGATCGATGACGGGCACCGCGATCGTCAGCGTCGGGTAAAGCCCCTGGAAGCGCTCCAGGCCCGCGACGTATTGGCCCTGCTGCAGCGCCACCTGAAACGGTGCCTCCTGGAAGAAGTTGCGCATCGGAGGCGAGGGACCGAGGAAGCGGCCCATGCGCAGCGTCTCCTGGCCGCCGAGATCGAAGACGGAGAGCTCGAGGAACGCCGCGTGCAGCTGCATGATCCGGTTCATGTACTGCTGCTGCTTGGCGACGTTCATGACGCCCGTGGAGTCGGCCACGAAGTCGGCGTGACGCGCCGCGTCGGTCAGGATGTTCGAGTAGGTGGTGATGTAGTTCCAGACCGTCGCCGCGAAGCCCGAGGCGTGCTGCTCCTGGACGCGCAGCGATTCCTTCTGAAGGGAGGCCTGGGAGATGCTGACGAGGTGGTAGCCCACCACGCCCATGGGGGCGAGCGAGATGAGCAGAAACCAGAAGAGGAACTTGTAGGCTAGTTTACCGCGCCGTTGTTCTCTCATGTGCCGCGGAAGCGAGCCCCCCCGATCCTCGCCCCCCGCGGGGGGGCTGCGGGACCTAGGCCTTGGCGCCCCGAGTCAACAACTGACGGATCCGGATCGACAGCTCCGCCAAATCGAACGGCTTCGTGATGTACTCGTCGGCGCCGAGCTCGAAGCCCTGGGTCTTCTCCTCGGCCGAGAGGAAACGACCCGTCATCATGATGAGGATAGTCTCCCTCGACGCTTTCCGCAAGGTCTGGCAAATCTGAAACCCCGAGGAGTCCGGGAGCTGGATGTCCATGATCACGACCTTCGGGTCGATCTTCTTGGCGGCCTCGATGCCGGTCTTGGCGTCGGCGGCCTGATGGCACTCGAAACCGTCGAGCTCCAAGACCTCCGCGAGGCTCTCGCGCAAATGGGTGTCGTCGTCGATGATCAAGAGCTTCACCGCGTTCTTGTCGGTCATGAGACCTCCAAACTATAGGGTCCGGCTGTTGCTGGAAGATTTCATGGTCGCGCCCCGCTTAGGCGCAACCATTTCCTCGCGCGCGGCGGTCACCGGGAAAGCTCCGAGCCCGGCGGGATCAGCTTGTAGCCGACGCACGGGATGGTATGAATGAGCTTCGCGGCCTTTCCCAGCTTCTCGCGCAGCCGGCGCACGTGCACGTCGACGGTGCGCGGGGAGCCGAAGTAGTTGTAGCCCCAGACGCGCTCGATCAGGTACGGCCGGCTCAGCACCCGGTTCGGGGAGCTCAACAGGACATACAGCAGGTCGAGCTCCTTGGAGGTCAGCGGGACCTCCTTGCCGTTCACGTGAAGCGTATAGCTGGTCAGGTTGAGCTCGACCGGCCCGGTCTTGATGACCTCCTCGGCGGGGTTGGTCATCGTGCGGCGCAAGACGGCCTTGATCCGGGCGACGGACTCCGCGATGTCCTGGTTGAGCATCAGGCACTCGTCGGCGCCCGCCTGGAAAAAGGCGAGCCGGAGGGAGACCTTCCCGGCCGACGGCGCGGGCGAGGGCGCGACGGGGCCGTGGTCCCGGCGGATCTGGCCGGCGGCGGTGCCGAAGCCCGCGATCGGCGGGGCAGCTCCGCTCCCGTCGTGCTCCAGAAGCGCGATGATCGGAAGCTGGCGGGTCGGGCCCCGGGAGCGCAGGCTCTTGACCAAGGCGAGGCCTTCCTCGTCGGCCAATTGAGCGGCGACGATGAGGACGTCGCAGCTGCGCTGGCCGAGGAGCCCCATCACCTCCTTGCCTCGCTGGGCCGTCGTCAGCGTAAATCCGCTCCGCGCGACCGCCTCCAGGAGCGAGCCGGCCCGGTTTGGATCCCGGGCGGCGTATACGATGTTGATGCGCACTAGGCTTCCTCTCCGGCCGTTTCCTCGATGTCGAGCCCGATGCCGCGCATCCCGGCGCCGAAGAGGTTATAGAGGAATGCGATCGCCAGCACGAGCGCGTCCATGAGGACCATGTAGAGCAAGGCGAACAGGATCGTCGAGACGAAGCGCATGCCGATCGGCATGCCGACCATCTGGGGCTGAGGAAGGATGACGAAGGTCACGAGGCCGCCGAAGACGCCGAGCGTCCCCAGGACCGCCGAGATCACGGGCTTGGCGGCCAGGACGACGGAGATGCCCGCGACGATGAGCCCGGCGATTCCGACCACCGCCTTGTCCGACTGGTGCCCCACCAACGCCAGCACGGCCCCGGCGACCACCCCGACCGGGATCATCGGGTGCGTCATCCAGTAAGGGTCGATGCGCTTGACTTGGTAGCTCATTCAGTCTCCCCGGAATGTTGCTTGATTTTATTGCCTTTTGCGGCAATGGAGGACGTCACGCCCCCGTCGCTATATAGCAATAAACCCTGGGGGGCGCAAGCCTAGGCCTCGGTGGCGGACAACTCCTCGCGCACGAAGTGCAGGACGGCGGGCGCCAGGATGATCCCCGCGACCCCCATGACCAGCTCCCCGACCAATATCCCCAGCAGCGTCTGCCACATCGGGGCGCCGACGCTTGACCCGACGATGCGGCTGTTCAGGAAGTACTCGGCCTTGTGGATCGTGACCAGAAACGCCAGGGCGAAGACGCCCATTTTCGGGGAGATCGTCAGGCCGGCGCACACGATGATCGTGTTGCTCAGCAGGTTCCCCACGAGCGGCAGCATGCCGAGGAAGAACGTCGCCGGGATCAGAAATCCGATGTGCGGGAACCCCATCGTGAGCAGGAAGATCGCCGTGAAGAAGGTGTTGATCGCGGAGATCGCCACCTGCGCCCCGGCGACGAGCTCGAAGCTCCGCATGAAGCGCCGGGCCAGGTCGAGGCCGCGCTCCCGCAGCGCGCTCCAGAGGGTCCCCGCCGGCGGCTCCCTCGCCTCGGACAAGAAACACAGCACCGCGATGGAGATCGCCACCGCCAAATGGAAGAAGCCCTTCGTCAGGACTCCGCTGGCCCGCCCGATGTTCCGGACGTTGTCGCGCAGCGCGTTGACCAGCGCCAGGCGAATGTCGGCGAGGCTGTCGAACGGCAGCTCCATGCCGTACTTCGCCGCCACGTCCGACACGGCAGGCAGCACGCTGCTCAAGATCACCGGCACCGTGGCCGCGCTCTGGGTCAAGAACCGCCCGACGAAAACCGTCAGCGTCACGGAGACGACGATGAAGATCGCCACCGCGAGCCACCGCGCGCGCCGCGGCCCGGTTCGGGCGCGCAGCTGCCGGTGCGTCACGTCCAGGATGGTGTATGCGAACAGCCCGGCGAGAAGCGCCGGACCGAGCCCGTAACCCACGACGAACGCGAGCCCCGCCGCCACCGGCCAAAATCGCATCGGACCCGATTATGGTACCGACCGGCCGGGCTTGTCAATGGCACGTGGCAGCCAGTCTCATCTGGTGCGTCGCACCAGATGAGACTTAGGGGAGCCCGCTCTTCATCATCCGGAGGAAGACGTCGCCGATCTTCGGGTCGAACTTGCCTTCGCGCAGGTCCTTCTCGATCTCGGAGAGCGCCGCCGCCGGCTCCCACGGCTCGTGGTAGGGCCGCCACGCGGTGAGGGCCTCGTACTCGTCGGGAATCTGGAGGATCCGCGCGAGCAGCGAGATCCCGTGGCCCTTGAGCCCCCTCGGGTAGCCCGCGCCGTCGAAGCGCTCGTGGTGCTCGCGGACCCCCGCGAGCACCGCGTCGCCTACGGGCAGGGCCAGCTCGCGCAGCACGCGTTCCGCCTCGCCGGCGTGCGACCGGAGGGCCTCCCGGTCGACCGCCGCGAGCTCCTCCATGCGGGCCTGGTTGGCCAGGAGCGTGTCCGGGACGCTGCGCTTGCCGATATCGTGGACGTAGCCGGCCAGCAAGGCGTCCCGCTTCTCGCCTTCGGACAGGCCCATCGCGTCGGCGAGCGCGGCCGAGAGCGCCGCCGTGACCTCCCCGTGGCCGAGGGAGCCTTCGGCGGCCTCGAGCGGGAGCAGGGACTCGGCGGGCAGGCGCACCTGGAAGGCGAGCTCCTCGAAAAGCCGGCCGGCCTCGCGCGGGACGCGGGCGTGGTCGGCGAGGGGATCCCGGAGCCCGAGCACCTCGAAGGCGGCGACGCCGTTGCGCTTGCCTTTGATCGGCACGTGCGCGTGCTCCGAACCGGACACGAGCACGCGCCCCATGGACCGGTGGATGTCGTCCGCCTGCGCCGGCGCGAGCTCGAGCGCCCGCCGCTCGTACGCCACGCCGCGCTCCGGCTCCCCCAGCAGCGCGCAGATCTCCGCGGCCCGGACGCAGAGCTCCGCGCGCGGAGTCAGCCGGAGCAACTCGTCGAGCGCGGCGAGGTTGTCCTCCAGACGCTGGGCCTCGCCCGGCGCCAGGCCGTGGCGGATGCGCCGCGTGCGGAACCACCGCTCGATCCGCTGATGCGTCCTCTCGTCGACGCAGAGCGAGCCGACCGGGCACTTGGTCTGCAGGCGCGAGGCGAGGTTCACCGCGTCGCCGATGGCGGTGTAGTTCTTGCGGTTCTCGGAGCCCATCAACCCCACGAGGACGGGCCCGGTCGCGATGCCGATGCGCATCTTCCAGGGGAAGTCCGCCTGCGCCATCCGAGACTGCATCTTGAGCCCGGCGAGCGACGCCAGCACCGCGCGCTGGTCGGAGAAATAGGGCACGCCGAACTCGACCATGAGGCCGTCGCCGACGTACTTGTCGAGGTGCCCCTTGTAGAGCGCGAGGATCGGCTCCATCGAGCCGAAGAGCCGGTTGAGGTCCCGGACGCTCGCCTCCGGCGGGACCGTCTCCATGTGCTCGGTGAAGTTCTCGAGGTCCGCGAAGAGGACGCTGACCTCACGCTTCTCGTTGCGAAGCTGGCGGTTGATGACGAGGCGCGCGACGACGGGATCCATCGTGTAATGGAGGACCGCCTCGACCTTCGTCTTCATCCCCTCGAGCGCGAGGTTCTTCTCCTCGAGCCGCAGGTTTGACGCCCGGAGCTCCTCCTGGAGCTCGCCGAGACGCTCGAGCGAGCGGCGCGCGCCGGCGAAGCGTTCTCGGAGCTGCTCGGTCAGGCGGCCTACGAGGGCCCCGGCCAGGATCAGCGCCGAGCTCCACACGACCAGATAGAGGTAGAGCGCCTGGCCGGAGAGCTCCTGGCTGAAGCTCTCGCTTTTCTCCACGACGATGAAGCCGACGACGAGCATCGTGAGCACGCCGCCGAGCACCGCCGAGCGCGCGCTCAGGAAGTAGCCGGCCAGAAGGATCGGGATGAAGTACAGGTTGAGGAAGGTCAGCCGGTGGTCGCAGACGTAGAGGATGAAGCCGAGGAGCAGCAGGATCGAGAAGACGAACACGCCCTCGAGGTCCTGCAGGACGGTCTCCCGGTAGAACCGGGTGATCAATGGAAATAATCGCCGCTCGCGTTCGTCCGGGTCGCCGCCCACGCCCCAACGTACGGCTGCATAGGCCCGAATATTTCCGCCCTCAAAAAAGTAAACCCTGGGGACTGTCCCCAGGGTTTAC
>JACQPK010000011.1 GCA_016207565.1 Elusimicrobiota bacterium
CGTTGGCGTAGGGAGGGCCGTCGTGCAGGACGTACGGGGGGCGGTCCTGCGCCGCCTCGAGCATGCGCTCGTAGACGCGCTCCTTCTCCCAGAAAGCCAGGACGAGCGGCTCGCGCTTGGGCAGGTCCCCCTTCATCGGGAACTGCGTCTTCGGCAGGTGGACGGTGCTCGAATAGTCGGCCATGTGCGTTGCTATGAGTTGCGTGCCTGGTCTCATCGTTACGCCGATCGATCGAGACCTGGCACGCTACCTCTGATTCTAACATTTCGCCGCGTGCCCACATCCTAGGCCCAAGGGCCGGAAAGACCCCAGGCCCACAGACTGTCGTAAACCGGGCTAGTCAGCCCGAGCCGTCCTCCTCCCCTTACCTTATAATCGCGGCATGAGGCTGACCCGGACGGCCCTCGCGGTCGCGTTGTCGTATGCGCTCGGCGTTCACCCCGCGGTCGCGCAGGTGGAGGCGGTCCGTGTCGTCGCGCCCGCAACGCCCACGGGGGTCGTCGCGATCCCCCAGCTCGGCGTCGCCCCCCATGGCTCCACGCTCCCCGGCGCCGCGCTGACGAAGCCGGTCACCACGCTCGCGCTCACCCTCAACCCCGCCCTTTCCACCAAAAAGTTAACCCTGGGGACTGTCCCCAAAGTTAACTTTTCGCCGGGCCGGGGGGAGAGGGGAGGCGCGCCGCTGGCCGCCGCCGAGCCCCGGGTCGGGGCCGCCGAGCGCGTCGCGCAAATCCAGGCCGTCGCGAACAAGGCCATCGCGGGCGCCGCGCGCGCCCCGGGAGCCGCCGCGAGCGAGCAGGCCGGGCTCCAGTTCTCGACCCTCACCGGCGAGCGGCTGATCCGCGGCACCGGCGCGGTCGATCCGGACGTCCCGATCACGGAGCCGACGCCTCTGCCCGACTCCGGCTGGCGCGTGAAGCTCCGGCGGGCGGGAGAGGCCGCCAGGCCCGCCGCCGAGCCGGAGCCGGCCCCGCCGAGCCTCGAGCCCGCGCCTCCGTCGCGCGGCTGGCTCAGCGTCTTCAAGGACCCGATCCGCAACAGCGCGTTCTGGCGCTACGTCACGGGCTACAGCATCTTCCTGTTCGGGTTCCAGATGTACATGGTCGGCCTGCCGTATCTCATCTCCTCGATGACGGCCAACTCGCTGCGCGAGCACGGCGACCGGCGCGCGGAGAACGCGGAGCTCCTGAAGGAGGTCGTCCGCGAGAACCGGTCGATCGCCCGGATCGCGCACTGGGTGTCGCAGGCCTTCAGCTACATGCTGATCCCGCTCTTCACCCGGAACTCGGGCACCGAAGGGCCGGGCAAGTGGCTGACGCGGTCGATGTTCGCGCGCGCCGCGGTCCTGGCGCTCATCCCCGTGCTCTTCTTCTCGACGGGCCTCATGTCGATGCAAGCGGCCGTGCTCACGCTGGCCGGCCTCATCGCGGTCCAGTCCTTCTTCCAGGGCCTCACCGTGACGATGGAGGGAGCGTCGACGACCCGCCTGCTGGGCGACAAGAGCGTCACGACCGAAGAGCGGACCAAGGCGAACTCGGTGCTGACCGTCATCGCCGCGCTCATCGCGATCGCCGGCCCGCTCGTCGCCGGCCAGATCGCGCTGCTCGGCCCGATCGCCGGGAAGGAAGGCGTCGGCGGCGCCGTGATCTACGGCATCTACGCGGGCACCGTCGCCCTTGCGGGTCTCATCTGGGCCGGGATCAAGCTCTTCAAAGGTCCGAGCGCGGTCCAGGCGGCTCCGGGCGAAGAAACGCCCCAGACGCCGAAAGGAGTCGGCGGCGTCCTCAAGGGGCTGTGGTCCGCGATCAAGGACGGCACGAAGATCGTCCTCAAGGACCGCCTGCTCCGGACCATGCTGCTGCTGTCGATGATGAGCTCGCTCTTCTCGGACCCGCTCGTCTTCAACGTCCTCCCCGAGTACATCGAGGGGCTCGTGAAGGCCAACCCGAACTCGCTCGGCTCCGTCCTCTCGATCCCCGGGCTCGGCTGGTTCCTCAAGACGCTCGCGGCGACGCCGATGGGGAACTTCGCGCTGATGATGGTCATGGCGAGCTTGGGCAGCATCGTCGCCACGCTCCTGATGAAGCCGCTCACGAAGCTGTTCACCCGCTTCGGCTTCAAGACGGAGGAGGCGCTGACCGTCCCGTTCTACGTCATCGCCGCGCTCGAGGCGCCGCTGTTTTGGCTCATGACGGTCACCCCGAGCATCCTCGCCGCGGTCGGCCTTTACGGCCTGCAAGCGCTCTCGATCGGCTTCATCGGCATCGCGATCCAGGGGCTCTATCAGCGCAACCTCGGCGCCCGGAAGTCGGCCGACATCAACAAGATCCTCGCCGCGAACTCGCTCATCGGCATCGCGGCGGCGATCGTCTCGACCTTCGCCTACGGCTTCCTGCTGAAAGACATCGCGATCGGCACGTCGCTGCTCATCGCGGCCATCGCCACGGGCGTCGTCGCGGCCATCCGGCTCGCGGCGCCGTTCTTGGCCTTCACGAAGGAGCAGCGGAAGCCGGCCGATCCGCCGCCTCAGGAGCCCCGCTCGCCTAGAGGCCACGCCATGCCGTCCACGGGCGATCACAACGGCCCGAACTCGATCTTCTCGACCCACCTCTAGTAGAATAGGGGCCGATGAAGCTCGTCGTGGTGGAGTCGCCCAGCAAGGCGAAGAAGATCCGCGAGATGCTGGGCTCCGCCTACCGCGTAGCCGCCTCGATGGGCCACGTCCGGGACCTGCCCCCGAAAGGAGCCCTGGCCGTCGCCTTCCGGGAAGGCAAGGTCGTCCCCACCTACGAGACGATCGAGAAGTCCTCACGGGCGGTCTCCGAGCTCGCCGGGCTCGCGAAGCAGGCGGAGTTGGTCCTCCTCGCGACCGACCCCGATCGGGAAGGCGAGGCGATCGCCTGGCACCTCAGCGAGCTGCTGGGCAAGCGGTCCTACAAGCGCGTCGTCTTCCACGCGGTCACGAAGGCGGAGGTCCAGAAAGCGGTCGCCTCCCCCCGCGACGTCGACATGCGGCTGGTGAACGCGCAGCAGGCGCGCCGCGTGCTCGATCGCGTCGTGGGCTGGGTCGTGAGTCCGACGCTCCGGCGGCTCGGCAAGGAAGCGCGGTCCGCGGGCCGGGTGCAGTCCGTCGCCCTCCGCCTCGTGGCCGAGCGCGAGCGCGAGATCGGCAAGTTCAAGACCGTCGACTACTTCATCCTGTCGGCCAAGCTCGAGAAGCCGGGGACCCCGCCGCCGTTTACGGCGCGCCTCGTCTCGTGGAAGGGCGTGCCGCTCGCGCAGCGGCTGACGGACGCCGCGGTCGCGCAAAAGGCCGTCGAGTGGTGCCGCCGTCAGCCGTGGCGCGTCCTGGCGTGCGACCGCCGGGACACGCAGCGAAACGCCCCGCCGCCTTTTACGACCGCGACGGTGCAGCAGGCCGCGTCCGTCCGCCTGAAGCTGAATCCCGACCAGACGATGAAGCTCCTGCAGGAGCTCTTCGAGGACGGCAAGATCACCTACCACCGGACGGACTCGACCGCGCTGGCGCCCGAGGCGCTGCAGGCGGCCCGGGCCGTGATCGCCCAGGAGTTCCCCCCCGAGTACCTGCCGGCCGCGCCGATCCAGCACGCGACGAAGGCGGCCAACGCCCAGGAGGCGCATGAGGCGATCCGGCCGACGCGCGCCGAGACCGGCTCCGACGCGGGAGGGGCGGGCGACGCGGGACGCCTCTACCGCCTCATCTGGCAGCGCTTCATCGCCTGCCAGATGGCGCCGGGCAAGGACCAGATCACGGTCATCGACGTCGCCTGCGCGCCGGACGCGTGGAAGACCGCCCAGGGCGAGCTCGTGCCCATGGGCGTCTTCCAGGCCGCCGGCAAGATCACGCTCTTCGACGGCTGGCGCCGGCTGACGGGCGAGGACGCGACCGAGGAGTCGAAGAAGAAGGACCCGAAGGAGGAGCCCGAAGGCGACGACGAGGACGACGCCGCCGAGCTGCCGATGCTCTCGCCCGGCGACGCGGTCGAGGTGCGCGAGCTCTCGGCGCTCAAGCGCGCCACGAAGCCCCCGCCGCGCTATACCCAGGCCTCCCTCATCAAGAAGCTGGAGCGCGACGGCATCGGCCGCCCCTCGACCTACGCGGCGATCCTGCGCACGATCCTGACGCGCGGCTACGTCGAAGAGAAGAAGCGGAAGCTCTTCGCCACGCCCCTCGGCGTGTCCGTGACGGACTTTTTGGTGCGACACTACTCCGGTAATTTCGTGGACCTCAACTACACGGCCAGGCTCGAAGGTGAGCTCGACCGCATCGCCCGCGGCGAGGCGGACTGGGAGAAGGTCGTCACCGAGGCGAGCTTCGCGGTGCTCGGGCTCGCCAAGCGCGCCGGCCTCTGGGGCAACCCGCTCGAGGAAGCGAAGCCGAAATGAAGCGCATCTGCGTCTTCTGCGGCTCGAATCCCGGTAAGGACAGCCGGTTCTCCTCCGCCGCCGACGACCTGGGGCGGCGGATCGCCCAGCGGGGCCTCGGCCTGGTGTTCGGCGGCGGCCGCGTCGGGCTGATGGGAGCGGTCGCCGACGCCGCGCTCGCCGCCGGCGGCGAGGTCGTCGGGGTCATCCCCGACGCCCTGATGCGCAAGGAGCTCGCGCACGACGGGCTGACCGATCTCCGCGTCGTGGGCTCGATGCACGAGCGAAAGGCCATGATGGAGAAGCTCTCCGACGCCTTCATCTGCCTCCCCGGAGGCTTCGGCACCCTCGACGAGTTCTGCGAGATCCTCACCTGGTCCCAACTCGGCATTCACTCGAAGCCTTGCGCGATCCTCAACGTCGGGGGGTACTTCGATCCCTTCCTCAAGTTCGTGGACGGTGCGGTGCAGGCGGGGTTCATCCGCGCCGGCGACGATCTGAAGCTCATCCGCGAGTCCGACCCTGGGAGACTCCTCGATCTCATTGTCGGGGGGTAGCTTAGGGGCCGACGGCCGAGGCGAGCCATGTCTTTTTGCGCGTCGCGGCGCGCCGTGGGCGCGGCGCGACCGGACAGAGCGGCGCGCGCGAGGGCGCGCGCGCCGCTGAACTCGCGCAAAAAGACATGGCTCGCCTCGGCCTCGGGTGCCTGCTTTTCCTTTTCAGCCGAAGAAAGGAAGCGCGTTCATCAGGACGTAGTAGGCCCCCTCCATAAAGAGGCGCTTCCCTCTGGGCTCGCCCAGGCCGGAGCGGAGGTCGGTCCGGCGGGGCCTCCGCAGGGCCGCGCGGCCGCGGCCCGAGGACAGAGCGGCCGCGTCGACGCGGCCGCGTACCCGCCGGACCGACCTCCGCTCCGGCCGCCACAACCGCTGGGTAGTAGTCTCCCGCTTAACCGCGGGCAGGGGCAGGCTCGGCGTTCTCGGAGCGCGTCTCCGCGAAGAGGCGGGCGCCGTAGTCGCGCAGGATCTTGCTGACGTAGTTGCGCGTCTCGCGGATGCGGACGAGGCTATTGGAGGGATTGACGCTCGCCAGCGAGACGCCCTGGCTGCGAAGGCGGCGGAGCGCCTGCCACACGCGGCCGGGCCCGGCGTTGTAGGCGCCGGCGACCATGTTCATCATGAGCTTGGCCTTGTCCTCCATCGACACCTTGGCCTGCCGCGCGTAGCCCACGAACGAGTCGGCCTGGTCCTTGATGTAGAGGATGCCGAGGAGGATGTTGGTCCGCCAGTCGCGGTTGAGCATCGCCTGGATCTGCGTGGCGGTCATCGCCGCCGCGTTGTAGACCGTCATGCCGTACTCGCGGGCGATCCGCTTGTACTCGACGCCTCTCATGATCCAGCGGGCGGTCTCGGGCATGATCTGCATGACGCCCGCCGCGCCCGCCCAGGAGGTGGCGTCGGTCGCGTAGCCGGACTCGGCTCCGGTCAGCGAGGCGACGAAGGTGTCGGGATCGACGCCCACGCTGGCGAGGAGCGCCCAGGCGCCGGTCCGCTTCAGCAGCTCGACCTGCCATGACTTCTTATTGGACATCGCGGCGCGGCCCTGCAGCGGGCCGTCGTCGGCGGCGGGGGCCGCGGGGACCGGGGCCGCGGCGGGCGACGGGGGCGCGTCCGAGAAGGTGATGGGGCCGACGCCGCGGGCGAGCGGCTGGGCGCGGACGACCGGGGCGGCGGCCTCGGCCGAGACGCTCGCCGGCTGCCCCTGGTAGCGCTCGAAGTCCGCCGGCGGGCCGTAGACGGCCGGGGCCGCCGACGCCAGCGGCATCGTGGTCATGGCGGAGCGGGCCTGAAGCTGGTCGAAGAAGCCGTCGAGGTCCGCCGGGGCGCCCGCGCGGAGGATGCGGCCGCGGAGTTCGTCGAGCTGCCCGCCGCCGAAGGAGGGCCGGTGGGCGAGCTGGCGGAAGGTCTCCGCCTGCTTCTCCGCGAGGGCCGTGAACTGCTGCCGGGCCTCGGGCGCGGCGCCCGCCAGGGGCTGCCCGGAGTTGCGGCCGGCGTAGAGCGCCTCGAGCAGCTCCTTCTTCCAGTCCTCGAAGGCCTTCCGCTGCGCCTCGAGCTTCTGGGAAAGCGCGCCGAGGACCTTGGGGTCCTTCACGCCCTCGCTGATCTTCAGGGCCGCCAGGGAGGAGCGGATCCCATCGAGCTTGGCGGAAAGGGGCGCCATCGCTTCGCCGTGGGCGAGGGACAGGGCGCGCCAGCCTTCCATGCCGTCGAAGAGGGCGAACCGGCGCTCGGCGAGCTGCGCGGCGGTGGGCGAGGCGGCGGGGGCGCTGCGCTGCCGGCTCTGGGCGAACGCCGCGCCGGCCAGGAGCCAGATTGCCGCCAGAGTCGCCGCCAGCCTGCCGGGGTGCCTCATCCCCACATGGGTAACAGGTCCTAGGGCCTAGGGGGAGTTGCGAAGGGCCTAGAACGAACTAGGCCTAAAGGCCTACTGGTTGCCTTTCGTCCCGTCGTCGAACTGGTAGTCGGCGTCCCGCGTGTCCTTGATGTTCTGGCGGAGTTCGGCGTTGTTCTTGGTCTTTTGGCTCATGTCGGGAGGCGTGTAGGACTGGTTCTGAGCCTTGGCCTTGGCGCGGTCGGAGGCAATCTTGGCCTGGTCTTTTTGATCGTACTTGCTGTCGATATTGCTCTTGGCCATCTGCTCGGCCTGCGCGGCCATGTTCATGGCGGAGGCGGCCATCATCATGCCGGCGGCGAGCATCGCGATGCCCGCGATGACCAGGGCTATGCCCGCCGGGGTCCAACCCATGTTGTAACCGGCGATGATCATCGCGATCCCCGCGATGATCATCAGGATGCTCATCATCTTCATCATCCCGGCCATGTCTCCCATCCCCATCGCCGCGTCGAGGTTGGGCTGATACGGGGTCGCGTTGATCTCGGGGCCGACCTCCGGAGGCGTGGGTAGGCTGGTCACGTCGGGCGCGCCCGCGCCCGGCGGCACGACCACTTGCGGCGCCCCGTTGGAGGGCCCGATGAAGGCGGGGTTCTCGCCCCCCTGGGTCTTCCCTTGCTCGAAAGCGTTGGTGGCGTATTGGGACGCGGAGGCGTCGTTGGACTGCAGCGCCGCCGTGCCCGACATGAACCGGGACATCTTGAGCTGGCCCATCGCGCGCTGGGCGCGGCCGGCGATGCGCCTCATGTTGTTGGTCGCGCCGATCTTCGGCCGCCCCTTCGCGAAAGCGGCGGACTTTCCGAAACGCCCGTCCTTGGGGGGGAGCGCATTCCCCGGCAAACCCCGCGCGGCGCTGTTGGCCCCTCCGAACGAGCCGCCGAAGCCCGCGCTCTTGCCGAGGCCCTTCAGGTCGGCGAGCTTCGCGAACTGCTCGGCGCCCGAGCCCGCGGCGGCGCCCACCGCGTCGGCGACGCCTTCCGGCAGGGCCGGAGGCTCCCCGACGGAGCCGAGCGTGGCGGCCTCGGGCGGGGTCTCCGCCTCCGCGGCGCCTTCGGTCTCCGCGGCGCCGGAGGCGGGCTTCTGGCGCGCGTCCTCGAAATTGAGCTCTCCTTGGTTGGCGTTCTGCAGGTAGGAGAGGGAGCGGTCCCGCGGCCCGGCGACGACGACGCCCGTCTTCGGCGCCTCGAGAGAGAACTGCGGCGCGGCGGCGAGTTTCGGCCTGGGTTTGGCGAAGGCGGCGGCAAACAGGCCCGCCATGATGCCGCCGCCCAGGATCCCGCCGAGGAGCAGCCAGCCGCCCATGCGGCCGAGGAGCAGACGTCCGATCGCCGACTGCGCGCCGAGCCGCTGCGCCAGGCCCGCCGCCAAGCGGCCGAGCCCGAAAGGGGTGGCGTGGACGTAGCCGCCGCCGGTCGCGGCGCGCGCGAGCAAAGAGCCCTGTCCCGGGCCGCCGCTCAGCCAGAACGCGCCCGCGCCCTTTTTCTCCTCCTCCTTCTTGCGGAGCTCGGGAATCTCGACGTCGGACGCCGACCCTTCCGGCGCCGAGGCCTCCCCGACGGCCGGGGCCTGCGGCGTCTCGTCGGCGACCGGCGCGGGGGAGCCCCCCTCCGGCCGCCGCCGCCTCGACTCCCACCCGTGGCGTCTCATTGCACTTGGAAGGTCGCGGTGCTCGTCTCCTCGACCGCCTCCTTGACGTCCTGGTTAGGCTTCGTCTGGTCCGTCATGTCCGGAGGCGTATACGGCTTCCCGTCGGCCTTGGCCTTCGCGGTGTCGGTCGCGATCTGTCCCTGCTTCTCCTGGCCGTACTGGTTCTTGATCTGGTCGCCCATCTTCTCGGCCTGCGTCGCCATGTTCTGGGCCATGGCCAGCGCCATGATGCCCGCCCCGACCATCGCGACTCCGGCGGCGATGATCGCGTACGCCGCCATCTGCGCCGGCGGTTTCGCCGGGTTTGGAATCATGGCGGGGGGTACCGGGCCAGGCACCATATCGGGCATGGCATCGGCCGTCGTCTTCATCTGCCAGCCGGCGAACATGAGAGCGGCGCCGGCGAGCATGAACATGACGCCCATGATGCGGAGCATCCCGGCGGCGTCGCCCAGGCCCTTCGCCGCGTCCAACTGGGGTTGGTAGGGCGTCACGTCCTTCGCAGGTCCGACCGGGGGAGGTTTCGGGAAACTGTTCTCGTCCGGCGCCCCGGAGCCCGGGGGCACGACGACGCCGGGGGCGCCGTCGATGGCGCCGGGCCCGCCCGCGAGCTGGCCGCCGGTGGTCTTCATCTGGTCGAAGGCCTCGGTGGCGAACTGCTTGGACGCGTTCTCCCGCGCCGCGGTCGCGCCGTCGCCGGAACGGGCGTTGGCGAACTTGAGCTGGCCCATCGTGCGATTGCTGCCCACCCCGCGAGAGCGCAGGGCGCTCGCGGCGCCGCGTCCGCGGGAGCGCGGCAGGGCTCCGAGCTTGGAGCCTCCCACGTTGGAGACGTTCACCTCGGCGCCCTGGCGGAGCCCCGACGGCGTCACCGGCGTGGCGAGACCCACGGGGCCGCTGCCGGCCATCACCGGCCTGGAC
>JACQPK010000241.1 GCA_016207565.1 Elusimicrobiota bacterium
AGGCCGAGCAGGACCTCGCCGCGCCGCCGCCGGCGCCCAGCGAGACCTTCACGGTCGACCAAGGCGACGTCGTGCGGCCGATCGTCGCGAACGTCGGCGAGGCCGGCATCCGCTCCACGATCGAGACGATGGCGGCGTTTCACAACCGCTACTACCAGGCGGACACCGGCGTGCAGGCGGCGGACTGGCTCCGCGGACGCTGGGCCGAGCTCGCCGCCGGACTCCCCGGCGCGGCCGCGACGACGGTCCGCCACGGCTGGAAGCAGCCGTCCGTCGTCCTCACGATCCCGGGCTCGGAGCGGCCGGACGAGCACGTCATCCTCGGCGGCCACCTCGACTCGATCAACGGTTGGGGCTCGGCCGGGGCCCGCGCCCCGGGCGCCGACGACAACGCCTCGGGGATCGCCGTCCTGACGGAGGCGATCCGGGTGCTGGCGGGCGCGGGCTGGAGGCCGAAGCGGACGGTCCAGTTCATGGGCTACGCCGCGGAGGAGGTCGGGCTGCGCGGGTCCAAGGACATCGCCGCCCGCTACGCCCGGGAAGGCGCGAAGGTCGCCGGCGTGATCCAGTTCGACATGACGAACTACAAGGGCTCGGGCGACGAGATCTACATCCTCGAGGACAACGTCGATCCGAAGCTCAGCGAGTTCCTCGGACGGCTCGTGGACGTCTACGCGGGCGCCGCCCGCAACTCGACGCGGTGCGGCTACGGCTGCTCCGACCACGCCTCGTGGACGCGGTCCGGGTTCGCGGCCTCGGCGGCCTTCGAGTCGGCGTTCGACACGATGAACCGCTCGATCCACACCGAGCGCGACACGCTCGCGAACGCGGGCGGGGACGCGCGTCACTCCGTGCCGTTCGCGCGGCTCGCCGCGGCCTTCGCGGTCGAGCTCGCGAAGACGGCGGACTCAGCGCCGGCCGGAAACGGCCGCTAGTCCCGCTCCAACATGACGCCTACCGAGGCTGCGTAACGCAGAGGCACGCGAAGGGAAGTGACGGAAAGGAACGCAAAGGACGAACCGAGGGAGTTTCCCACTTTGCGCGCCTTTCTGTTACTTCCTCTGCGTGCCTCCGCGTTGCTTAGTTCGTTAGGCATCAGTTTGGAGATAGACTAGCGCGGCCAAGGCGCCGGCCGCGAGTCCCGAGCCGGCCCAGAACGCGGTCGACGGGCTGAAGCGGTCCCACAGGAGCCCCGTGCCCGCCGCCGCGACCAGCATGGCGACGCCGCCCGCGAGGTGGAAGAAGCCGAAGGCCGTGCCGCGCAGGTCGGAGGGCGCCGCGTCGGCGACGAGCGCGGAGAAGAGGCCCTGCGTCAGCGCCAGGTGCGCGCCGTACAGGCCAACGCCCGCCGCGACGAGCCCGAGCCCTCCGGCGAGCGCAAGGCACGCGTGGCCCGCGGCCAACGCGGCGAGCCCGGCGGCGAGCAGCGCGCGCCGGTCGACGGCGTCGGCCAGCCTCCCGGCGGGATACGCGGCGGCCGCGTAGACCGCGTTCATGCCCACGAGCACCAGCGGGGCGTGAGCGATGGAGAGGCCGACGTCGCAGGCTCGCAGGATCAGGAAGGCCTCGGACAGGCGCGCGAGGGTGAATAGCGCGCCGAGCGCCACGACGCCCCAGTAGCGGCCGCCGAGGGCGCGCAGCGCCTCGAGACGCAGCGGGTTGCGCGCCGGGGAGCCTGCGTCCGCGTGCTCCGGCTCGCTCACGCCGACGGCCAACAGCAGCACCGCGAGCACCCCCGGCACAACGGCGACCCAGAAGACCCGGCGGAAATCCCCCGCGAAGACGACCATGAGCGCGAACGCCAAAAGCGGCCCGAGGACCGCGCCGACCGAGTCGAGCGACTGCCGCAGGCCGAACGCGCGGCCGCGCAGCTCCGGCGCCGTGATGTCGGCGATGAGCGCGTCGCGCGGCGCGCCGCGCAGCCCCTTGCCGACGCGATCGGTGAAGCGCGCCGCGAGCACCCAGGGCACCGTCGGGGCGAGGGCGAAGGCCGGCTTCGACGCCGCTCCGAGCCCATAGCCGAGCACCGCGAGCCATTTCCGGTTCCGGAAGTAGTCGCTGACCGTGCCGGAGAAGACCTTCACGACGAGCGCCGTGGATTCGGCGACGCCTTCGATGAGCCCGAGCGCCGTCGCGCTGGCCCCGAGCCCCGTGACGAGGAAGACCGGAAGGAGGCTGTGGATCAGCTCCGACGAGACATCCATCAGCAGGCTGACGCAGCCGAGGACCCAGACCCCGGCCGGCAACCGGCGGACGCTATTGTCGCTGGGTGATCTGGATGAGATGGTAGCCGAACTGCGTCTTCACCGGCCCGTGGACCGCTTTCAGCTCACCGCTGAAGACGACCTTGTCGAACTCGGGGACCATCTCGCCCGGACCGAACTCGCCCAGGTCTCCGCCCTGGCGTCCCGAGGGGCACTTCGAGTGCTTCTTGGCCATCTCCGCGAAATCGGCGCCGCCTTCGATCTGCTTCTTGAGGCTCTCGCACTCGGACTGCGACGGGACGAGGATATGGCGGGCTTTGGCTCGGGGCATCGGGCCTCCTTGAACGCGGGCAGTTTAGCACTTAAGCGAAACTTAAGCTCGCCGTAAACCCGCTGCAAGCGCGCGAGGGCACACTTCCGGCATGGCTCCCCAGGACAAAGAACGCTCGCCGGCCTACGCGTACGAGGCGGTCTTCTGCATCTTCCTCTTGGCGGTCGCGGTCCTCGGCCGCTGGGAGGCGGATTGGGTGTACCCACAGGTCCTCTGGGGGCTCGTGGCCCTCCTGTCTTTGAACCTGGGGACGGGACTCGCGCTCCGCAGGCGCCCGGCCGGCAGGCTGCTGTCCGCCGGCGCCGTCCTGGCGAACTGCGCGGTGGTCACGGCGCTCCTCGAGTACTCGGGGGGGCGCGACTCGCTGCTCTGGGTCCTCTACCTCCTGCCGGTCTTCACCTCGTCGATGTTCCTGCGCTCCCACGAGACGGCGTGGGTCGCCGGCGGCGCGATCGCCTTCAACGCGGCGTTCTGCGTCCTCAGCGACGGGCCGCTCGTCGCCTCCGACGCGCTGGACGTGGGCCTGCGCAGCGGCGTCCTCGCTCTCGCGGCCGCCCTCACGTGGCGCCTGGCCGAGCGGGAGCGGCGCGCCGTGGGCCAGCTCGACACCCAGCGGCGCGAGCTCGCGAGCCTCATGGGCAAGCTCGAGGTCCGCACGACCCAGGAGGCCTCGGCGCGCCGCCTCGCGGAGGTCGGATTGATCACGGCCGGGGTGCTCCACGACCTCAAGACCCCGTTGACCGTCATCCTCGGCTTCGCCGAGGTCGGGCTGACCGCCGACGACGCCGCGTCGATGCGCCGCGACTTCGAGCGGATCCGCTCGGCCGGCCTGCTCTGCCGCGACATCGTCGGGACGGTCCTCGCCGCGGCGGGAGCGGCGACGGCGGAGCGCGTCCGCGTCGACCTCGTGGCGGTCGCGCGCGCCGCGCTC
The DNA here is from genome assembly GCA_016207565.1 of Elusimicrobiota bacterium. Classification (GTDB taxonomy): domain Bacteria; phylum Elusimicrobiota; class Elusimicrobia; order UBA1565; family JACRDR01; genus JACRDR01. The sequence continues at coordinate 3,467 of JACQPK010000241.1, forward strand.
GACCTCTGCGCGCCCATCCTCGAGCGCAAGGGCATCCGGCTCTCGGCCGAGCTCCCCGAGACCCGCATGTCCGTCGACGGCAGCCGGGAGCAGCTCGAGCGTCTCGTCCTCAACCTGGTCACGAACGCGGCCCAGGCCGCCGCGCGGGGAGGGCGCGTCCGGGTGCGCCTGGGCTGGGGGCCCGTTCGAGCGGGAGTCCCCTCGGCGACGCTCACGGTCGCCGACGACGGCCCGGGGATCTCCCCCGAGGCGGCGGCCGGGATGTTCCAACCCTTCAAGACGACGAAGAAGGCCGAGGGCGGAACCGGCCTGGGCCTCTATATCTGCCGCGAGGTCGCCCTCTCGCACGGAGGGTCGATGACCGCGGGCAACGGGCCGGACGGCGGCGCGGAGTTCGCGGTGAGCCTGCCCCTCGCCCGGGAGGCGGAAACCGTCGCGGAGCCGGAGCCGGCGGAGGCGCGATGACGTCCATCGGAGCTATAATGCAGCCCAAGGGAACCACCCTCGAGATGACTCCGGCCGCCCCTTCCAAGAGCAAGGTCTTGGTGATCGACGACGATCCCACGATCCTCTCCCTCGTCCGCCGCTATCTGACCTCCTCCGGCTACGGCGTGGTCGGCTGCTCCGACGGCTCCGACGCGCTCCTGATGGCCCGCGAGTGCGACCCGGACATCGTCGTCACCGACGCGCAGATGCCGGGGCTCGACGGACACGCGCTCTGCCGCGTCCTGCGGAAGGACACGAACATCCGGCAGGTTCCGATCATCATCATGTCCGGCTCGATGATCACCGATAAGGACATCGTGGCGGGATTCGAAGGGGGCGCCGACGACTATCTGATCAAGCCTTTCTCGCTCCCCGTGTTTCAGGCGCGGCTGGAAGCGGTCCTGCGACGCTACCGCGCCGCGAACGACCGGAGCGAGACCCTGAGCCGCTGCGGCATCGAGCTCGATCCCGCCGGCCGCACCGTGAAGATCCGGGGGAAGGAGATCTCGCTGACCCGCAAAGAGTTCGACCTGCTGGCCACGCTGATCGCCAAGTCCGGCCGCGTCCTCAACACGCTGTACTTGCTGCAGACGGTCTGGGGCTACGATCCCGCCGACTACAACGATCCCGGCACCGTCGAGGTCCACGTCTCCCACCTGCGCAAGAAGCTCGGCCCCACCCACGCCAAGCGCATCGTCACCGTCGCCGGGCTCGGCTACAAGTTCGTCGCCGACTAGCCTGGATTCTTCAGCTACTCGTTAAGCAACGTCTGAAGAATCCAGGACAATATTCTTCATCAAAGGAACTTCCTTTCATAAACGAATCACGACATATTTCCCCGGATTCTCCAGATGGCCA
>JACQPK010000003.1 GCA_016207565.1 Elusimicrobiota bacterium
CGCGAGGACCTCGAGGGTTTCGTCGTCGGCGGCGCACTCCGGCAGCCACAGCCCCTCGGCGTCGCGGCCGAAGCGCCGCCGGAAGTCGGCGAGGCCCCAGCGGACCTGGGTCCTCTTGTCGCGGAGGCTCGCCAACGGCAGGATCACGTGGTTGTACGCCTGCGCCAGCGCGTTGCCGTGGCCGCCTCGAGTCCGCGCGCTCGCGCGGTCGGCGGCCAGGAGCGCTCGATAGGCGTGCGGCTGGCGGCGCTCCAGCCACGACAGGAGCGTCGGGCCGAGGTTGAAGCTGATCAGGCGGTAGTTGTCGAGCAGCGCCTCCGCGAGGGCGCGCCCGTCGAGCACCGCGGAAGCTATGTTGGGCCCATAGCATTCGTGGAAGATGCGCTCGTTCCAGTCGTGGTAGGGCGCGGCCGACGGCTCCTCCTCGACCTCCTCGAGCCAGGGGTTCTCGCGAGGAGGCTGGTAGAAGTGGCCGTGGACGCAGAGGAACTTGTTCTTCAACTAGACGCTCTTCACGACGCGCGTCTTCCCGCGCGGCACGACGACGATGCCGGACCCGTCGAGGAAGTAGTGCCTCGCGTCCTTCTCGGCGTCGTGGCCGATGGTCTCGCGGATCGGGATGTCGTTGAAGCGGTCGACGATGGTCCTCCGGAGCCGGGCGTCGGCCCGGATCTTGCAGAAATCGTTGATGATCGAGTCCTCGATCACGGCGCCGTCGTGGATGTGGACGCCTCGGCCGAGGATCGAGTTCTTGATCGTCGCGTTCCTCACGAAGCAGCCGTCGCCGATGATGCAGTTCTGCAGCTTCCCGTCGAGGATCTTGGCCGGCGGGCCGTCGTAGCGGCCCGAATGGATGAACCAGCGGCGGTTGTTCAGGTTCAGGCGCGGCTTGGCGCCGAGGATGTCCATGTTCGCGTCGAAGTACGACTGGAGCGTGCCCACGTCGCGCCAGTAGTCTTGCTCCTCATAGGCCTTCAGTCCCGGGAGCTCGTTCGCGGCGAAGTCGTAGGCCAAGACCTTGTACTTCTTGTATGCCTCGGGGAGGATGGTCTTGCCGAAGTCGAACTCGCCGGGGCCGGTCTTGGAGTTCAGGATCTCGATGAGCACGTCGCGGTTAAACAGGTAGTTGCCCATCGACACGTAGGCGCGGGCCGTGTCGCCCGGCATGTGCTTGGGCTCGGCGGGCTTCTCCTCGAAGCCCGTGATCTTCCCTTTGGCGTCCGTCTGCAGCACGCCGAAGGAGGTCGCGGCCTTGAGGCTCACCGGGCGCGCCGCGACGGTGATGTCGGCCTTCTGCTCGTTGTGGAACTGCAGCATCTGTCCGATGTCCATCCGGTAGATGTGGTCGGCGCCGAAGACCGCCACGACCTCGGGATCGAAGTCCAGGATCAGGTTCAGGTTTTGCCGCACCGCGTCCGCCGTCCCGCGGTACCACATCTCGCCCAGCCGCATCTGCGGGGGGACCATCGTGATGAACTGGTCGCGCGTCAGACCCGCGGTGCGCCAGTTCGCGCGAATGTACTCGATGAGGCTCTGGGAGAGGTACTGGACGAGGATGTAGATCGACTGCACGCCGGAGTTGACGAGGTTCGAGAGGACGAAGTCGATGATCCGGTATTTGCCGCCGAACGGCACGGCCGGCTTCGACCGCTCCTTGGTGAGGGGGTAGAGGCGTTCGCCCTTGCCTCCGGCCAAGACGATGGCCAAGACGCGCTGCGTCGGGATCAATGTCATGATCGCTATCCTAGTGCGTCGATCTGGTCGCGGATGTCCTTGAGGGTCGCCACGAACGTCGGTCCGACGGTGGAGTGCGTTTCCTGGCGCGACACGCGGACCTCGGCTGAGAAGGCGGCGTAGTCCTCGGTCCGGTCCGCCTCGGCGGCGAGCAGGTCGTCGTACTCCTCGAGCCCCCGCAGCCCCGGGTGCAGGACCAGGTTGTGCGCGGCGGCGGCCTTCTGCAGCGGCGCGGCGTTCTTGGCGCGCTTGCCGGGCTCGCTCACCCACGGAGAGAAGAAGAGGTAGCGCTTCTGGCCCGGAGAGAACTCCGTAGGCGCCGAGGCCTTGCCGACGTAGCGCGTCTCGGGCTCGGCCTGGGCGAGGTACGAATAGGTCGGGATCATGAACTTGCCGACGCCGGAGGACTGCAGTCGGCACGTCATGTCCTGCAGGAGCTCGAGCGAGTCCGCCACGCGCACGCACAGGATGTCGCAGTCGGAGCGCAGGCCGGTCAGCGAGTAGGATACCAAGAGCGCCTTGTTTTGGAACGACTCCCAGGTGCCGAGGAAGTGCTGCTTGGCGACGATGCGCTCGTTGGACTCCAGGTTGTGGAACACGGAGTCCAGCCGCCAGAACGCGTACTGGACGTATTGCCCTTGCGTCTCAGTCATCCTCTTCCTCCGGCGCCGGCCTGTCGCGGGGCGAGTCGTCGAGCGCGCGGTTGCCCCCGTGGTTGTCGTGGATGAAGGTGCCGCTCTTCGGCGGCGGCAGGGGCTCGACCACGCGGTGGTGGTGCTCGGCGCCCTTGAGCTGGGGCGCGTCCAGGATGAGGATCGGCCGCTTCTCGTCGATCCCCGCCTGGATCTCGGTCACCTCGTCGGTCGTGGCGCCGGTGGAGACCCGGACCGGGAGGTACGTCGAGCCTTGGTGCTGGATGAGGGCCTTGGTGGGCACCTGCAGCACCGCCTTCTTCGAGCCGACCAGCACCGAGCCGGCCCAGTCCGTCCCCGGGTCGAGGTAGTGCTTCGGATCGAGCCGGGCGGTGAACGTCCCGCCCGAGTCGGCCTTCTGCCCTTGGACGTCGAGGATGAACATCCCGATCTTCACGCGTTGCCGGAACTTCGGGTCGGACCTCGGCCAGAAGTCGACCCACTGCCCTTCCTTGATCAGGTGGCGGTCCTCGGGCCGGACGCGGCCTTTGAGCAGGACCGCCCCGGCGGCCTCGAACAAGAGGGCCTGCGGCAGGACCTTCTTCTTCGGCCGGGCGAACACCGCGAGCACGAAGCACTCGTCCGGACAGCGGACGCGATTCGGCTGGTAGACCTCCTGCCACCGCTTGGCGAGGATCTCGGTCGACGTCGTCTGCCGCGAGTCGATGAGCGCGGCGAGCTGGCTGTCGACGACCAAGGCGAGCGGGGAATCGGGTCCCGACCAGGAAAACGTCGAGGCGAGCACCGCCTCGATCCGCCCGTCGATCGACGACTTGAGCCGGTAGACGTCCTGGGCCACGACGTTTCCCTGCACGTTGACGCGTACCTCGAACGGCCCGCGTTTCACCTGTCCCTCTTGCTGGGCGAACGCGGGCGCGGCGAGCAGGAAGGCGGCGAGCCAATTCATGCGGGCTGTGGTTGCTTCGCCAGGAGCTGCGCCTTCTCCGCGTCGAGCTGAGGGTTCTTGCCTTTCCACGCGTAGAGGAGGTACGCCTCCCAGGTCCACGGCAGCTTGCGCCGGAAGAAGGTCGCGAGAGCCTCGGCGAAGCGCTGGATCTCCCACTGCGCGTTGGCGTCGGCGCGCAGCCCGATAAAGTGCATCAGGCTCCGCGCGTTGAGCGTCCAGTAGAACTGGGTGTAGAGGCTCGTGGGGAGCACCATCCGGGCGAGCTCGCGCGCGGCGCCCGCCCCGATGAGGTCCTGATACGAGGCGTACGCCGTCGCGTAGGAGTCCTTCAGGATCTTCGCGCAGCGCTCGTGGTCGAGGTCCGGCGCCGCCTGGCTCGACTGCTTGTTCTTGAGGTCCGGGGCGCGCCACTTCGATGGGAGATAGAACTCCTCCTTCATCTCGGTGTAGCGCGCGCTCACCTCGTTGAACGATCCGATCCGGTGGCGGATCCACTGCCGCATCACGAAGATGGGGCAGGAGACGTGGAACTGGAAGACGGAGTGCTCGAAGGGGGTCATGTGCTCGTGCCGCAGCATGTAGGTGATGAGCTTGCGGTCCTTCTCCTCGCCCTTGGAGCCCGAGCCGTACGAGACGCGGGCGGACGTGACGACGCTCATGTCGCCGCCCATGAAATCCACCAGCCGCACGAAACCGTGGTCGAGCACGTCGATCTTGTCGGCGTCGGTCATTCCATCCCTCCTAGAGTCGGTCGAGTCTTGCCGGACGCGGGGTCCATCGTGAGGCGCAGCTTGTTCTGCGGCCACGGAACCGGGCGTCCCGCGTCCTTGTACTGCCGCATGTCGGGCTGGGCCGCGGACTCCTCCACCTTGGCCTCGACCCATTTCCCGAGGCGGGGATCGAGCAGGAGCCCGTCCGCGTTCATCGTGTAGAAAAGCCCGTCGAGGAGCTTGCGCACGCGGCGCTCGAACCCGTCCGGCGAGAGCTGGTGCACGAGCAGTATCACCCGCCCTCCGCGGGAAAGCGCGGCGACCGCGTCGCGCAGGCGCTTGTCCGCGTCGCGCGCCACGAGCCCGATCGGCCGCTCCTTCTGGCCGCGGGCAGGTCCTTCGGCGTCGCGCAGCACGAACGCTTGGGCGTCCGAGAACCGCCCGAGGTCCCGCACCCCGCGCGCCAGCCGGACGAGCTGCCGCTCCGTGAGCTCGTTGGCCGCGTCGGAGGGGGAGCCCCGCGCGACGAGCACGATCCTCTCTCTCGCCGGGTTCTCGCTCGCCTTCTTGGCCCGGGCGGCGAGGATCTCGCCCACGAGCGGATGGTCCCCGAGTCCTCCCGTCATCACCACGGGCAGCTTCGTCTGGGCGCGCTTGACCACCGAGCGGCCGGCGCTCGCGTGCGGGCTCTGGAAGAACGGGAGCGATGGGTCCTTGCGGATGCCGAGGACGTACTGGGTCTCCTCGATCCCCGGGCTCTCGGAGTCGAGCACGAGCGGCACCGCGATCAGCTTCTTCACGTTGCGCGAGGCCAGCCGGTCGATCGCCCGCTGGATCTCGCGCGGATCGCCCAGGCCGAAGGCGAACTCGACGGGGTACTTCCGGTCGAGCCCGCGCTTGAGAGCGCCGATCACCCGGGTCTCGGCTCCCCCGAGGAGGAGCACGCCGAACTCCTTCGGGCCCCAGGAGGAGCCTTGGGCGGCGAGCGCGAGGAGCGCCAGGACGCCGGCCCGGCTCATCAGGGAAACTCCACCGCGGGCTTGGCCGGCGAGGCGGCCGAGAGCTCGCGGAACAGCTCCGACTGGTAGAGGACGAGCCACGGGAAACCGACGAGGACCACGAGATCGCCGGCCATCGGGACGCGCAATTGGCCCAAGACGACGATCGCGACGGTGAACAGCGTCCAGCCGAGCCCGAGCCGCAAGGAGGAGTCGCCCAGCCGCGCGGAGACGCACTCGCGCGCGCGGCGCAGCGCGTCGTAGCCCGTGCGGCCCTCCGCGAAGTAGGCGTGCGGCGCCAGGAAGAACAACACCGACAAGATGAGGCCCGGGATGACGAGGAGGAACAGACCGGCCGTGACCAGCAGGCTCGCGAGTGTCAGGACCCAGCCGAACGGCACGAGATGGGTGAGGCCCCCTCGCAACGCTTCGCCCACCGTCGCCGCGGGCCGCTCGGCGGCGTAGAAGAGGGCCGTCATGACCCACGCCTCGAACAACGCCAGCGCCGCGGAGAACACCAGGACGATCGCCGCCAGGCCGAAGAAGTGTTGCGCCCAGAACTCGATGTCCGAGAAGCGGCTCTGGAGCTGGTCGACGGCCGCGCCGTCTAAGCCGCCGAGGAGGATCAGGAACACGGCGGCGGCTCCCGCGACCATCAAGGCATACCGGCCCGCCAGTTCGATCGCCATGATGGCGACCAGCGGGCGCCACCGCGCGGAATAGGACCGGAGGGTGCGGTCGAGGAGGACTCCGACCGGAGACACGTTCGATTCTACTATAAATAGTTTTCGAGGATATTGCCGGGAAAATCTCTTGTCCCTATAGGGGAATTCCCGGCCGCCGGGAGACCTAGCCCGGGGTGGGCCCTTAACCCGGACGAGGGGGGGCCCCTCGGCCCAGGGGGCCGGAGGAAGGGCGTCATATAATGGTCGCATGATGCGGCCCAAGCGGAAGCACATGGGACCGGGCCGGCCCCGGGTCCAGTGGGTGTGGCGCCGAGCGGCGCAGCGCTCGCGGGGAACGGGGCGCCTGGTCTGGATCGTCTCCCGGTAGGACTAGGCCTGTGAAGCGAGCGCTGTCGCTCCTTCTTTGCGCCGCCGTCCTCGTCGGCGCTCCCGGCTTCGAGGCCGCCCGCGCGTTCGCGCAGGTGGTCGGCGGCGCCGCGGGCGTCGTCGCGCCCGTCGGCGGTTCCGCCGGGGCGGGGGTCGCGGGAGCCGTTCCCGGAGGCGGCCCCGGCGCCGGCCTCCGCCAGCCCGTCGTGGTCACCTTGCCCGGCAGACCGGGGCTGCTCAATCCCGTCGTCCTGCCGGCCGGCCGCATGGGAACCGTCGCGGTGTTCCGCGCGCCGGCCGCCGGCTCCGCGCCCGGCGCCTCCCCGACCGCCGCTCGGGCGCCGTCGCAGACGGGTCTGGCCCTCCCGCTCTCGCGGGTCGCGCCGGCCGGCGTCGCCGCCGCGGCGCTCGGCGAGCGGTCCTCCGAACGCGGCCCGCCGGGCTCGGCGTTCTCGCGCCTGGCGAACCGGTCCGCCGCGGAGGTCTCCGGCACCGGTGGCGAGTCGGAGACCCTCGGCCTGCGCGCGCGCGAGGACGCCCGATTCGACGGCACGAAGCCGGTCGACGGAGCCGGCGAGTTCCTCGCGCCCTTCGCCCCGCGGCAGCGCGCCCTCGCCGCGTTCCGCGCGGCCGCCAATCCGGCCGCCGAGCCCGGCGCCGGGCGGCTGCTCCCGGCGGCGCCCGGAGAGAGACCGAAGCCGGCGCAGGAACCGGTCATGCCGCCGAGAGTCGAATTATCCTCGTACCGCCAGCCGGCCTCCACGGCCC
>JACQPK010000255.1 GCA_016207565.1 Elusimicrobiota bacterium
GCTGGCCGCGGCCGCGACCACCGCGCTCTTGCCGACCCCGGGCGGTCCCCAGAGCATGATGGGCAGGCGGGCGTCGAGGGCCGTCTCCAGCAGCAGCTTGGCGTCGTTTAGGTTCATGGGTGTCTCCGAAAAGCGGGAGCCGAGAGTCCGCAGAGCAGGGGCAGGAGCTGCCCTTCGCGGCCCTCCCGGAAGAGGCCTCCGAGGACGTGCTTGCAGAGGCTGCCGGCGACGGAGTCCGCCTGCACGCGATAGTCGCCGTCGGGACAGGAGCAGTAGTGCGCGCCGGAGCCGGTCAGGTCCAGGCGGACGAGGTACGGAGCCTGCCCGCCGGTGACGCGGAAGGCGAGCCAGTGTCGGGTCTCCGCGATCTTGCGGAAGGCGTAGGTCCGCTGGACGACCCGCGCCCGCTGCAGGCGCAGGGCCAATCGCCACGGATCGAGCGGCCCGCCGCGCGACCACGGAGTCGGGAGCATGCAGTCCCCTCGGGGCCTGCGCGCGCCCGGAGCCAAGACGACACGGACGCGCCTCGTGGCCATGGCGTCACCCCGCCAGCAGCGGGATGAGCAGCGCGGGCTCGCGCGCCTCCATCGCCGCGGCCACGATGTGCCGGCAGAACATCCCCCTCCCCAGGCGCCTCTTCTGAAACGGCAAGACCGAGAGGTTCGCGCAGGTGCAGTGGTGCCAGCCCTTCCCCGTCAGGTCGAGATAGACGTAATAGACCTCCCCTTCGGAGGCGCGCCACCGGAGCTCCCGGCCGGCGCGGCCGACGCGCTCCAGACGGATGCGGCCGCGGCAACCCGGTGAGAGCCAGCTGCGGGTCAGGCCGTTGCGTTTCATGATGTCCTCCTCACTAGTCGCTTCCGATGAAGACCCCGAGGCTCAGGTCGGCCGCGACGTAGAAGCGCCGGTCGTTGACCGCCGCGTAGCGGCTGCTCGCGACGCTGAACGAAGGGAAACGGGTCTCCACGAAGCCCGCCCGCACGCCGACGAGGGCGCCCGGATGGAGCATGATTCCGTAATCGAGGATTCTCCCCGTGGGAACTCCCACCTGGGTCGAGTCCTCCCTGAGGACGCCGTCGTCGATCTTGGGCTGCGCCCAGTAGGTCATGTTCAGGTAGAGCTGCATGGAGGCGACCAGGCCGGTCTCGAAGGCCGTGTACTTGTAGGCGAGCGGCGCGAAGTAGAGCTGGACCGGGAAGACGCTGATCATCGAGACTCCGACGGGCTGCGTCGTCGAGGACGGCAGGCCTCCGGACACCCGGGTGTCGGTGCGAAGCGTCGAGTAGCCTCCGCCGAAGAGGCTGACGACGCTGGTGCCGAAGCCGAGCCTGGAGCCGAAGCCGTACCAGGCCCCTTCCAAGAGGCGGACGTTGCTGAAGTCTCCTCCGACGGCGCCTCCGACGACGTTCGCGTAGAGGAGCCGGTCCGGCCGCTCGAGCCGGGCGAGCCAGCGGGCCCAGGCCGGCGGCTCGCCGGGCGACTCGAGGACCGTTCTAGGCCTCGGCGCGGGCTTCGGCGGCTCGGGAGGCGCCTTCGCGAGCGAGTGCGCCACCGAGGTGGTCTGGAAGGCTCGGACGCGGATCGGCCACTCGCCCGGCTTGTAGCCGGGCTTCTCGGCCGTGACCGTGTGCGGGCCGGCGGAGACCGGCTCCCTCTTGAGCGGGCGTGCCGCGGCGGACTGGCCGATCAGCTCCCCGTCGAGCCGTATGTCGGCGCCGGGAGGCTCGATGAGGACAAAAAGCGCGCCGTCTTCCTCGCTCAGGCGGGGGTCCAGCGAGATCTTCCCCCCGTAGGGGATCTCCACCATGTCCGACCACGGCTTGTAGTTGCGCAGGCTGAGCGACACGCGGTAGCGCCCCGTCGGGAGCTCCGCGGCCCAAGGGCTCGACCCCCGGCGAGCCCCGTCCAAGGACACTTCGGCGCCGCCCGGGATGGAGCGTACCGCGAGCGTGCCGGTCTCGCGCTTGAGCGCCGCCTCGACCGCGGCTTTATCCCCGGCCTGGACGGCGACCTCCTGGGTGGCGGGGACGTAGTCCTTGAGGCTCAGCACGACCGAGTGGATGCCCGGCGCGAGCCCCTGCACGACCGACGGCGTCAGCCCGCGGTCCACGCCGTCCACGAAGATCCGCGCCCCGGAGGGCCGCGTCTTGACCGAGACCGCCCCGGTCCGCGGCGCTCGAGGCGCGAGAGGCCGGGCATCGCCGAAGAACTCGGCGTCGCCCTCGGGGTCGGCCTGCAGCCAGGCGGGATCCAGGGCGTCGATCCCCGGCCGGACCTCGGCCGAAAAGCGCGTCGCGCCCGCCGCGTCGAGGATTCTGGCCCGGATCGGAACCGCTCCGGCGGCCTGGACGTAGTCCCCGGTGACCACGAGATCGGCGGAGCCGCCGGAGCTCACCCGGAGCCTGTTTCTGGCGAGGCAGCCGCGGAGATCGTCCTCGAGAAGCCGCGAGAAGGCGAAGCGGGACTCCGAGACCAGCTCCTTGAAGCCGGAGACCTGGACGTCGGCCTTGGGTGTCTTCGACAGGTAGCCGGCGAGGGCCGCGCACAGCTCGGCCAGCCTCGAGCCGAGCTCCTGGTCCGCCGCCTGGAGGCGCTCGCGCTCGCGCTCGACTTGGGCCTGCGGAAACTCGATGAGCGCCCAGACGTCGAGGAGGCCCCTCGATCGAAGGAGGCCTCCGGCGCTCGTCCGCTCCCAGTAGAGGTCCTTGATCCTGGCGCCCAGGAGCTCGCCGCGCGCGGACTGCCGGATCTCGTCGACGACGCGCGTCTCGAGCGCGCTCCTTCGGATGAGGAGCTTGCCGGACACCCGCGCGCGGATGAAGCCGGCCACTTGGGCCGCCGCGTCGCGGTAGGCGCCGTCCTTGCCGTCCTCCAGGCTCAGGACGCCGGTCTTGACCCCGACGAAGAAGAGCGAGCCGCCGGCGGACTCCGGCACCGCGGTGAGCCACGCGGGCCGCTGCTCGGCGGAGCTCCCGTCGAGCCTCTCGGCCCGCGCGGGAGCCGCCGCCGCGCAAGCGGCTCCCAGCCACGCCAGCCCCAGGGCGAGTCCCCTCATCAGTCCTCCCCCTCCGTCGACAGCCCGGAAGGGTCGGCTCCCCCTCAGCGGGGAGCCTCGCCGGCGGGCGCCCGGGCCTCGGCGGCATCCACCCGCGGCTCGGCGGGAGGCGTCGGGCCCTTCAGCGCCCGGAACGCCTCGTTGAGAGACCGCTCCGCCTTGAGGTTCTTCTCCTCGCGCGCCTTGGCGACGGCGCCGCTCAAGGCCTGCGTACGAGCCTCCAGGTAGTCCTGCTGCGACAGCCCCGCCAGCGCGTAGCAGTCCCAGACGTAGCGCACCCCGATCGGCGTGCGCTCCTCGAGCTTCTGGACGTACTGCTCGGACAGCTTGATCCCGGAGACGCTCACGTTCTCCGAGACCTTCGCGATGAGGTCGCGCACGTGCGAGCCGAGGGCGCCGTCGAGGTTTTGGCCCTCGATGGCCGAGCCGAACTCGGTCCGGATGCGCTGCTTCACCTCCTCGGCGATCGCCTTCTCCGCCTCCGCGCGCGCCTCGCGCAGGCCCAGCGCCATGTCCGAGCGGCCGGTGACGGCGCCGCGGTAGAAGCGCATGCCGTCGGACTCGAAGGAGGCCTTCGCGACCCAGGCCGGCGTCGCCTTGGGCATGCTGTCGACCGCCTGCTGCTTCCCCACCAGGGCGCGGTTGCCGCCGCAGGCGGCCAGGGCCACCGCCGCTACGACCCAGCCCAGAAAGACCGCTACTCGCTCATTCATGTCTCACCTCCGCTCCGTTGGGAGCGCTGAACCCGACCTCATGCGTCCTCTGAACGGCCCCATCGGCCTTCAGGTTGCTTCGATGCTGCGCCTTCAGGCGTTCCACGCTATCGGCCAGATCGACGTCGCGAGGAGGCCGATGCTCCTTGATCGCCCTCATGAAGGCGTTCACGACCGTTTCCTGGACGTACGCCATCGTGAACCCGCTGGTCGCCTGAGCGGCCAGCCTCAGGGCGGCGTCGCTGAAGCGGCCGATCGCGCGCTTCGTGAGGAGGCGGTAGCGCTCATCCAGCCCCGGCAAGCCGAAGTGCCATACCTGATCAAAGCGACTGGGGCGGTGAAGGAGCGCCTGGTCGAGCTTCTCGGGCGCGTTCGTGGTTCCCAGCACCAGGAGACCGTCGGGCGAGTCGAGGCCGTCGAGCAGGTTGAGCAGATACGACATCGAGATTTTAGGAGACTGCACGATGCGATCCAGGTCCTCCAAGAGGACGACCGCAGGAGCCTCGCTCGCCGCCTGCTGGAAGCAGAGGCTGATCGTAATGTCGCTCGTGTCCGCGGTCAGCGGCAGGATGAACGCCGAAGCCCTGGCCTGGGCCAGGATGATCTTCGCCATCATCGTCTTGCCGCAGCCGGGAGGGCCCGCGAACAGGAAGCCTCGCCGGAACGCCAGCTTCAGCTCCCGGTAGCTTCGCTTGGCCCCGAGGAAGCTCTCGGTGTTCATGCGGATGTCCTCGAGCATCGAGCCCGGCAGGACGACGTCGTCCCAGGACACGCGGGGCCTCCGGATCGGCGCGTCGCCGAACACCATGATGTTTCGCCCTCGGGGATTCTCGGCCCTCTCGAAGGCCCGCAGCTTGTCCCAGAGGTCCTCGAGCGCAGGGCGGCTCTTCGTCGCGATCAGAACGAGCCTCTGCTCGCGATCGCCTTGTACCACGGGTTGGCGCAAATAGTGGATCGGCTGGCCCTGCCAGGTCAGGTCAACCTCGCCGATCCAGTTGGTCTCGTCGAACCCCGCCCCCCGCCGACGACAAGGCAGTTCGGTCAGGCTCCAGCGGCGACATTCCTTGCCGTCGCTCCACCCGGCCGTAGTCGTGACCTCCTCTCGGAGGAGCGCGTCGGGAGCCCGCTTGCGCAGGAACGCCGGCAGCAGCGGTGTATAGACCTGATAGCAGTAGGGCTCGACGCGATGGAGGCGCCAGCCGTCAGCGGCGGGGTGCCGCTGGCGGAAACGCGCGATCTGCTGCTCGATGTACGCCGACTCGCTCACGCAGGTTCCCTCTGTTGAGATAACGCCCAGGGTTGACCCTAGGTTGCAAGCCTGTGAGGCGCAGTGGCGGCCCGGCATCACGCATTGAAAAAAGATCGGCGGGAGCTTAGACTATTGCAAGCGCTGGAAGAGAAGCCGACAGGCGAGAGGTCGGTGGCGGGCAGAAAGTCGGTCGACGGTCGAGCCAAGCGGACGGAGGGCGGATGGGCGTGCTGAAGGTGACATGGCGGTGCTCGGAACCGATCGAGGAGATTGAAGGATATGTCCTCGCCTCCTACATCCGCATCGCCGGGACAGGCAAGCCATACGGCGAAAGGCCCCTAACGAAGTTCCCGCAGACCGCCCTCACCGAAAGTCTGGTCGACAAGGTCGCCGGACCATGGGCGTTCCTGATGGCCATGGTTCATGAGAAGAGACTCAAGACGACGCGCGACGTCGACGACTTCATGCTGCAACTCAACACTCGCATGGCCGAGACGTGGCTAAACGCGCACGAACGAGAGGCCGCCGGGGCGAAGAGATATCTGTCGGGCCTGGTCGGCAAGTTCAGCTGCACCGGCTAAGCCCACCGCTGGGTGTCCGATCAACGTTTCGGGCCCCAACCGTCGTCTATGGACTTGCGCCCCTCCACCCGCGCGTTTGTTTCCCAATCAAGTTCATCAAGCGGATCCCTGCTGGACCGGGGCGCGGGTGTTTGGTCTGCTGCGTTTTCAGTGACATCCTTACGGAGCTCAAGTTCCACCAGATTCACGGGATCCGAGGCGATTCGCCTCGCATCGGCAAGTGAACGGGATCGCTTCTTGCAGATCGCACGAGCCACACTCTCCGCGAGACGTGTCCACGGCAAACTGCCTTTCAGAAACGATTCGATCTGTTGGTCGGAGAGGAATTGATAGATCACGGTGCAAATTCCCCGACGCTTGAGCTCGAGATTGATATCGTGGCGGCGCCTGAAGCGGCGCTCTTGGTTATGCCAATTCTCACTCATGGCAGCATCCTGACGTCTCGGTCGCCTAGGATCGAGCGCCATTTCATGACGAGCCCACCAGCTTGAACGCCGCCCAAAAGTATGGGTGAGCATGGAGTCCGCCTCGTCGGAGGACCTCAAGCTTCGCTTCGCGGAGGGCTTCCGACTTCGGGCGGCCTTCGGCGAGGCGCTTATAAAATGACGTCACTAGTCCGCGCGTGACCGTGTCCGAGATATCCCAGAGCGTGACGATCACGGACCGGCCTCCCGCCTCGAGAAAGGCGCGATGCACGCCTTCGATCTCATCCGAGCCCTTATGGCGGCCCCAGGCCGTCTTGCAGCAGGAGAGAAACGCCAGGTCCACCCCGCTTAGGTCAAGGCCGACGATCTCCTCGGGGTGGAGGCGCCCGTCGTCGCCTTTCTCGGCGGCGAGGCATAGGAAGGAGGCCAGCGTGTCCTCTGGACGGAATTCGCCGTGGCAGGCGATGTGGAGAAGATTCTCGTTCCGGATGGAGGCGAGCGCCGCCCGGGTCGCATCCTTGCCGATGAACACGCGGGAGCCCGGGAACATCGCGGACAGCTCCTTGGCCTCCTGGCGGGCGTGGTCAAGCCCGCCGGTCGGATCGGCCAGGGCGAGCACCGTGGGCTTGCGCGCGACGGCCCGGCGCTCCTTCCTGTAAATCGGCAGCATCCCGGCACTCGGAAGATAGCTCAGGTTCCAGCGCTCGACCGCCGCGGAGCCGTCGGGCAAGAGAAGCGCCGCGAAAGGCAGGTCGGCGAGTTTCCCGCTGGGCACGATGCACAGGCTTCGTAGGTTCTTGAGCTCGGCCCAAAACGGCTCGAGCAGGAGCCCGCCGAGACTCTTTAAGATCATCTGGCATAGCTTGGAGCTCTGCGCGGTCGGCTCTTGCCGGAGGGCATCGTAGAAGCGCTCGACCTTCCGCTCCAGCTCAAGCCGGGTGATCATGATCCTCTGGGCCTTTACTCCATGGGCGGTCACCAGAAAAAGCGACACGGCGTAGCGGCCGACATGATAGTCGAGGATCGCCTCGCCGGCAGCCAGGTAACGGCACAGCCTCTGCGCATCCAGCAGATGGGCGGGCTCGGTCTTGGCGTGGCTCGGCGCCTGGGCGTGGAATCGCTCCAGGAAGACGCGCGCCTTGCAGCGTTGCGATAGCTCGAACGCGACGAGGGGTTGGTCGAGGGCATGAGCCAGCATGACGCCCAGGTCGAAGATCGCGAGGTGGTCGGAAAGGCAGGCGATGCGGTTGTCGTCCTCGTCGAAGCCCTCGCGATCCTGCTCAAGGTACTCCACGGCGGTGAGGCACTCCTTCAGGGCGCCCGGGAGATCGCCCTTGTCGCGCAGGACCTTCGCGAGGTGGAAGTGGTTCCACTGGCTGACGCTCTCTTTCTTCGCGTACAGCTCGACGGCAAGGCGGAGCGCCTGCTCAGCCTCCGCCAGCCTCTTCAACGCCTGCGCCTCGCGCCCGGCCTGGCGTAGGCGATTGGCCTGGGCTCGGAGCGTTCGCGCCAGTTCCCGCCACGCCTTGGCCTCCGAGGTTGCGATGCCCGCGGGATCGGCGCTGTGGTGGAAGCAGCGGATCGCCTGTCGGAGATGGCGCTCGCTCCGCAACAGCCCCCTAGCCGTCTTCGGCTCCCGGTGCGCCTCGGCGGCGCCCGCCTCCCGGTGGAACAGGGCCCTGAATCGATTCGGGTTCTTGGTGACGGAGACCGGAGTCCGACGCACCAGCCGAAAGCCGATCTTGCACGCGAGCAGGCGCGCCTTGGGGTCGCGATGGCCGGACGCGAGGCTGCGCTGGGCGCGTATCATCCAGAGCGGGCCCTCCTCGTCGGTCCGCCTGGCCTTCATCAGGCTCGCGAGGATGGCCGCGGCGCGCACCGCGGCCCGGTGCGCCTCGTCGGGGCGGGACAATATGCCTGCGAGAATCGACATGACGTAAAGCGACCGGGCGACATAGTAGTCGTTGTTCTGGACCTCGAAGACGGGGATCGCCTTCTGGAGCAGCGCGTAGCCCTTCTCGACCGCGTCCCGGGCGCCCGTCTTCCGGAAGCCGAAGTAGGTCCGCCAGGCCTCGGCGTACGCCTTGCGCGCCCAATCGCTGCCGGGCGCCGGCGGGTTCTCGCTGGTCTCGACGACAGGCACGCTATCCTTCCAAGGCTCGCTTGCGGGCGTACTCGAGCCACGCATCGCCGTCGCGCGCCGACGCCCCGCGCGTGACGCCGCGTCCGGCCTCCGACGCCGCGACGTGGAGCGCGCCGTCGATCTCGGAGCGGTCCAGCCTGTAGTGGGCGCCGATCCTCGCGATCAGGGTCGGCGAGATGTCCTTCGGTTTCGTGCTGCCGCTGAGCAGGCTCAGGACGCCCTCCTCGTCCAGCCCGAGCGCCTGCGCGGTCTCTCCCAGCCGGTCGAAGTCCTGGCGCTCGGTGAGGATCTCGGCCAAGGTCCGCGCGGGCTTGCCGGCGTAGCCGAGGCGCACGGCGATCTCGACGAGCGCGAGCGCCTCGCGGAGGTCCGCCGGTGCGTCCGCGGCCCGCACCTGCGCCAGCGGCTGCGGATAGCTGCGGACCGCGGCCCAGGCCTGGTCCCAGAGCCAAAGGTCGGCCTCCGTGCCGGAAAGCCGGGGTGCGGCCTTCTCCACCCGCCGCAGCATCGCCCTGGACAGCGTGGAGATCCCCGACCGCAGCGCGCGGAGGGCGGAATCGGCGTCGAGAGACAAGTGCTCGGCGAGATCGTTCAGCGAGACCGTCTCGCCGAAGGCGAAGGCGACCGCCCTCCGCTGGATCGGATCGTGAATGTGGCGCAGATCCTCGTCGGTCAGCGTCAGTTTCTCGTTGAGGAGCCTCCGCAGGCCGGCTAAGGAGGCTTCCTGCCAATCCTCGAATCGCTCCCTCAGCGCCTTCAGGACCTCGATGCTGGCGCGGCGAAAGTGGCTGGCGCAGTTCTCCTTCTCCAGGCCGAAAACCTCCCGCGCCGTCGTGTCGCTCCAGCCCAGTAGAGCCCGGGCGGCGAACACGTCGGCGTGCTCTTGGTTGGAAAGCGACCGGAGGCACGATAGGACGCAATTGAGGAAATCCTTCTCATAGAGGATCGCGTCCTGGTCGGCGGGACTCTCCGCCTCGACGAGTTCGACGGTCGCGCCCGGGGCGGTCTCCCCCTTCGGCTCGGGCGCCTCCAGGTCGGGGTCCGGGTCGGGCTCGGGCCGAGCCTCCTGGTGATCCGAGAGCTTCGTACGCCTCGCTTTCCGCTTGGGCTGGACTTGGTCGAGGGAAACGGCGTCGTGCGCCAGGTCGCGTCTGGTCTTGCGGGACTTCTTCTCCCGCCATTCGAGCGAGTCGCGGAACGCGTTGATGGCGACCGCGATGACCCAGGCGCGCCCCTTCCCGGGCTGGTGCTTGTAGTTTCCGTTCTTCAGCGCAACCCAGACTTTGCGGAGCACTCCGGACAACAGGTCGTGCTCGTCCTTGTCCCCCGCGACGCCGGATGCGGTGGCTCGGGACTTGCGGACGGCGTCGCCGAGATAGCGCAGGCAGATCCTCCCGGTGACGTCAAGGATCCGCTCGATCAGGGCCGTCTCGCCCGCCTGGTAGCGGACGACGAGCCCCTCCCACTCCCGGCCCAGCGCCTCGAACTCAGGGTTCGGCATTCCCGGACAGCCCCCTCGGTAAAACTCCTAGGAAATTCTAGCCCCGGCCGGATACTTTCGCCAGTGGTCGCGGCGGCGCCGATGAGCCGTGGATCTCGGTCACCTCAGCGTCCGCCCGCGCCGAAGCCCATGGCGTGAGTGCCGTTGATCGGCCTAGAGTCCGACGAGGCCGCCTTGATCTGGGCTCGGAGCTGCCGAACCGCCTCCTCGAGGTGCCCATCCGCCGGCTGGGCCCTCTCATGGATGGCGGACATGAGAGCGCTGATAACCGCCTCCTGGACATAGGCCATGCTGAACCCTCCGGTCGTCGCGGCGGCGCGCGCGAGCGCCTCCTCGCTGAAATATTTTCCTCCCTTGAGCCTCAGGAGGGCCAGCCTCTCCTCGGCGGCCGGAAGCTTGAACTCCCAGACGCGGTCGAAACGGCTCGGCCGGTGGAGCAGCGCCGGGTCCAGCTTGCCCGGCTCGTTCGTCGTCGCGATCGTCAGGACGCCCAGGGGCGCCTGAATGCCGTCGAGGCGGTTCAGGATGTAGGACAGGGACACGCGCGTCGCGTTGACCAGCTTGTCGAGGTCCTCGAGGATCAGGACGCAAGGCGGGTTCGTGGAGGCCCGGTTGAACGCCTCGTCGACGTGACGCTCCTCGATGTCGTGCTTGAGCAGCAGCGTGACGGCGCTGACCTTGTACGCGGAGGTGATCGCCTTGGTGACCATCGTCTTGCCGTTGCCGGGAGGGCCGAGGAAGAGGAAGCCGCGGCGGTAGGGCACCCCCAGCTCGCGATACTGACGCTTCGCCGCGAGGAAGGCCTCGACGCTCTCGCGGATCTGCCGCTTCATCTCCTCGGGCAGGATCAGTTCGCCCCAACCCACCTTGGGGCGTTTGTAGTTCGGGCCGTTGACCACGTGGATGGCGCTCTTCAGCCGGCGATACCGCCCTTTGACCCAACGCAATCCCTGGCGGTAAAGGTCCTCCAGCGCCTCCCAGCTCTTCGTGGCGACCAAAACCACTTGGGGCTCTTCCGGAATGTTCGCCGGGATCCAGAACGCATGGACGTGGATCGGCGCGTCGTTCCAGAGGAGTTCGATGTCGCCGTTCCATCTGAACTCGCTCAGCCCGTTCCTGAGGCTCTTATAAGGAAGAGCGGTCAGGCGCAGCTTGCGGCCCTTGGTCCAGCGCTTTGGCTGAACGTAGGCGATATCGGTAACGATGCGCTCCGTGAACGCGCCGGGAGCTCTTGCTCGGAGGAAGGCGGGGAGCTGGGAGAGGAACATGAGCCGAGCGTCGAAGTCGATCCGGTGTACGCTCCAGCCCTCGGCGGCGGCATGCTCCCGGCAGAAACGGTCGATCTCCTGCTTCACGAAACGCGGATCACTCATGCGCGGCCTCCCGGCGTGCCCGTCAGGAAGTTAACGGGCTCAGGCGCGGCTGGGTTGCATCCCGCGGACGCGGCTCCGGCTTGCGCTCCGGTCCTCGGTCAACGATGCCCGAATAGCTTAAGAGCCTCCTCAAACTCGTCCGGATGGTTCGCCTTCAGCCACGCCGTCTGGTAGGCGAGCAGGCCGTAGGCGGTCGCGTGGGCCTTCAGGAAGGCGTACCGCCCAAATGCCGCCACGCGGGCGAACAGCTCCCGCGCCTGCGTCCGGCCCACGCCGCGTTTCGCGCAGCCGGACACGAAGTCCCTGCGGTGCTCCGCCAGCGCCGCCTTCGCCTGCCGCCCGATGGCTCGGCGCAGGCTCTCGGCCTGGCCGGGGGTGAACCCGGCGACCGCTTTGGAGATCGCCATCACCTGCTCCTGGTACACGATGCAGCCATAGGTCTCGCGCACCAGCGGCTCGACGAGGGCGTCCCCAAACAGGGGCGGCTTGAGCCCGAGCCTCCGCTCGACGAAGTCGGCGGTGAGCCCGCTCGTCATCGGTCCCGGCCGGTAGAGCGCGAGTAGCGCGACGGTGTCCGAGAAGCAGGAGGGCTTGGCCCTCCGGAGCAAGGCACGAATCCCGTCGGAATCGAACTGGAAGACCCCTCGCGTGTCTCCGGACCCGAGCAACGCGTAGACCTTGGGATCCGTGAGCGGGATCGCGGCCAGGAACTCCCGGAACGGCGTGGCGCCCACGCGTCGGTCGCAGACGGCCTTGACGGCATGCTCCATCATCGAGAGCGTGCGCAGCCCCAGAAGGCTGAAGGGCAGGAGGCCCAGCCACGGCAGGACGTCGCCGTCGTACTGCGTGAACACGAGCCCGGTCTCGGGCTGCCTCGCCAGCGGCACGCGCGAGACCGCGGGCTCCCCGGCAAGGATCAGGCCCGAGGCATGCACGCCGATGCTGCGCTTGAGGCCCGCGAGCTTCCGCGCTATCTCCAACAACCGAGCTGCCTCGGGGCCCTTCGAGGCCCGCCGAAGCTCGGGAGAGGTCTTAAGCGCCGTGGAAATGTCGGCACCGATAGGGATGAGCTTGGCGAGCTTCTCGACTTTCGGCGGAGCGATCCCGAGCGCCCGCCCGACGTCCCGCATCGCCCAGCGCCCAGCCATCCGGGAGAATGTGCCGATGCGCGCGATATGGGATTCCCCGTACTTGCGGCGCAAGTACTCGATGACGCGCTCGCGCCCCCAATCCGATACGTCGATCTCGAAGGCGAAAGCGGGCAGACATTTCCGGTCGGGCCTCAGGAAACGCTCGAAAAGGAGCGAATGCTCGATCGGGTCGACGGAGGTGATCCCGAGCAGGCAGGAGACCAGCGAGCCCGGGGCCGCCCCGCGGCCAGGCCCCACCGGAACGCCGTTTGTTCCGGCATGCCCGACCAAATCCCAGATCATGAGGATGTGTCCCGACAGGCCGGACCGCCGGAGCGCGTCCAGCTCGTAACGCAGGCGCTCCCGGTAGGTGCCGGTATCGCGCCCCAGGCGCTTGAGGCCATCTTGGCAGAGCCGTTCCAAGTACGAGTCCTGGGTGAACCCGGCCGGCACGGGAAACTCCGGGACCAGCATCCGATCCATGGGGATCGACACGTCGCACATGTCCGCGATCTTGAGAGTGTTGGCGAGCGCCTCCGGCGCGAAGGAGAACAGCTTGTGCATCTCCGCGGCGGTCTTGAAGTAGAACTCCGGGCTCTCGAACTTCAGGCGGTTCGCACTCGAGAGCTTGCATCCCGCCGAGATGCAGAGGCGAACGTCGTGGGCGCGAGCGTCGGCCTTGCCGGGATAATGGCAGTCATTGGTGGCCACCAGCGGCAGGCCGGTGCGCGCCCCGATTTCGATGAGAGCCCGGGTCACCTGCCGCTGGCGCTCGAGGCCATGGTCCATGATCTCGAGGAAGAAGCAGCCGGGCTCGACGATGTCCCGATAGAGGCCCACGAGGTCGAGGGCGCCCTCCAGGCCGCCGGCAAGGATGGCTTGTGGGATTTCGCCCTTCAGGCAGCCGGACAACACGATCAGCCCCTTCGAGTGCTTGGCCAGCAAGTCGCGGTCGATCCGCGGATCGTGATGAAGGCCTTCCAAGAACCCCGCGCTCGACAGCGCCAAGAGGTTCTGGTAGCCCTCGTAGTCTCGGGCCAGGACCGTGAGGTGGAAGCCGTCGCCCGCCGTGCCCGCGCGATCGAATCGCGAGCCTCTCGCGAGATAGAACTCGCAGCCGATGATCGGCTTGATGCCGAGCCTCCGGCAGTGGCCGTAGAATTCCAGGGCGCCGTAGAGATTGCCGTGGTCGGTGAGCGCGATGGCGCGTACCCCGCTCCGGGAGAGGCCCTTCAGGAAGTCGGACGGCAGGCCGGCGGCATCCGAGAGTCTCAGCATGCCGTCCGTCAGCGAGAAATCGGAATGGTTGTGGAGGTGGACAAAATCAGACCTGAAGGCCCGCCGTCGCGTTACTCGGGGTTTCCCGGCCATGGCCTCCTCCTCAGGCTTGGTGCTCGCCTCGCCCGGCCCTCCACCGATTCGGGTCCTGGCTGATGTCCAACTGGGCCATCGTCAAGTCGTTTTGCGTTCCCCAGATGATCGTCTTCGACGGGCAACTCAGGCACTTGAGCTCGGGATCGTAGGGCATGATGCCCGCCGGGCTTCCGCAGCGGACGCAGAGGTAGCTTTTCTTCATCGCCCATCAAACGCCGCGCCGGCCCCGGAAGTTGCGGCCCTGGAGTATTTCGCCGGCAAGCGTGGGATGATAGAGCAGGTAAACCCGGCGTGGCCGGGGAATGACGCGGAGGACCGCGGGGCCTCGGCGGCCCACGGCTCCCCGGATCCCGTGGAGCCCGAGTCCGCCATGGTCGTAAAGCTGGACCCGTGTCCAGCCGCGGTCCAAGAGCACCGACTGGGCGCGCCAGCCGTCCTTGAAGCGGCGCCGCTCGCGCCGCAGCCAGCGGCGCGCCCAGTCCTGGTGGTTGTCGCGGACGTGGTGGAGGACGCCGCCGGATGAGATCCAATACTTGTCCACGATCCGCTCCTGCCCCACGCCGATGAAACGCGCGACGCCGCCGCCAGGTTGCGCGACCGCCCGACCCGCGCAGCAGTCCCTGCGTCAAGTCGACCAGGGGAAGCTGGTCGCGATGGCCTGAGAGCGCCTGGGCTTCGTGAAGCGCCGCGCCTTCGCCTACGCCGGTCTGGCGCGCGATTAGGTCCGCTGCTATCCTGCTCGCGTGCAGGTGCGCGGTTCGGAGCCGGACAACTCCGGCAGGCTGACCGTGGCCGCGTTCGTCGTGGCGTTGGCCGGCGGCGTCCTGTTCGTCGCCGCCCGGCGACGCGCGGCGGTCCCGGAGCTCGCCCGCGCCGGCACGCCGGCGGCCGCGCTGCCGGCCCGTCCCTCCCCTCCGCTTCCCGAGCCCGATGACGACGACCCGGAGCAGGACCGCCTCATGGTCAAGGGCCGGCTCCCGGGGGGCGACATGGAATACGGCGAGTTCCTCACGCTCCTCGAGCTCGCCGCGAAGGAGGACAATGAGGCGGCGAAGAAGCTCCGCGACGAGATCCAGCGGAACCCCGAGGCCGCGAGGATCGACGAAGAGGCGCGCCGGCGCGCGGCCGCGGGCGAGAAGCTCGGCGCCACCGGCGTCCTGCGGGCGTTCCGCCAAAGCGCCGATTTCCGGACGATGGTGAGCCGCCTGGCGAAGGATTCCGCGGCCAGCTCCGCGCTGTGGAGCCTCTACGAGCGCCCCCAGCTGGCCGCCGCCAAAGACGAGCACCTGAAGGCCCTGCTCCGCAGCCCAGGCGCGCCCCTGCCGGCGCCGGCGCGGCCGGGCGCGGCACTCCTCTTCACGGCGCGGCCCGGGGGAGGCCGCCCCGGCACCGCCGCGTCGCCGGCCGGCGGCGGCACGCATGCCGCGCACGCGGCCGGAGCGGCCGCCGGTCCCGGAGGCGCGGGGGCGGCCGGTCCCGCGGGGACGTCCAACGCTTGGACCTCCGGCCCCGCCGCCCATGATGTGGGCAAGCTGCAATCGATCGGCGCGGCGGGGCCGGGCGACAAGAAGATCGAGGCCTTCTGCCGGCTCTATCCGCAGTTCTGCGAAGGCGACCCGCCGCGGGTCCGCGACGAGTTCCGTCCGCTCGTCGAGAACGACGGCCTGATCGCGCAGCACGGGCTGTGGGGCGCGTGCTTCCGGCTCGGCATCTACGCCGCGTGCAAGGACGCCTGCGTCGGCGCCTGCCTCCCGATCGAGGCGTGGAAGGCGTGCCTCGACGGCTTCGGCCAGGACGAGCCGGCCTGCATCGCGAAGTGCCTCGCGATGCCGTGCACGATCCCCTCCGACGCGTGGACGCGAAATTGCGCGCCCGCGGCGCCCGCGACCCCTCCGGCGTTCTGCGCCGCGGGCTGCCCCGCCGAGCGCCGCGAGAGCGAAACCCACACCTGCACCGCGCGCGTCGGAGACCTCCCCGGCGCCCAGGAGCGTCGCACGTGGACCTTCCATAAGTCCTGCGACATCTCCGAAGCGGAATACGCCGCGCTGGGCGTCAACGCCCCCACCCTCCAGGGCGGACACGTCTACGACGACGCCTCATGCCCGCAGTGCTGGCTCGACCGGCCCAGGTGGGGCAGCGCCACGTGGAAGTGCTCCCAGCGGGCCTCGGGCCCCGAGTTCCAGTACTTCACCAGCAGCTTCGACGTGACGTACTCGATCTCCTGCAGCATCACCACGGCGCAAAAGCAGGCGATGATCGCCCAGGGCTGGATCTACCAGGGGAAGGTGCGCAACCCGGGCCCCGGCGCGGGCGAGTGGGAAGACGTCCACACCATGTCGCGCTGCCGCCCTTAGGGGTCGGGGCCTTTTCGCACGCCGTACTTCTTGTTCTTCCAGTACAGGTAGCCCTCGTCGAGGACGGTCACCTTCCGGAATCCGGCGGCCAGCAGCTTCCCCGCCAGATGCCCCGACGCGGAGTGCGGGCAGGCGCAGTAGCAGATGAGCCAGGTGTCCTTCGGCAGCGCCGGGAGATAGGGGGCCGGGTCGTAGAACGGAACGCTCACCGCGCCCTTGATGTGCTCCGTGAGGTAGTCGGAGGCGGCGCGCGCGTCGAGGAACGCCATCTTGGCGCCGCGGTCGAGCTGACGCTTCACCACGTCGGCCGGCGTGAATGCGGGATAGGCCTTGAAACCCTCCGGCTCGGGGCCTTTCGGGTGGATCACGGCCTGCCCGAGAGGCAAGGGCGGCGCCGGGGCCGCCTGCGGCGAGGCCTCCACGGGCGCGCTCGACTCGAGCACGCGCAGCCACGCGATGATGTCGTCGATGCCGGCGTCGCCGAGCTTCTCCTGGAAGCCCGGCATGTGCTCGCCCCTGCCTTCGGCGATCGCCCGGCGCAGGAGGCCGTTGGAGGCGTCCCGCAAGAACGGCGGGTTGCCGACAGCGGGGGCGTTGCCGCCCATGCCCGTCTGGCCGTGGCAGTCGGCGCAGTGGAGCGCGAAGAGGGGCTTGCCCTTCTCCGCCGAGCCGCTGAGCGGACGCTCGTCGAGCGGCGCGTGCTCGCCGGGGTCCATCGAGCGCAGGTAGGCGACCACGTCGTCGACGTCGGCCGAGGACAGCGGCCCGCCGCGGGTCGCCGACCAGGCCGACATCGTCGTCTCGGGACGGCCGTCGGCGATCACCTTCCGCAGGAACTCGTCCGAGACCGAACCGAGGTAGCCCGCCGCGCCGATCGCGGGCGCGTTGTCGGCGTGGTAGCCCTCGGCGTTCAGCCCGTGGCAGACCGCGCACATCCTCGCGTAGAGGCGCTTGCCGCGAAGCGCGGGGGGCTCTGCCTCGCCGAGCGCCGGGGCGGCGACGAGGAGCGCGAGCAGGAGCGGCGTCACCCGCTTCGAATAGCAGAGGCGAAGCCGAGTTGGCAATAGGTATACTGCGCTCGTGACACGAGCGGCGCTGCTGGGACTGGTCGTCGCGTTGCTGTCCTCGGGGTGCGCCCTCCGGCGCAACTGGAACTTCACGAGAGAGTACCTCTCCGGACCGGCGGCGAAGACGGCCTGCTTCGAAGGGAAAGACGGGCTCCGCGGCTGCCGCTTCGCCCCGAAGTCCGGCCCCGTGGACGAATCCACGCTCCTCGTGTTCCTGCACTACGCGACCGGAGACGAGAAGAGCTTCGGCACGATCGGCCTGGCCCGCTCGTTCTTCGCCCGCTACCGGAAGGCCGGCAAGCCGGCGCCCCGCGTCCTGAGCCTGTCTTATGGGCCGCACTGGGTGCTGTCGAAGGAGCCCGGCAAGCGCCAGGTCGTGAACCTCGAGGCGTTCACCCGGACCGTCGACGAGCTCGAGTCCGGCGCGTCCCGGAAGTTCGCGTGGGGCATGTCGATGGGAGGCTACAACTCGGCGGTGCTCGCGCTCCAGGCGCCGGGCTGGGCCGGAGCGGCGCTCTCCTGCCCCGCGCTTTTCGAGGGGGACCCCTTCGACGACTCGATCGCGCCCGCGCTCATGAAGCTGCCCGGCGCGAACGCGCGCGAGGTCCAGGACGGCCGCGCGCTGTTCACCACCCGGCTGGCGGGGGCCGAGACGTGGCGGCGAGAGAACCCCCTCGCCTTGGCCGCCTCGGGCAAGGCCGCGCCGATGCTGATCGAGCCGAACGCCGAAGACGAGTTCGGGTTCCTCCCGGGAGCCCGCGCGCTCGCGAAGGCGCTGGCCGCCGCGGGCAGACCGCCGGTCTATCGCGAGCGGCCGGGCGGGCACTGCGTGATCGGCGCGGCGACCGTCGCCGATTTCATGATGGGCCTGTAGGCGTCTCGCGGTATAATGCGGCCGTGGTGATCAAGGCCGCGGCGGTCGCGGCGCCCGTCGTCTCCGTCTGGCTGGGCGCGGCGCCGGCCCTTCCCCCGTCGACCCCCGCGCTGAGCCAGGCGCTTTCGTTGGCCGCCACCCTCAAACCCGGGCTCGGGGTGCCGGCGGCGCCGCTCGTCGGCCGCGTCGTGGCCGCCCGCGGGACCGGCGCCGCCGAGCCGGCCCGGCCCTCGGGTCCTGACTACGCCGCGGCGCGCGAGCTCTTCGAGGGCGCCCGTGACGCCGCGCCGGCCCCGACCGAGATGCTCCGCTGGAGAGCGGGGCGGCTGTTTAAGCCCGAGCGTCCGGCCGAGCCGCTCAACAGCGTCCTCGTCGGCGCGGACGTCGAGGGGCGCGGGCTGCGCGTCTTCCCCATCCAGACGTTTAGGCCCGTCGACGAGATCGCCGAGCGGCCGGACCTGCAGCAGTGGATCCGCGACGTCGTGCGCAACACGCCCGTCGAAGGGCCCGGGCCGGAGTTCGATGAGAAGGCCGTGCGCTTCGGGCTCTGCCGCGGAGGCGTCTGCCACCGCTACGAGGTGCGGCGCAACGGCGGGCTCGTCGTGCTGCGGTACCGGGCCTCCGAGGAATCGACCGGGCGGGTGCTGGCGACCTGGTACGGCCTCTACCCCAAGGACGTCACCCCCTCCTGAGTTGGCCGTGACGTTGCGTCTCCGTAGGGAGGCGCGATGCGGAAACCGAAGAAGGCCCCGGCCGGAGCTTTCTCCCCCGAGAGCCTGATGATGAGCTACGGCTACAAGCCGGAGCTCTCTGAAGGGGCGCTCAAATGCCCCATCTTTCAGACGTCGACCTTCGTCTTCCGCAACGCGCGCGAAGGGAAGGCCTTCTTCGAGCTGGCCTACGGCCTGCGCGAGCGCGGGCCGAGCGAGGCGCTCGGGCTCATCTACAGCCGCCTCAACAACCCCGACCTCGAGATCCTCGAGGAGCGGCTCAAGCTCTGGGACGGCGCCCAGGCGTGCGCGGTGTTCGAGAGCGGCATGGCCGCGATCTCGACCGCGCTGCTCGAGATGCTCAAGCCCGGCGACGTGCTGCTCTACTCGGAGCCGCTCTACGGGGGCACCGACTACTTCTTCCGGCACGTGCTCAGCCGCTTCGGCATCACCGCGGTCGGGTTCCCGGCGGGCAAAGGCATCGCGGCGGCCGAGGCCGCGATCGCGTCGCCGGACCTCAAGGAGCGGGTGGCGATGATCTACGTCGAGACGCCCGCCAACCCGACGAACGCGCTGGTCGACATCCAGGCGTGCGCCCGCCTGGCCAAGCGGCTCTCGAACGGCCGCCGCGTCTACGTCGCGATCGACAACACGTTCCTCGGCCCGCTGTGGCAGCACCCGCTCAAGCACGGCGCGGATCTCGTCATCTACTCGGCGACGAAGTTCATCGGCGGGCACTCCGACGTGATCGCCGGCGCGTGCCTCGGCGGCGAAGACGTGATCCGCCGCGTCCGCACCCTGCGCACCTTCCTCGGCACGATGACCGGGCCCTGGACCGGCTGGCTCCTGATGCGCAGCCTCGAGACGCTCAAGCTCCGTATGACCTGCCAGATGAAGAACGCGCGCTACGTCGCGGACTACCTCAAGGGGCATCCCAAGGTCGAGCGCGTGTACTACCTCGGGCACCTCAAGCCGGGAACGCCCGACTACGCGATCTACCGCAAGCAGTGCTCGGCGGCCGGCTCGGTCGTCTCCTTCGACGTCCGGGGCGGCGAGACGGCGGCCTTCCGCTTCCTCGACCGGCTCGAGCTGATCAAGCTCGCGGTCAGCCTCGGCGGCACGGAGTCCTTGGCCGAGCACCCGGCGACGATGACGCACGCCGACGTCGCCCGCGCGGAGCAGCTCCGGATGGGCATCTCGGACAAGATGGTGCGGCTGTCGATCGGCGTCGAGAACCCGCAGGACCTGATCGCCGACCTGCGGCAAGCCCTGCGCTAGACTTTGTAGGGGCCGGGGTCCTTCAGGAAGGCGCGGGCGTCCTCATAGCCGAGGTCGATGGCCGGCGCGCAGTCCTCGGTCCTAAACCAGAACCCGCTGTAGCCGAGCCGCCTCGACGGGACGAGCCGCCACACGCGCGGCGGGCGCTCGCGGGCGAGGAGCCCGGCCAGCGCCGACTCGACGTCACGACCGAGCGGGTCGCGGCGGAGGCGCTTGACCCACTGAAGCCCCCGCACCTCCTCCGGCCGGAACATGTGGAGGAGCAGCACGTCGGAGCAGCCGGCCATCGCCTCGTAGCTGGGCCACTCGCGGCCGATCGCGCCGCCGTCGATGTACTGCCGCTCGACGCCGTCCACCGTGAGCCTCACCGGCGGGAACACCTTCGGGATCGCGCAGCTCGCGATGAGCTTGCCGACGAGGGGCCCGTCCCAGCCGGCCGCGCCGTTCGGCGTGAACCGCGCGTAATGGTGGCGGCCGTCGTCCTTGCAGAGCGCGACGACGGTGAACTCGCAGCGCGTGCGCGACTTCGCCGTCTCTTCCTTTATATACGAGAGCGTCTCCCACAGCGGCTCGTCCGAGAACAGGCTGAACGGCGAGAGCCGTGGCGAAAACCGCATCAGCCGGAGGTCGCTGACGCCGCGCCAGAACTTGAGCGCCTGCGGAATCTCGTCGAGGACGTAGGCCGCGCCGGTGATCGAGCCGATGGAGGTGCCGATCACCCGGTCGAAGGAGAGCCCCGCCTCCGCCAGCGCCGCCACCGCGCCGAGCTGCCAGGCGCCGTGGGAGCCGCCCCCGACGAGGATGAGGCCCAGGGGACGCGAGAAAAGCATCGACGGCGAGTATAGCACTCGCGCCTAACGTCGGCTACACTGGGGGTGCGTGGGCAAGGCCAAGACGCAACCGGTCAAACTGCGCTGGCGGCTGCTCGTCCTGTTGGCCGCATTCTTGGCGGTCGGCGCCGCCTGGCTGCACCGCGATCTCGCCGCGAAGGCGGAGATCGTGGACGAGCCCTACGGCCAGCCCTCGCGGAGCTTCGGCCGCGGCGGGGACAAATCGATCACCCGGGCGCTCATGCAGCTCGGCTCCGCGCACGAGGAGGCCTACTCGGTCGGCCAGGCCGTCCTGCGCAAGCTCGGGAAGGACTGGAAGGGGCCCTTCGTCGTCGTCGCCGGACCGGAGGGGTTCCACCACGTCACGGCCTTCCGCGGGAAGCGCCGCGCGATCGTCGGGCGCGGAAGCGCGGGCGTGCTGCTGGCGCCCGTCGAGGAGCGGCTCGTCCACGCGAAAGGGGAGGTCCGGGGCGGCGTGCCCGTCTCGCTCGTCGGCGCCGGGATGCCTCCCGACACGATGCACGAGTTCGTCGACCTCTTCCGCTGG
Source organism: Elusimicrobiota bacterium (assembly GCA_016207565.1). Lineage (GTDB taxonomy): Bacteria > Elusimicrobiota > Elusimicrobia > UBA1565 > JACRDR01 > JACRDR01. Next base: position 21,205 of record JACQPK010000255.1, read on the forward strand.
TCGATCGACCTCGTCGCCGACGCCCAAGACGGCGACACGTTCCAGGCGATCTGGACCGAGCGCGTCGCGCTGAACAAGCCGATCGGCTGGAGGCTCGAGGGCGCGGTCTACGAGAGCGCGCTGACCGGGAGGATCTCGGCGATGCGCTGGGACGCCGGCTTCTTCGACCGGCGCGGCCGCTCGGTCAAGCGCACGTACCTCAAGGCCCCCGTCCGCTACCGGTGGATCTCGTCGGGCTTCGGCAAGTTCCGCTCGTCGCCGCTCGGCTGGCCCATGCGCCGCCACAAGGGGACGGACTTCGCCGCGGAGATGGGGACGCCGATCGTCGCGGTCGCCGACGGGCGCGTCAGCTTCGCGGGCTGGAAAGGCGAGTACGGCCATCTCGTCGTCGTCACGCACGAGGGGCAGCGCGAGACGTTCTACGGGCACCTCGGCCGCTTCGGGCCGGGCGTCCGGCGCGGCGTCCCCGTCGTGCAAGGCCAGGTCCTCGGCTATGTCGGCGTCACCGGCAACGCGACGGGGCCGCACCTGCACTTCGAGCTGCGCAAGAGCGGCGCGACGGAGGACTTCCGGGCGGCGCGCCTGCCGTCGCGGCCAGCCGCGCTGGCGACGCGCCCGATAAAGTTCAAGGCGCGCTGGAAGGAGCTTTTCGGCTCCTAGCCGGCGCGCCTTGGTGAAGCAAGTTAAGTGGGGACTGTCCCCACTTTACTTACTGCTCGATGGTTTGGATCTGGTCCAGGAGGGCGGCGGCGCCCACCATGCCGAACGAGTCTGGGTCGGCTCCGGCCTGGCCGATCAGCGCCAGGGCCGTCTCGCTCGGGGACTGAAGCGCCTTCTTCGCCACCCCGTTCTCGTTGAGGCTCGAGTAGACCGCGGAGATCTTCGTCACGTCCTCGCCCCGGCAGCCCTCGTTGGTGCACTCGAAGGAGACTCGGCACGAGTCCTTCCAGACGTAGTCGGTCTCGCCCCGCACCAGGATGCCCTCGACGAGCCCCGAGACGCCGTTGAACACGGCGCTGCCCGAGTTGCCGCCGTAGGTGTCGAGGTTGGCGACGAAGTAGCCGTTCGGCGTCTCGTCGCGCACCGTCGCGCCGCCCGCGACCTTCGTCGGCAGGCCGGCGGGGTGGCCGATCACGAACATCGGCGTGCCCTTCTTCAGGACGCCCGTGCGGTTGAGCTCGAGCGGCTTGTGGTGCGTGACCTTCCGGTCGATCCGGACCAGCGCCCAGTCCGCCCCGGAGCCCACTTCCTCGCGGCCGAGGAGCTTCACGCACGAGACGACGTCGTCGGTGGCGACGCTGTTCGGGTACTCTCCTTCCTTCTTGACGGAGAAGCCGAAGACGAACTTGGTCCCCTCGCACGCGGACTGCGAGCGCACGCAGTGGCCCGCGGTCATGATGATGTCGGGGGCGACCAGCGAGCCGGAGCAGAAGGCGCCGTTGGGCTGGTTGTAGAACGGCTCTTCCTTACATAGGCGCATGCTCTGGCCGTAGTGTTCCACCGCGAGCTTCGAGCGGCCGGGGTTCTCGGCGTCGGCCGAGACGTCGGAGCCCTGGAAGAGGGCGACCGTGGAGTCCGCCAAGGCCAAGGCCCGCTGGTTCTTCACCTGAAAGATGTCGAGCCGGTCATCGGAGCCGTAGATCACGTTCGGATGGACCGGACGCGGGTTGTTGTTGTTCTGCGCGGCGAGCGGCAACGCCAGGCCTGCGGCGAGAGTCGCGAGGACCGCGACCCGTTCCCATCGGTTCGTCAGCTTCATGAACCACCCCCTGTCGCCGGGATTCAATAATATCCGGTGCCGGGCTGGCAACAAGAATCTAGGCCCCTGGACCCAGAAACTTTAGGGCCTTCTGGAACGCCTTGAGTGCCGATTGCCTACTCGGACCTGGGAGCCGCGACCCAACCGGTTCGGTGCCTGCCTGCCCAGGCGGACCGGAACCGAACTGGTTACACTCGCCCGATCGTTTAGGAGGGACCGAATGGGCGTGTCATGGATTCGCAGATGGACGCTGGTCGCGGGCTTGGGACTGATGCTTTCGGCGCACGCGGAGGCCCTGTCGTATCGCGACCGGGTGGCCATCGACCTGGAGCGCAAAGAGCCGGCGATCACCCGCGAGCTGGTCCAGCTCGTGACCGCCAACCGCAAGCACCCCGCGGTCGAGCAGCGCTTGAGGCTCGGCCTCCTCAATAACCTCGAGGGCGACGCGCTCCGGACCAAGCTCCCGACCCTCTTCAAAGACGACGCCCCGACCTGGGCCGACGTCTACGTGCGGCTCAAGACGCCGCCGCCCGCGCGCCGCAACGCCGGGCACACGAAGGAGCTCCGCGGCATCGGCGAGAAGATCTCCGGCTTGGGCGACCAGCTCGGCCGGAAGAAGTCCGAGCTCGAGTCGAACATCGGCAGGTTCATGGACGGGTCGGCCGGCGCGGGCGACGCGGACCGCGCGGACGTCCGCGGGAACGGCTGGGGCTCGAAGCCGCCGCCGAGCCAGGGCGGAAACGACGGCCGCATCACCTTCGACGACGTCGTCGGCATCGACGAGCAGAAAGAGCAGCTCATGGAGATCGTCGACATGTTGAAGAACCCGGCACGCTACCGCCGCGCCGGCGCCGACATCCCGACCGGCATCCTCATGGCCGGCCCCCCCGGCACCGGCAAGACGTTTACCGCGCAGGCGCTCGCGAACGAGGCCGGCGTGAACTTCATGTCGCTCGAGGGGCCCGCCTTCATCAACAAGTACGTGGGCGAGAGCGCCAACAAGGTCCGGGAGTTCTTCGCCGCGGCGCGCCAGAAGGCGCCGACCATCCTATTCATCGACGAGATCGAGGCCCTCGCCGGCAAACGCCTCGACGGAGACCAGGGCGCCGAGCGCGAGACCAACGCCGCGGTGACGCAGCTCCTAGTCGAGATGGACGGCATGTCGGACAACCTCGACGGATCGAAGCCGCTCGTGATCATCGTGGGGGCCACCAACCGCATCGACATGCTCGATCCGGCGGTGCTGCGGCCGGGCCGGTTCGATCGCAAGGTCATCTTCACCCTCCCGGACGTGAAGGGCCGCGAGGCGGTCCTCAACCTCTACGTCAACAAGCGCAAGAAGAAGGGCGTCCCCTACGCGCCCGACCTCGACACGAAGGAGATCGCCCGGCAGACGGCCGGGATGTCGCCGGCCGACCTGCGCAACATCGTGAACCTGGCCTCGACGCTGGCGGCGCGGGAGAACCGCCGCGACAACGCGAGCCCGGACAAGATCGTGATCAAGCAGGACCATCTCCGCCATGCCATCGAGCTCGTGGAGTTCGGCGGCGAGCGCAAGCACGCGATGACCGAGAAGGACAAGAAGCAGACCGCCTACCACGAGCTCGGCCACGCGATCGTGGGCACGTTCGTGCCCGGCGGCGACCCGATCACCAAGATCACGATCATCCCACGCGACACCGGCGCGGGCGGGGTCACGATGTCTCAGCCCGCCGAGGAGCGCGCCTACTGGACCAAGGCGCAGTTCCTCGCCCGCATCGCGATGGCGATGGGCGGCCGCGCCGCGGAGCAGCTCGTCTTCGGCGAGATCACGACCGGGCCCTCCAGCGACCTGCAGAACGCCTCGGGGCTGGCGCGCGAGATGGTCATGGCGTACGGCATGTCGGACGAGCTCGGCCCCGTCAGCTTCGTCCAGAACGAACAGGGCAACTTCATGAGCCGAGGCGGCAAGCTCCAGGCCGTCAGCGAGGCGACCCAGCAGAAGATCGACTCCGAGGTGAAGCGCATTCTCCTCGAGCAGGAGAAGGTCGCGACCGAGATCGTCGCCAAGTACCGCGGGGTGCTCGACCAGATCGTCCCCGTCCTCCAGACGAAGGAGACCCTCGAGGGCGACGAGTTCCGCGCCCTCGTGAAGCAGTTCGGCGGCGGCACGCCGCCCGGCGGCGGGAAGGGTGCCGGAAGCTTCGCCGCCGCCCGGCGCATGGGACCCAGCGGCCGCTAGGCCCAAAGACGGCCCCGCTTCCGGTCGAAAGACCGGGAGCGGGGCCGCCGATTTGTGGTCTAATACGCTCCGCATGGAAGACAACAGGACCGCGCCCGGCTGGGTCGTCCCCGCCAAGATCGCGCTGCTCTTCGCCTGGCTGCTCGCGGCCATCTGCGCCTACTACGTGCTCCGGCCGGTGCGCTCGGCGATGGTCATGGCCGATTTCGGCCCGCGCATCCTCCCGTGGGTTTACATGGGGACGGCGCTCTGCACGGGCATCGCGGTGTGGCTCTACTCGCTCTTCACGCATCTGCCCCGCAAGCGCCTCATCGGCGGGCTGATCGCCTTCTTCCTCGCGAACTTCGTCGTCCTCTGGTGGTTCGTGCGGGACGGGGCCAAGTGGCTTTCGCCGGTGCTCTACGTGTGGACGGACGTCTTCTCGATCATGTCCACGACCATCTTCTGGACCTACGCCGACGACGTATTCTCGGGGGATGAGGCCAAGCGCCACTTCGGCAAGATCGGCGCCGCGGGCATGGTCGGGGCCTTCATCGGCGCCGGCCTCACCAAGACCTTCGTCGAGACCTGGGGAGTCCCCGCGATGCTGCTCGTGGCGGGCGGGATCTACGCCCTGATCCTCGGGTGCATGCTCGCCCTCGAGCGGCTGACGGACGGCCGCTCGGCCCCGCGAGTGAACGCGATCGAGGGCTTTGACTCGATGCACTTCGGGGACCTGCCGTCGATCCTGCGCTCCATCCTCGCCTCCCGCACGCTGACGCTCCTCGTGGCCGTCGTCTGCATGGAGCGCTTCGTGCCGGACTTCGTCGATTACATCTTCAGCTCGGCGATGCACGCGGCGTATCCCGAGCGGGCCTCCTACGCCCGCGTGTTCGCCTCGTTCGAGCTTTGGCGCAACGCGTTGGTCTTCATCGGCTCCTTCTTCGTGACCTCGCATCTCCTCAAGCGCGGCGGCGTCCACGTCGCGCTGACGACCGTGCCGGCCTCGATCGTGATCGCCGGCGCGGCCTACGCCCTCCTCCCCGTGCTCGGCGTCGCGATCCTGATGAAGGGCTTCGAGGAAGGCCAGCGGCACGCCTGGTTCAAGGCCGGCAAGGAGACGATCTACACCGCGACCAACAAGGACGTGATCTTCCGCGCCAAGCCCTACATCGAGATGTTCGTCTACCGCCTCGCGCGCGGGCTCGCGGGCTTCATCCTGCTGATCCTGACCGACTTCGCGGGCCTCGGGCCGGCGGGCGTCTCCGTCGCGATGCTGCCCCTGGCGGCCGCCTGGTGCTGGATCACCTGGACCCTGGGGACCGACTACGAGCGGCTCGAGCGCGGGGCCGCCCGCGGCCGTTTCGCCGAGCCGGCGCCCGCCGCGGACGGCAAGGCCGACCACCCGTCCTTGCTCAAGAGCGCGGCCGTCTAGTAGAGTGGTCGTCGTGACCCTCCTCGCGCTCCTCTTGGCACTCCCCGTCCTGGCCGCGGACTCGGGCCATCTCTGCAACGGCGGGGAGAAGGCGCGCTACGCCTTCGAGGCGGCCAAGGACACGGCGTGCCGCAGCGAGCAGGAGCACGTCTGCAAGTGCCGCCGCGAGCTGCGTAGGATCCCCGGCGACGACGGCGGGTGGGTCGACTCGACGCAGTCCTACTACGACGCGTCGCGCGACCTCTGCCTCGACAACTGGGTGCACTTCCAGTGCCTCGAGCGCGGCGGCGACTGGCGCTGCGCGGCGCGAGGCCGCTGCGCCTGCGACGCCAAGCCGCGCCGGTGCGTGGAGAAAGACCTCACGGCCTGGAAGGACTACGCCTGCGGGGCGGGCGACTGCGAAGAGACCCGCCTGCTGCAGGGCCGGGAGCCGAAGCAGGGCGTCGACTGCAAGGGCGGCGGCCGGTGGCGCTGCGTGACGGACGCGAAGTGCCCGAAGACGGGCAAGAAGGTCTGCCTAGAGTCCGACTTCGGGCGCTGGCGCGACATCGGCTGCGGCGTCGGCGGCTGCTCCGCCGGCCAAATGCGCGTCGTGCGCGACAAGAAGACGCATCTCCTCTGCGACAACGCGCGGTGGCAGAAATGCCGCCCCGACCCCCTCTGCGCCTCCCGCAAAAAAAGTTAACCCTGGGGACAGTCCCCACCGTTTACTTTTTTTCGCGCGAGCTCCCGCGACACCAACGCTTTGCTGCGGCCCAGCATTCGAGCGATCGCCGCCCCCGTGAACCCCCTGGCCGACCCTTGCCAAATGAACTCTCGTCTAGCGGCCGCCAGTGCATGCCGGCTCGCCGGCCCAAGGAACTCCGGGAGCGGAACATCGTGTCGCGTCGCCACCTCTTCTGCCAGCTGTAAGAGCGCCGGCGGAATCGCCGGCGCCGCGCTTGTCGGCTCGGGAGAGGACTCCCACTCGGGCTCGTCGGGGTACGGCCAGGCAGCCCGCTCGGCCGAGCCGAGCCACCTCCGGTAGTCGACCGGGACATCCAGCTTCGAGAGGCTCGCCAGCAGCCTCTCAGTGCTCGTGAGATTGTCGGAATCGCCGCTCACATATGCCCGGGCGCTGGACCAAGGATACTGTTCCGGGCGCTCGACGATGCCGGCTTTGACCGGGTTGTATTCGATATATCGGGCGGCATTCAGGAAGTACCGGTCCGTCGTGACGGCCTTGGCCTTCGCCCGGTCGTCGTAGATCGGCCCCTTCCGCTGGTGTTCCCAGTTCCAGCGCTGCGCCACGATGGCCATGGCCGGTTGAACCAAACGGCCCACCGGCACCCTCTCGGTGCTCAGGAGGAGGTGGAAATGATTCGTCATGACGCAGAACGAGTAAAGCTCCGCGACGTGGGTTCGAATCGCCTTGGCGATCTCGGCAAGGAAGCGCTGCTTGTAGGAGTCCTGCTCGAAAAGCAGAATCCCGGGAATACTCCGGGCCATCACATGAAATAGCCCGCGGTCGCACAGTTCTCGGCTGAGTCGTGGCATAGCTTACCCATATATACGGATAAGGCCGCCATTTAGTTCCCTTCCTCGACGAGAGCGGTCAAAAAAGTAAACGTTGGGGACTGTCCCCAGGGTTTACTTTTTCTTAGGAGCGGGCGGTGGCTAGGGCTTGGAGGTGCTGGCCCAGCTTCGCGTTGTTTTTGAGCAGGTATTGGACGTCCGCGAACGCCAGGCGGAAGATCGCGGCTTCCGTCGTCGCGACGACGTTGGCGCCGCGCGTGCCGTCGCGCATCATCGCCATCTCGCCGAAGATCGCGCCCGGGCCCAAGGACGACAGCTCCGCGGCGGCCGTCCCGAACGCCTGGGTGACCGACACCCAGCCCGTGTGGATGATGTAGAGGTCCCGGCCGGGGTCGCCCTGCTTCAGCACCGCCGAGCCCGCCGCGTGCTTCTCCAGCGCCGAGCGCGGAAACAGCATCTTCGCCTCGTCGGCCGTCAGCTCCGGGAAGAAACCGTCGAGCTTCAGCGCCGTAAACAACGTGAAGGCGCACTCCGCGTCGACCGGCAGGATCTCCATGCCGGCGGCGAGGATATCATTATTACGCGTGGACGGCTCGCCTGGCGAGCCGGGCGTTTTCCTCGACCTTCGCCCAGTGCACGTTCCTAAAGAACGTCTCGATGTAGTCGGGCTTCCCGTCCGTGCCCCAGTCCACCATGTAGGCATGCTCCCACACGTCCATCACCAGGATCGGCACGAAGCCGGCGGGATGCCCTTCCTCGTGCAGCGTGATCCAGTGGTTGGAGAACACGTCGTGGAGCGGGTCGAAGTAGAGGATCGCCCAGCCGATCCCGCGCATCTTGCCGATCGCGGTGAACTCCTTCTTCCAGCTCTCGAAGCCGCCGAAGGACTCCTCGAAGGCGCGGCCGAGCTCGCCGCCCGGCCCCGGCGCCTTGCTCCCCTTGCGCAGGATCGAGAAGTAGTGCTCGTGGAGGATCATGCCGTTGTACTCGAACCCGAGCCGCCGCTTGAGCTCCGAGTACTCGGGGCCGAACTTGCCGTCCTCGATTAGGGTCGCGATGGACCGGTTGAGCTCGTTGACGTTGTCGACGTAGGCCTCATAGAGCTTCCAATGCTGCTTAATCTGCTCCTCCGAGATGCCGTCGAGTCCTTTGGGGCGCAGCTCCGCCCGGGGCTGATAGGTGTACATGGCGTCCTCCGCTCCCCACATTGTAGACCGGAGGCCGCGATGCCTTCGTGGAGGTTTCGCGAAGGCCCCGTGTTATCTCCGGCGATAACCCTCGGCCGCGACCGCCTGCTCGTAGTACGTCACGGGACGAGGCGCCTGCAGCGGGTTCTGAGCGGTCTCCGCCGGAGTCACGGTCTCGCTCCCCGGCGAGCCCCGCGCGGCTCTCACGAAGGCTCCCGCCTCGGCGAGCGCGGCGTCCAGCTCGGCGGTCCCCATCCGCCCTCCGCCGAAGCGTTCCTTGATGAGGCGCAGGGCCTTCCGGCGCAGGCCCTCGGGATCGAGGCGGCTCGCCAGCTCACGCCGGAGCTCACCCTCGCGCCGCCGAGTCGCCTCCTCGAGGCGCTCGTGGACGCGGCCGGTCGTCTCGACGAAGGACCGGATCTCCGCGAGCTCCTTGCGCCGCAGCGCGCGGCGCTCGGCCGTGCCGTCCGCCCTGGACTGGATTGCCTCGAGCCGCGCGAGCGGCAGCTTTCGGGCGACGGCGTCGGCCAGCTCGGCCTGCTCGGCCGCCTCTTCCCGCAGGAGCGTCCAGTCGGCGGCGTCCAGGAGGTCGTTGACGTACTCCCACCTCCGCCCGAAGGTCTCGGCCAAAAACGCCGAGCCGTTCTTCTTCACGCCGAAGAGCCAGCGCACCGAGTCGCCGGCCCTCCACGGGCGCTCCTGATAGTCGGAGTAGCCGCGCTGGTCCAGAACCTCGCGCTTGATCCACGCCCGGCGGTTCGGCTGCTCGAAGACGTCGAGATACAAGATCATCCACTCCGGCGCATCCTCGCAGGCGCCCAAGAACGGCTGCCCTTTCCAGTAGGAGTTCCAGGCCTCGAGCTCGGACAGGTCCTTGAGGCACTCGTCCGCCTGCTTGGGCGTCACCACGTAGCCGATGCGCTTGGCCTTGCAGCGGACGGCCGGACCCGCACCGAGGTGGGCCATCACCTTCATCGGGGGCTCCGCGGCATGGCAGGGGAGCGCGGCCGCCAGCGTCAGCACGATCCAGCTAGGTCTCATGCCCCGAGCATAGCCCGCGGGCCGGGTCGCATCAGGGGCCGACCGTCGCACCCGAGGGGCGGCAGTGGGTCTAGTCCGCGCCGGCGCCGAGAGCGGCGGGTCTGGGCACCAGCCCGGATACCGGGGAGAAGGCGCGGCGCGGCCAGTGGGCATCGGCCGCGCCGCCGAAAGCGGGGTGCCCGGCGTTCGGGGAGGGACCTCACGCCGGGCACTGGAATTCTAGGACAACGCGGGGTGACGGACGGACGACGCGGGGGACAATCTTTTGCGTTCGGCGACTCCAAGTTTCCCCGGTAGCAGGGAAAACGGAATAACGCAGAGGCACGCAGAGGAAA